>NZ_JASCAM010000026.1:0-158266 GCF_029967835.1 Enterobacter sp. V87_3 | reverse complement strand
GGTAGTGTGGGGTCTCCCCATGTGAGAGTAGGGAACTGCCAGGCATCAAACAAGTAAAAAGGCCATCCGGAAGGATGGCCTTTTTGCGTTTTTGTACCCCAAAAAACCTCAACACCTTTTCTTCATTGCCGTCTAAAATTGTTAAAAAGACTTTAACAATGGTGCCGCTTTGACCCGTCCATTTGATTATCAGCAAGATTTTGCCAACATTAATTTTCGCGAACGTCCCGAACTGTACCAGGTTGGCCGGGGTGAACAGGGCGTTTTGATGGTCGAGCCTTATAAAAGCGAAATCCTTCCTCACTGGCGCTACAAAAATGCTGAAGTGGCGGCGCGTTCTGCAAAAGAGATATATGCCCTGTTTGAAGAATACCGCCAGCAGAACGACTTTGTTGGCATGGATATGGCTCGAAAATTCATTCAGATGGGCTATACGCGCGCCCGTCGATATGCCAACCATAAAGGCGGTAAAAAGTACGATGAGGAGCGTCAGGTCAAACCCCTCGATCACGATCCGGTAAAAGCTGAAGCCGCTGCGGTATTCAAAGTGTGGTGGGATAAGATCCGTGAGGACGACGATTATTTGCAGAGGAAAAAAGCGCATCAACGTAAGTGGGGATAATTACTACGTTCGCTAATAATTCAATATCTGATCAACTTCACAAAACTTAATGAAACATATTGGAAACATTTCTTTTACCTAACGGTTCGTTTTAAATCCGGTTTTACTGTGGGTGGGCACTGGCCCGCAATGTGAGACAGGGGATTTAAAATGACAGAAA
Source organism: Enterobacter sp. V87_3 (assembly GCF_029967835.1). Lineage (NCBI taxonomy): Bacteria > Pseudomonadati > Pseudomonadota > Gammaproteobacteria > Enterobacterales > Enterobacteriaceae > Enterobacter > Enterobacter sp. V87_3. Next base: position 157,484 of record NZ_JASCAM010000026.1, on the reverse strand, counting down.
CCGTAGCAAGTACAGATACGGAAAACACAAACTTAACGGCGAAAGATACACGCCGTCGGGTTTGGGCAATTGTTGGGGCTTCATCGGGGAACCTGGTAGAGTGGTTCGATTTTTACGTTTATTCATTCTGCTCTCTCTACTTCGCGCATATCTTTTTCCCATCCGGTAATACCACCACACAGCTTCTGCAAACCGCAGGCGTCTTTGCCGCCGGGTTTTTGATGCGTCCAATTGGCGGGTGGTTGTTCGGCCGTATCGCCGACAGGAAAGGGCGAAAGACCTCAATGCTCATATCGGTCTGCATGATGTGCGTGGGTTCGCTGGTCATTGCCTGCCTGCCCGGATATAACGTAATCGGCACCTGGGCACCCGCGTTGCTCCTGCTGGCTCGTCTGTTCCAGGGACTTTCTGTTGGCGGCGAGTACGGCACCAGCGCGACATACATGAGTGAAGTCGCTGTTGAAGGGCGCAAAGGTTTCTATGCTTCATTCCAGTATGTCACGCTAATCGGCGGGCAACTGCTTGCTCTGCTCGTTGTGGTGATGCTTCAACATATTCTCAGCGATGCAGATCTTCGCGCCTGGGGCTGGCGCATCCCGTTTGCGATGGGGGCCGCTCTGGCGGTTGTGGCTCTCTGGCTGCGCCGCCAGCTGGATGAAACCTCTCAACAAGAGGTCAGGACACTGAAAGAGGCCGGGTCTCTCAAAGGGCTGTGGCGTAACCGTAAAGCCTTTTTAATGGTGCTCGGTTTTACCGCCGCGGGGTCGTTGAGCTTCTACACCTTTACCACTTATATGCAAAAGTATCTGGTCAATACCTCCGGCATGCACGCTAACGTGGCAAGCGTGGTCATGACCGTCGCCCTGCTGGTCTTTATGCTTATTCAGCCTGCTATCGGTGCGCTATCCGATAAGATAGGCCGCCGAACCTCAATGCTCATTTTTGGCAGTTTACTGACGCTCGGTACCGTCCCGCTATTAAGTGCGCTGCAGCATACCACCTCACCTTATGCTGCTTTTGGACTGATCATGATTGCACTGGTCATCGTCAGTTTTTACACGTCAATCAGCGGGATATTGAAAGCAGAGATGTTCCCGGCCCAGGTCAGGGCGCTCGGGGTAGGGCTGTCGTATGCGGTGGCTAACGCGCTATTTGGTGGGTCAGCGGAGTACGTCGCGCTGTCGCTTAAATCGTGGGGCAGTGAGACAACGTTCTTCTGGTATGTCACCGTAATGGGGGCGTTGGCCTTTATCGTCTCCCTGATGCTGCATCGCAAGGGTAAGGGTATTCGCCTTTAATAATGGGCCATCTGCCATACCGCGTAGCCGGTTGTTGCACCGGCTACGTCCCAGGCAAAATCTTTCCAGCTCCAGCCGGTTCCCCCCGGACGACTGTCCCAAAGCTCTTTAGATGCGCCAAGGCTGACGGAGAACATCAATCCGATGGCTGCACTGCGATCCCGGCTGTAACCCTGGTGCTGCGCGACTTCATTACCCGCAGCGGACAACATCGCAGAAGCAATAAAGTGTTGAGCTTTGTCCTGGCCTGTCCAGCTGTCGTTCGCCATATGGCTGCATCCGGTCAGGCAAAGGGAGATAAGCAGGAGAAGGATACGCATCAACAGGCTCCATAAAAAAGCCCTGTCGATGACAGGGCCGGAATATTACAGAATACGGCTGATAAGGCGGTCGATACGGATCCGACGTAAGCGACGAATCAGCTTGCGGACTTTTACCGGGTAATCCGCAATGCTCTGCAGATCGCGGTAATGGCGCACAACGGTCGTATGCGTGCGGATCAGTTCCAGCTCGCGTTCACGCTTCGCCGCCAGTTCGTGCTGCGGATCGTGGATCAGAATGGCGTTTTCCAGATCCAGCCGCCAGGCGCGAGGGTTGAGGTTGTTGCCGGTCAGCAGCATCCACTCATCGTCCACCCACATGCCTTTGAGATGATAGCTATTGTCTTCATCTTTCCACAGGCGCACAACCAGTTGGTCTGTGTTTACATAGTACTGTAAACGGCTCAGGAAGCGACGCAGGTTGATCTCATAGAGATAAGGCAGTGCGCCGATGATCTTGAAGGGCTGATCTTCCGGAATAAAGAAGTCGTTAGCCGTTTTATCCCCAACGATAATTTCCACTTTCTTGCCATCACGCAGCAGCTGAATGATATTCCGCACCAGCACGGCAGGCAGGTTAAAGTAGGGCGTGCAGATCGTAAGCTTTTGCTCTGCACACGGCATCAGATGGAAGATAGTCTTGTTCAGCAGGCTGGATTTGCCCAAACCGACCAGTGGCGTAACGGAGAGCTCTTCGTTATTGGCGTCACCCTGGAAGTGATAGACCGCGTCGCGCAGCTCCTGGCGGAAGGAACGCACGTCGTTTTTAATTTCCGGGCTTTTAGGGCGCTGCGGATCATCAAGACGGTTTACGCCGCGGCCATGCACAAGGTATTTATCAACCCAGTTGAACATGATGTCCGCCATCTGCGGATTGCGGATAAGATGATAGCGGTCGTAACGGTACTTATCGAGCTGATGAAGATAGACATCATTCAGACTGGCGCCGCTGTACAGCACGCTGTCATCAATGATAAATCCTTTGAAATGCAGCACGCCCAGCGCTTCGCGGGTATTCACCGGCACGCCGTAAACGGGCACATCGACGCCAGGATTTTCCTGCGCCGTGCGGCAGTACCAGTCAGCATTGGTGTTTGACGCCGCAGCGCCAATGCGCCCGCGCTGGCCACGGTGCCAGTCGACGAGCACACGAACGTCCAGTTCCGGACGCTGACGTTTCGCTTCATAGAGCGCGTTCAGAATAGCGCGCCCACCTTCATCTTGTTCAAGATACAGCGCCACGATACAGATACGTCGCGTCGCACTGGCAATCTTTTCCAGAAGCGTCTCCCGAAAATCAGCGGGAGCATAAAAGAATTCGACATCATCAACTGACTGAGAAATCTTCGGTAGTTGAGCAAGGTGTTGTTGATGTTTATTACGCTTAAATTTTGACAACATCACAGTGCGTTTCTTCTCTGTTCATTGAAGGGTTGTATGTATCATGCAAACAACATAAGCGGGCAATGATACCACCAGTACCGTCCAAAGTGGGCAACATTTCCAGTAGCTTACTCTTGTTTACCCACGGATATAAGGCTGAGCGAAAGGGAAACAATGCCTTCATCCAGCTGGATATCAACATCAAAACCGAGTTTACGCGCGAGTGTCACCATGCCGCGATTGTTTGGCATAGTAATGCCGTTCAGGCGTAACAATCCATGATCGCGCGTATAGCTGATAAGCTTTTCAAGCAGTCGTCTTCCCAGACCCAGCCCCTTCAGATCGGAACGCACCAGGACGGCAAACTCTGCATCCACATTATCCGGATCAGAGATCGCACGCGTGACGCCGAGGATCTCATCCCCGCTGTCAGTCCGGCGAACCGCCACAAACGCCATTTCTCGATCGTAGTCGATCTGCGTCATATTGGCTAAATCATCGTGGGTAAATTCATTGATTTCGCTAAAGTAGCGATAGTAAAGGTCCTCTTTGGTCACCTGCGAAATGAAGACCCGCAACTGGGGTTCATCTTCCGGCAGGATAGGGCGAAACAGCGCCCGTTCTCCATTCTTCATCTCGACCCACTCTTCAAGATGCAGAGGATAAGGGCGAATGGCGAGGCGGCTTTCACTGTCTCCGTCAAAAGGCGCAATATCCAGCGTGACGTCAAGCGCGGTAAATTCATTTCCGGAGGCGAGCAGGGGATGAATATCCAGCCGCTGGATCTCCGCACAATCAACGATTAGGTTAGAGACCTGCACCAGAAACTGGCTTAAACCGGCAATATCAAGCGGGCGCAGGGCGCTTCGGCCACGGATTTTTTTACTCTTAATCGCCTGAATGATCAGATAGCGCGCCAGGTTCATGTTGAGCGGCGGCAGTGCCACCACGGCCTGTTCCTCCGGTCGCCATTCAACGCCACCCTCACCCAGCATGATGAGCGGGCCAAAGACCGGGTCGTGCTCGACCACAACCCGCAGTTCCTGCGCGCCCGCCCGGTTAGCCATGCTTTGGACCAGCAGGCCGTGGATCCGTGCCTGAGGCCAGGCCATTTTGACGCGATCGAAAATGGCATCTGCCGCCTGCTGCACTTCTGCCGCAGTTCGCAGATACAGCATTACCCCCTGAACATCTGACTTATGCGGAATATCGGGCGAGCGAAGCTTGAGGGCAACCGGATAGCCGAGTTGCTCGGCAATATGGACCGCCTCGGCGCTGTCGCTGGCAATCCAGGTGGGGAGCGTCTGAATACCGTAACTGCCAAGAATAGGCTGCACTTCGTGGGTATCCAGGGACGTTGCGCCTTCCGCGATAGCCTGGTGCAGCAGTCGATGGACATCCACCGCGTTAGCCGTCAGATTGCCAGGCAGGGCGGGCGTTTCACGGAGCTGCTTTTGATTACGGCGATATTCAACCATATGCATAAACGCGGTAATGGTGCCTTCCGGAGTACGGTACGTGGGTAATCCGGCCTCGCTGAACAACCGTCGCGCCTCCTGAGACGAAAATTCGCCGCACCAGTTCGTCAGTAGCGTGACGTATTTTCCGCGAGGATGACGTTTTACCGCCTCAATGAGTGCTCGCGCGCTGTCGCTACCTGGCGCTGCCGCACTGGGAGAGTGGATAATCATCAGCGCGTCAAAATCCTGGCTATCCAGCAGGATGGAAAGCGCGGTGATGTATCGCTCGCTGCTGGCATCGTCGCGTAAATCGAGTGGATTGCCCGGGGTAACGCTGGCCGGCAGAGCGTCTCGCAGGCGCTGAAGCGTCTCGTCTCCGAGCGTCGCCAGCTTTCCATTGCGTAGCCACAGCTCATCCAGTGCCAGCGCCGCGGGCGCTGCGCCGTTACTGACGATCATCAGTTTATCACCGCGTAGCGGACGCATGTGGCTTAAGGTCTCAACGGCGGAAAAGAGCTCATGGGTATCCTGTACACGCAACAACCCAGCGCGCTGGATCGCCGCGTCCCAGGCGGGATCCATGCCCGAGTGGGAATGAAGCAACCGTTGCGCGGCGGGGCTGCGTCCGCTTTTGATCACCAGAATCGGTTTGTTACGTGACGCGCTTCGGGCCGCTGAGACAAAACGACGGGCATCGCTGAGATGTTCAAGGTAGAGCAGAATTGCGCTGGTTTTGCTGTCACGCGCCAGGAAGTCCAGCAGCTCGTCAACGTCAATATCGAGGCTGTCACCCAACGCAATAAAGTAGGAAAACCCCATTTCCCGCTGCTGCGCCCAGTCCAGAATCGTGTTCGATACGGCAGCAGACTGCGAAATAAACGCCAGTTTACCTTTGCGAATCGGCACCGGCGAGAAGCTGGCGTTCAGACCCTGCCAGGGGGCAAGGAGGCCCAGACTGTTCGGGCCAAGGATCCGCATCTGAAAGCGTCCGGCACAGGCCAGTAGCTCGGCCTGCTGTTCAGGAGGAGACGAGAGAATAATGCAGGTTTTACACCCCTTTTGCCCAAGCGACTCCAGTAACTCCAGATTACGCTTAGCATGGGTACAGAGGACGGCGAGGTCGGGTATGAATGGCAGACTGGGCACATCGGGCCACGCCAGCACGCCCAGAACCGCCTTATAAGCGGGCGTGACGGGCAGAACAGGGCCACTGAAACCACCGGCCAGGAGATTGCGCATCATCAGATAACCTGCGCGATCCGGTTTCATCGAGGCGCCAATAACGGCAATGGACTTTGGACGTAATAGCGCTTCTAACCCTCGCTGGCTCATGCAACTCTCCTGTGAATGCAAGCGACCTGATGATTTTAAACGCTTTCTGACTCTGCTGCTGTGACGCTGCCCTTATGAATGGTTTTTCCCGCCAGATAGCGTTCGCGAAAACAGGAGAAATGGTTGCCAAGCGCGGTGGCGGCAGCGGTATCCCCGGCCAAATCCAGCAGCGCGATGGCCACTTCTGCGGTGCAGTATTGCCCGTCAGCGTGCGCTTCCCGCAGGCGATAGGCCGAGACGCGTGATAAATCAACGGAGATCACCGGTAAGGCATCCAGATACGGGCTTTTACGAAACATTTTTCGGGCTTCGGTCCAGGTGCCATCCAGCATGATAAACAGCGGCGGTTTGCCTGACGGCGGTGCAGAGAGAACTTCACGCTGTTCTCCGGCATAGGAGGCCGGAAAAACCACCATCGGCTGATAGTCAGGATGGGCGACCAGGTCCAGCAGCGCCTGTGGCGGCTCCGTTCGCGACCACTGGAACGCGGCGGTTTCGGGCAGGATATCGGCGATCAGACGCCCGGTATTGCTGGGCTTCATGGGTTCGGTATCGAACATCACCAGGCAAAAGCGGCTTTCGGCGGGGCAGGGAGCCAGCGTGTCGCACAGGCAGACCTTGAGCGGAAGCAGGCAGCGCTGGCAGCGGCGAATGCGATTGCCTCGGGCAAGAAAAGGGCGAGTGGCGCGGGCGAGTCGTTCGGCGCGCAGTTGCAGGACAGCGTTATCAGTCATGGGCGAAACACAGGAAAAACGCTATTTTCGCAGAGGCGGGAGCGGGGCACAAGATGTGCCCCGGGGAATGTTAGAGTGACTCGTTCAACCAGCTTTCAAAAGGTGCTTTAGGAACCGCACCGTTCAGCATGTCAATCACTTCACCATTTTTAAAGATCATGATGGTAGGGATGCTGCGAATGCGAAAACGGGCGCTTAACTCACGTTCCGCTTCGGTGTTCACCTTCACAAAACGCATTTTACCGCTACGTTCCTCCGCCACGTCTTCAAATACCGGCGCGAAGTTACGGCACGGACCACACCACGGTGCCCAAAAATCGACAACCACCGGGAGATCGTCTTTGAGGAGTTTGTCCAGCGTAGCACCCGTCGCGTTAATGACATCGCCATCAAACAGTTCGTGACCACAGCGTCCGCATTTAGCGGCATCGTCAATACGATCGTCCGGAATGCGATTCAGGGCCTGACAGTTGGCACATACGGTATTCATAACTAACCTCTGATACAGCGGCAGAATGCCGAGAATGTTTCTTATATGTTACATATTATCAATGAGCCTGTTTGAAACGACAATGCGTTTTATTCAATGAGAACAATAGTCACAGGCTTTTGTACGAAATTATGGCTATGAGCTTGCACATCGGGTAATCTGCGCGCTTCGCGCAGCGCTGGTGGAGAAAAGCATGAACGACGAAATGAAAAACAAAAGCGGCAAGGTCAAAGTGATGTATGTCCGCAGTGATGATGACTCAGATAAACGCACCCAAAATCCGCGTACCGGAAAAGGGGGCGGGCGTCCGGCGTCTTCTCGTGCAGACGGTGGCCGTCGCCCCGCCCGCGATGACAGAAATAACCGCGGCGATGACCGCAAACGTGACGATCGCAAACGCGATGACCGTCCACGCAGCGATCGTCCACGTAATGACCGCCCTCGCGACGATCGTCCGCGTGATGACTATTCGCGTGATAATGCCTCACCGTGGCGTACCGTGTCGCGCGCACCTGGCGAAGAGACGCCAGAGAAAGCCGATCACGGCGGGATCAGCGGCAAAAGCTTTATCGATCCGGAAGTTCTGCGCCGCCAGCGTGCAGAAGAGACCCGTGTCTACGGCGAAAACGCCTGTCAGGCCCTGTTCCAGAGCCGCCCTGAGTGCATCGTCCGCGCCTGGTTCATCCAGAGCGTGACCCCACGCTTCAAAGAAGCGTTACGCTGGATGGCGGCAAACCGTAAGGCCTACCATGTGGTGGATGATGCCGAGCTGACGAAAGCATCCGGTACGGAACACCACGGCGGCGTCTGCTTCCTGATCAAAAAACGTAACGGTACTACCGTGCAGCAGTGGGTTAGCCAGGCTGAAGCGGATGACTGCGTGCTGGCGCTGGAAGATGTGGGCAACCCGCACAACCTGGGCGCGATGATGCGCAGCTGCGCGCACTTCGGCGTGAAGGGTGTTTTGCTGCAGGATGCTGCCCTGCTGGAATCCGGCGCGGCGATCCGTACCGCAGAAGGCGGAGCGGAACACGTTCAGCCGATCACCGGCGACAGCGTTCTGGACGCAATTGAGCAGTTCCGCAAAGCGGGCTACTCCATCGTGACCACTTCCAGCCATGCCGCTACGCCGCTGTTTAAAGCAACGCTGCCGCGTAAAATGGTGCTGGTGTTAGGTCAGGAGCGTGATGGCCTGTCTGATGCAGCGCTGTCCAGCGCCGATCTCAGTGTCTCCATCGACGGTACGGGTAATGTTGAAAGCCTCAACGTGTCCGTCGCGACCGGCGTATTGCTAGCCGAATGGTGGCGTCAGAATAAGGCATAAGCCTCTTATGTGCCGGGCCTGACCCGGCACATTTAATGTTTATTCACCCTCAGCCGGCAACACAGGCATCCAGTCAATCGGCGTTTCGCCACGTTTCTCCAGCCATTCATTCGCCAGAACAAAGTGATTACTGCCAAAGAAACCGCGATGGGCAGAGAGCGGTGACGGGTGCGGCGCTTTAAGAACGTGATGACGCTGCCTGTCGATGATCACCCCTTTCTTCTGCGCATGCGATCCCCAGAGTAAAAATACGACCCCTTCGCGATGCTCGTTAATCAGGCTTATCACCTTATCCGTAAAGGTTTCCCACCCCAGGCTGGCATGGGAATGCGCCTGCCCGGCACGCACCGTGAGCACGGTGTTCAACAGCAGTACGCCCTGGCGCGCCCAGCTTTCCAGGTAGCCGTGATTTGGCCGGGTAAACCCGGGTACCGTCGCTTCGAGCTCTTTATACATATTCAACAGGGAAGGGGGTATGGCAACGCCAGGACGCACGGAAAACGCCAGGCCATGCGCCTGCCCTGGCCCATGGTAGGGGTCCTGACCCAGGATCACCACTTTGACGTCGCCCAGTTCGGTATAGCGAAACGCGTTGAAAACATCCTTTTGCGGCGGATAGATCGTCTGCCCCGCCTGCCGCTCTGCGGCAACCGTGCTGAGCGTATTGATAAAATAGGGCTGCTGTTTCTCTTCGGCCAGCACATCGTGCCACGTTAACGGGGTCGTCATCTCGCTCTCCTGCGAATTTTCATCTGTGCCTAGCTTAACTGCTAAATCCCGGTGAGCAAAATTTCGGGCCGGAAAATCACGCTAACCCTTTAAATTTTATTTGAAAGTCTATGCCATGGTTTGAAATGGTAAGGTTCAAAATTGATCTAAAACAATAAAATCAAACCACACTCTTTATGTGGTTGGTGTTTTTGTTGATTTAAATCAATAAATCTCACGGGGGTGAATGATATATATACACACAAGCAACAATGGTTTTACCAATTGGCCGCGTGAGGCCGACACCAGTTAATGTAGCCTAAGGGAGGCATCACATGATTACGGGTATCCAGATTACTAAAGCTGCAAATGACGACCTGCTGAACTCTTTCTGGCTGCTGGACAGCGAAAAAAATGAAGCACGCTGTGTAGTAGCAAAAGCCGGTTTTGCTGAAGATGAAATCGTTCCGGTGAACAAGCTGGGCGAAATCGAATACCGTGAAATTCCGATGGAAGTGCAACCGGAAGTGCGCGTGGAAGGCGGTCAGCACCTGAACGTCAACGTTCTGCGTCGCGAAACGCTGATGGATGCCGTTGAGCATCCGGAAAAATACCCACAGCTGACCATCCGTGTGTCTGGCTATGCGGTACGTTTCAACTCTCTGACGCCAGAACAGCAGCGCGACGTTATTGCACGTACCTTTACTGAAAGTCTGTAAGGGTCTCAGCCACGGGGGTGGCATAAAAAAGCCGGGGATTTCCCCGGCTTTTTTTTATTCTTCAGTTTTCGTCTCAGGCGCAGCTGAGCTTGGCTTGCGACGTTTACCAACGTTTTTGGTGTCGCGGTGGCGCTGCTTCACCCGCGGCTTCTCTTTTTCTTTCTCTTTTCTCTCGGCACGCTTCGCGAGCGCTTTTTTAGACGGTTTACCCGTCATTTTTTCACTCGGGGCACGCGTGGTTGGACGCAACCCGTCAATCACCCGCGATTTCAGCGGTTCGTCGACGTAGCGGCCAATTTTCTGCAGCAGCAGATGGTCGTGTGCTTCAACCAGAGAAATAGCAATACCTTTACGGCCCGCACGTCCGGTACGACCGATACGGTGCAGATAGGTATCACCGCTGCGCGGCATATCAAAGTTGATGACATGGCTGACATCCGGAATGTCGATCCCGCGCGCAGCGACGTCGGTGGCTACCAGCACGTTCACGCGGCCCTCGGTCAGGCGCTTAATCCCTTCGGTACGCTTAACCTGCGCCATCTCGCCTTCGAGATAACAGTTGTTGATCCCGGCGTTACGCAGGATCTCTGCCAGCTCATGCACACGCTCGCGTTTACGCACAAACACGATGGTACGGGTCGCATCTTCCTGCTTCAGCAGTTGCTTGAGCAGTTCAATTTTGTGCTCAAGATTATCCGCACGGTAATACCACTGGTGGATCTTTTTGCGCTCGCGCGTGGACGGTGTAGCAGACACTTCTACCGGATCTTCCAGCAGACGTTCTGCGAAATCTTTGATGGCGTCCCCTTCGAGGGTCGCAGAGAACAGCATCGTCTGGTTACGCCAGCGCGTTTCACCTGCAATGTGCTCGATATCCTGGGCAAAGCCCATGTCCAGCATGCGGTCGGCTTCGTCGAGGATCAGGGTTTCAACCGCGCGGCAGTCGAAGTTCTCTTCTTTAATGTATTGCAGCAGGCGGCCCGTCGTTGCAACGACGATGTCCTGGTTCTCGCTGAACACTTCGGCGTGGTTCATATACGCAACGCCGCCGGTGATCGTGGCAATGTCCAGATGGGTATTAGCCGCAAGCTCACGCGCGTGGTCGGCAACCTGCATCGCCAGTTCTCGGGTTGGCGTCAGGATCAAAATACGCGGTGGGCCAGATTTTTTACGCGGGAAATCGAGCAGGTGCTGCAACACAGGCAGCAAATAGGCTGCTGTTTTCCCCGTGCCGGTTGGCGCAGAACCGAGCACATCGCGGCCTTCAAGCGCAGGCGGAATGGCCGCGGCCTGAATGGCGGTCGGGCGTGTAAAGCCTTTACTCTCAAGTGCATTGAGCAGGCTTTCATCGAGTTCAAGTTCGGAAAAAGTCGTTACAGTCATGTTCTACCTCTGTGTGGGGCGCTGATTATAGACGTTACGGCTGTAATCTTCATCTGTTTGTATGGATATCGCTTTTCGGCCACATCGCTTTCCCCTATGCTACTCCAGTTTCGTTCAGAAGGTTGCCCCAACATGTCTCAACTCAAAGCGCAATTGCGCCGCGATGGTTTCACATTTAAACAGTTCTTTGTTGCTCACGACCGCTGCGCGATGAAAGTCGGCACTGATGCTATTTTACTGGGGGCCTGGGCACCCGTCGCCGAGGCGACGCGTATTCTGGATATCGGAACCGGGAGCGGGCTTCTGGCATTAATGCTGGCACAGCGTACCAAAAATCACGTCACGATTGATGCCGTCGAGCTGGACGCGCAGGCGGCAGGCCAGGCGAGTGAAAATGCAGCCGAATCACCCTGGGCGGAGCGCATTAACGTCAAGTGTGCTGATATACTTGCCTGGGCACCAGAGCAGACGGCGCGTTACGATCTTATCGTCAGCAACCCGCCCTATTTTGAACCCGGCGTGGAATGCGGTACACCGGAACGTGAACAGGCCCGCTACACCGGCTCGCTTGATCATAAGGCGCTGCTAACCAGTGCCGCAGAGCTGATCGCGGAAGAGGGTTTTTTCTGCGTTGTACTGCCGGAAAGTACCGGCAACACCTTTATTGAGATAGCGCAGCAGATAGGATGGAAACTCCGTTTGCGGACTGATATCTCCGATACCGAAGGGCGTTTGCCGCATCGCGTGCTGCTGGCGCTCTCCCCGAAAGAAGGGGAGTGCTTTACTGACCGGATGGTGATTCGCGGACCAGACCAGCGCTATTCCGAAGATTACACTGCCCTGACCCAGGCTTTTTATCTGTTTATGTGAGTATGTGGCGACAGGATCGACGGGCCGGATGTCGGTAAAGCATCAGGATAGTCCAGGGTATAGTGCAGGCCACGGCTCTCTTTACGCATCATCGCGCAGCGAACGATCAGCTCAGCCACCTGAACCAGGTTGCGCAGCTCCAGCAGATTATTGGATACGCGGAAGTTGGCGTAGTATTCATCTATCTCTTGTTGCAGCATCGTGATGCGGCGTAACGCACGTTCAAGGCGCTTAGTCGTTCGCACAATCCCCACGTAGTCCCACATGAAGAGTCTCAGCTCATGCCAGTTATGCTGGATGACGACCAGCTCATCCGGATTCTCCACCCGACTTTCGTCCCAGGCTGGCAAGTTCTCCGTCTGGCGGGCATACGGCATGCGTTTGGTGATATCTTCCGCAGCTGACCATCCATAGACCAGACACTCCAGTAGCGAGTTGGACGCCATCCGGTTAGCGCCATGCAGCCCGGTGTAACTCACCTCACCGATGGCATATAAGCCATCCACATCGGTACGCCCGTGATCGTCAACCATCACACCGCCACAGGTATAGTGGGCAGCGGGAACGACAGGAACCGGATCGCGGGTCAAATCTATACCCAGACCCCGCAGTTTTTCGTCGATTGTCGGAAAGTGGTGGCGAATAAATTCAGGCGGCTTATGGCTGATATCTAGATACATGCAATCGACGCCAAGGCGCTTCATTTCATGATCGATAGCACGGGCGACGATGTCGCGCGGGGCGAGTTCGCCTCTATCATCAAAGTCCGGCATAAAGCGCGAGCCGTCCGGGCGCTTCAGGTAAGCGCCTTCGCCGCGCAGGGCTTCCGTCAGCAGGAAGTTGCGCGCCTGGGGATGGTACAGGGCAGTAGGATGGAACTGATTAAATTCAAGATTCGCCACGCGGCATCCGGCCCGCCATGCCATCGCGATGCCATCGCCTGAAGAAATGTCCGGATTCGTCGTGTACTGATAGACCTTAGAAGCCCCGCCTGTTGCCAGCACAACCGCTTTGGCGCGGCAGGTTTCAACTTTCTCTTTATTACGATTCCATACCCAGGCACCGACCACGCGCCGCGTGCCGGGCAGGCCAATTTTATCGGAGATAATCAGATCCACTGCATTACTGCGCTCAAGGATCTGGATATTGGGATGGCTCAGGGCCTTACTCACCAGCGTGGTTTCGACCGCTTTACCGGTGGCATCGGCAGCATGAAGGATGCGGCGATGGCTGTGCCCACCCTCGCGGGTCAGATGATAGCTCTGTTCACCATTGGGTTGAACTTCGGTATCAAATAACACGCCCTGGTCTATCAGCCACTGCACGCAGTGTCGGGCGTTGCTTGCGACAAACTCAGCGGCGTGGGTGTCCACGATCCCGGCACCGGCAATCAGGGTATCTTCTACGTGGGAGGCGATGCTGTCGGTTTCATCAAACACGGCGGCGATGCCACCCTGTGCGTAGAAGGTCGATCCTTCGCTCATCGGCCCCTTACTGAGTACGATCACCCGCTGATGCTCGGCCAGACGCAGCGCAAGGGACAGTCCCGCAGCACCGCTGCCGATAATCAGTACATCACAATGGAGTTCTGGTGTAGTGTTCATGTTGTGTTGTTTAATTTACTAAACATGGTTAGGCCAGAATAGCACCCGATTGCGAGATATCGCACGTTTTTTTTAATCACTGTTACAATGGCTAAACGTGTGACAAGGCGTAAACGGGAGGTAAATGAACGAAAATATTTTGCGAAGCAGATCGTTAGCGTCAGATTATGTGATGAAATAAAACCCGTGTTGCGTTACTCTTCAGCGGTAAAGTGGCGCATTCTTGACAGAAAGTGCGTATGTATCGTGAACCGACTTATAATGAGAGAAAATGAACGGTCGACGACACGATGAACAAAAACAAAAGCGTGACGGAACTTATTGAAGAACAAACGCTCTAAGTCGGTGCTTGCTCAAAGTGCGATGTTTTAGAGTGGCGTTTCGATAACGCGTGGAATTTTGGTTTGGGGAGACATTACCTCGGATGAGCGAGCAGTTAACGGACCAGGTCCTGGTTGAACGGGTCCAGAAGGGAGATCAGAAAGCCTTTAACCTCCTGGTAGTGCGCTACCAGCATAAGGTGGCGAGTCTGGTATCCCGCTATGTACCCTCAGGTGACGTGCCTGATGTGGTGCAAGAGTCTTTTATTAAGGCCTATCGTGCGCTGGATTCGTTCCGGGGGGATAGTGCTTTTTATACCTGGCTGTACCGTATTGCGGTCAACACAGCCAAGAACTATCTGGTCGCTCAGGGCCGTCGTCCGCCTTCAAGTGATGTGGACGCAATCGACGCCGAAAATTTCGAAAGTGGCGGCGCATTGAAAGAAATTTCGAACCCTGAGAACTTAATGTTGTCAGAAGAACTGAGACAAATCGTTTTTCGCACAATCGAGTCACTCCCGGAAGATTTACGCATGGCTATTACTCTGCGGGAGCTTGATGGTCTGAGCTATGAAGAGATAGCCGCTATCATGGATTGTCCGGTTGGCACGGTACGCTCTCGTATTTTCCGTGCGCGAGAAGCTATTGATAATAAAGTTCAACCGCTTATCAGGCGTTGACGATAGCGGGATACTGGAAAAGGTATTAGGCATGCAGAAAGAAAAACTTTCCGCTTTAATGGATGGTGAAACGCTGGACAGTGAGTTGCTCAACGAGCTTTCTCACTCCTCCGAGATGCAACAGACCTGGGAGAGTTATCACCTCATCCGTGATGCGCTTCGCGGTGACACCAGCGAGGTTCTCCATTTCGATATCTCAGCCCGCGTGATGGCGGCCATTGAGAATGAGCCTGTCCATCAGACCACTCCGCTGATCCCTGAAGCGCAGCCAGCACCGCACCAGTGGCAAAAAATGCCGTTCTGGCACAAGGTGCGACCGTGGGCCAGTCAACTCACCCAAATGGGCGTGGCGGCTTGCGTATCGCTTGCAGTTATCGTTGGTGTCCAGCACTATAACACGCAGTCTGAAGCCAGCCAGCAGCCTGAAGCGCCAGTGTTTAATACGCTGCCGATGATGGGCAAAGCCAGCCCGGTAAGTCTGGGTGTTCCTGCAGATGCCTCCGCCAGCGGCGGACAGCAAGTGCAGGTTCAGGAGCAGCGTCGTCGCATTAATGCGATGTTGCAGGACTATGAGCTGCAGCGTCGACTGCACTCAGAGCAGCTTCAGTTTGAGCAGGCACAAACCCAGCAGGCCGCTGTGCAGGTGCCTGGAAACCAAACTTTAGGAACGCAATCGCAGTAATGAAGCAACTTTGGTTCGCCATGTCTCTGATGGCGGGTAGCCTGTTCTTCTCTGCCAACGCCTCGGCTGATGTTTCATCCGGGGCGTTGTTGCAGCAAATGAATCTGGCCAGCCAGTCACTCAACTATGAGTTGGCATTTATCAGCATCAATAAGCAGGGCGTCGAATCGTTACGTTATCGCCATGCACGTCTTGATAATCAGCCTCTCGCTCAGCTTTTACAGATGGATGGCCCACGGCGTGAAGTGGTTCAGCGGGGGAACGAAATCAGCTATTTCGAACCCGGGCTTGAGCCGTTTACCCTGAATGGCGACTATATCGTCGATTCTCTGCCGTCACTTATCTATACCGATTTTAAGCGACTTGCCCCTTACTATGATTTTATCTCAGTAGGACGCACGCGAATTGCTGACCGACTGTGTGAAGTGATCCGCGTGGTTGCTCGCGACGGTACGCGCTACAGCTATATCGTCTGGATAGATGCGGAAACCCACTTGCCGATGCGCGTTGACCTGCTCGATCGTGATGGTGAAACGCTGGAACAGTTCCGCGTGATCTCCTTTAGCGTTAACAGCCAGGTCGGAAACAGCATGCAGGACCTGGCCAAGGCCAGCCTGCCGCCGCTGCTTTCTGTCCCTGCGGGTGATTCCGTCAATTTCAGCTGGGTGCCTTCCTGGATCCCGCAAGGGTTTAGTGAAGTGTCCAGCAGCCGTCGTCAGTTGCCGACCATTGAAACGCCCGTTGAGTCACGACTCTACTCTGACGGTTTGTTCAGCTTCTCGGTAAACATTAACCGTGCCACGGCTAACAGTTCTGAACAGATGCTACGTACCGGCCGCCGGACGGTGAGCACGACGGTTCGTGAAAATGCTGAAATTACTATCGTCGGGGAATTGCCGCCGCAAACCGCGAAGCGCATTTCCGACAGCATCAAATTCAAGGCTACGCAATGATTAAAGAGTGGGCTACCGTCGTCTCATGGAAGGATGGCATCGCACTGGTTAGCTGTGATGTGAAAGCATCCTGCAACAGCTGCGCATCCAGAGCGGGTTGCGGAAGCCGGGTGCTGAATAAACTCGGCCCTCAAACCTCGCACACCCTCTCCGTGCCGAGTGAACAGCCTCTGATGGAAGGGCAGAAAGTCGAACTGGGAATTGCCGAAGGCAGCCTGCTGGGTTCCGCAATGCTGGTTTACCTTTCTCCGCTGGTGGGGCTGTTTGTCATGGGCGGTGTTTTCCAGATGCTTTTCGGTACCGATATTGCCGCCATGTGCGGGGCTGCATTGGGCGGTGTGGGCGGTTTCTGGCTTGCCAAAGGCATCTCGCCTAAGCTTGCCGCCCGCGAAGAGTGGCAGCCTGTTATTCTCAGCGTAGCGCTGGCGCCTGACCAGCTTCGTGTTGAAACGCTCTCTTCTGAGGCCCGGTAATCTGCCGGGCTTTATCATTATTTACATCCCAAAAAAGAAAATGCCGTTTCTTCGCGCTATGCTTGGCTCTAAGTGCATTTCCAGGTGACGGGGATGTAGTGTAGAATGCTGCGTTTTCGCACTGAAAAACGTCAGGCTAAGAACAGCGGCCTCCAGGAATTCGTAAGGCATAATTATTTAACTATATGAAGAACATACGTAACTTTTCGATCATTGCTCACATTGACCACGGTAAGTCGACGCTGTCTGACCGTATTATCCAGATTTGCGGTGGCCTGTCTGATCGTGAAATGGCAGCCCAGGTACTGGACTCCATGGACCTGGAACGCGAACGCGGTATCACCATTAAAGCGCAAAGCGTGACGCTCGACTATAAAGCGTCTGATGGTGAAACCTATCAACTTAACTTTATCGACACCCCGGGCCACGTTGACTTCTCTTATGAAGTTTCCCGCTCGCTGGCGGCTTGTGAAGGTGCGCTGCTGGTGGTCGATGCCGGGCAGGGCGTAGAAGCCCAGACGCTGGCAAACTGCTACACCGCGATGGAGATGGATCTGGAGGTTGTGCCGGTCCTGAACAAAATCGACCTGCCGGCAGCCGATCCTGAGCGCGTGGCAGAAGAGATTGAAGATATCGTTGGTATCGATGCCACCGATGCCGTGCGCTGCTCGGCGAAAACCGGCGTGGGCGTTCCTGATGTGCTTGAACGTCTGGTACGCGATATTCCGGCCCCTGAAGGCGATCCGGATGCCCCTCTGCAGGCGCTGATCATCGACTCCTGGTTTGATAACTATCTCGGCGTCGTCTCGCTGGTGCGTATTAAAAACGGCACCATGCGTAAAGGCGATAAAATCAAGGTTATCAGTACCGGCCAGGTCTATAACGCCGACCGTCTGGGGATCTTCACGCCAAAACAGGTTGACCGTACCGAGCTGAAATGCGGCGAGGTTGGCTGGCTGGTTTGCGCCATCAAAGACATCCTCGGTGCGCCAGTGGGCGATACCCTGACGGGCGCACGTAACCCGGCGGACAAAGCGTTGCCTGGTTTCAAAAAGGTGAAGCCGCAGGTTTACGCGGGTCTGTTCCCGGTCAGCTCTGACGACTATGAAAACTTCCGCGACGCGCTCGGCAAACTGAGCCTCAACGATGCCTCCCTGTTCTACGAGCCAGAAAGCTCAACCGCGCTGGGCTTCGGCTTCCGCTGTGGCTTCCTTGGCCTGCTGCACATGGAGATCATCCAGGAACGTCTGGAGCGTGAATACGATCTGGATCTGATCACCACCGCCCCGACGGTAGTGTACGAAGTTGAAACGACGTCGAAAGAAGTTATCTATGTCGACAGCCCGTCCAAGCTTCCGCCGCTGAACAACATTCATGAACTGCGCGAGCCTATCGCAGAGTGTCACATGCTGCTGCCACAGGAGTTCCTGGGCAACGTGATCACCCTGTGCATCGAGAAGCGTGGCGTGCAAACCAACATGGTTTACCACGGTAACCAGGTGGCGCTGACCTATGAAATTCCAATGGCGGAAGTGGTGCTCGACTTCTTCGACCGTCTGAAGTCTACCTCCCGTGGCTATGCGTCGCTGGATTACAACTTCAAACGCTTCCAGGCCTCCAATATGGTCCGTGTTGACGTGCTGATCAACGGCGAGCGTGTCGACGCCCTGGCGCTGATCACCCATAACGACAACGCGCCGTATCGTGGACGTGAACTGGTCGAGAAGATGAAAGAGCTGATCCCGCGTCAGCAGTTCGACATCGCGATTCAGGCGGCCATCGGTAACCACATTATCGCCCGTTCTACCGTGAAGCAGCTGCGTAAAAACGTCCTGGCGAAATGCTATGGCGGCGACGTCAGCCGTAAGAAAAAGCTGTTGCAGAAACAGAAAGACGGTAAGAAGCGTATGAAGCAGGTCGGTAACGTTGAGCTGCCGCAGGAAGCATTCCTTGCCATCCTTCACGTTGGTAAAGACGGCAAATAACCCTAAGGAGTTGGCATGGCGAACATGTTTGCCCTGATTCTGGTCATCGCGACCCTGGTGACAGGTCTGTTGTGGTGTCTGGATAAGTTTATTTTCGCCCCAAAACGCCGTGAACGTCAGGCTGCCGCGCAGGCAGCCACTGGCGATCAGCTGGACGCGAAGACCCTGAAAAAAGTCGGCCCAAAACCGGGCTGGCTGGAAACAGGGGCCTCGGTCTTCCCGGTGCTGGCGATTGTGCTGGTGGTTCGTTCGTTCATTTACGAGCCGTTCCAGATCCCGTCAGGCTCAATGATGCCTACGCTGCTGATTGGTGATTTCATTCTGGTCGAGAAGTTTGCCTACGGAATTAAAGATCCTATCTACCAGAAAACACTTATTGAGACCGGCCACCCGAAACGGGGCGACATCGTGGTCTTTAAATATCCGGAAGATCCGCGCCTGGACTACATCAAGCGCGCTGTCGGCCTGCCGGGTGATAAAGTGACCTACGATCCGGTTGCGAAAGAAGTGACCGTGCAGCCAGGCTGCAGCTCCGGTACCGCATGTGAAAATGCGCTGCCAATCACTTACTCCAATGTGGAGCCAAGCGATTTTGTGCAGACGTTTGCCCGTCGTAACGGCGGCGAAGCGACCAGCGGTTTCTTCCAGGTACCGAAGGGCGAAACCAAAGAAAATGGCATTCGTCTGGTCGAGCGTAAAGAGACGCTGGGCGACGTAACGCACCGCATTCTGACCGTGCCAATCGCGCAGGATCAGGTGGGGATGTATTACCGTCAGCCAGGCCAGCAGCTGGCAACCTGGATCGTTCCACCGGGGCACTACTTCATGATGGGTGATAACCGCGATAACTCTGCGGACAGCCGTTACTGGGGCTTTGTGCCGGAAGCGAATCTGGTCGGTAAAGCTACCGCCATCTGGATGAGTTTTGAGAAACAGGAAGGGGAATGGCCAACCGGCGTTCGCCTGAATCGTATTGGCGGAATCCATTAATTCTCATTAAATGAACACGTAGCCGCGTTAATTCGCGGCTACGTGAATTATTTCCGCGATAAATCTCTATGAACTAACGACATCCCCTGTCGTTGTGTATAGAATATTCCCCCGAAGTTTAAGGTTGGCCCTGCAAGGGTGCCACGGCACACGAAACCGCGTTGGTCTTCTCAGGTCGGTTTCGTGTGCTGCATTTTTGACGCATTCATTTATTGGTATCGCATGAACCCCATCGTAATTAATCGGCTTCAACGGAAGCTGGGCTACACTTTTATTCATCAGGAGTTGTTGCAACAGGCATTAACCCACCGCAGTGCCAGCAGCAAACATAATGAGCGTCTTGAGTTTTTAGGCGACTCTATTTTAAGTTTTGTGATTGCTAATGCGCTTTACCATCGTTTCCCACGTGTGGACGAGGGTGATATGAGCCGCATGCGCGCCACGCTGGTGCGGGGTAACACTCTGGCGGAAATCGCACGCGAATTTGAGCTGGGTGAATGTCTGCGTCTGGGGCCGGGTGAACTGAAAAGCGGCGGCTTCCGTCGTGAGTCTATTCTCGCCGATACCGTCGAAGCATTGATTGGTGGCGTATTCCTGGACAGCGATATCCAGACCGTAGAAAAAATGATCCTTAACTGGTATCAAACCCGTCTGGATGAAATCAGTCCAGGCGATAAACAAAAAGATCCGAAAACGCGTCTGCAGGAATATCTGCAGGGTCGCCACCTTCCGCTGCCGTCCTATCTGGTTGTGCAGGTGCGTGGCGAAGCGCACGACCAAGAATTTACCATCCATTGCCAGGTCAGTGGCCTGAGTGAACCGGTGGTTGGCACAGGTTCTAGCCGTCGTAAGGCGGAACAGGCTGCCGCCGAACAGGCGTTAAAAATGCTGGAGCTGGAATGAGCGAAGAAAAAACCTATTGCGGATTTATTGCCATCGTCGGACGTCCGAACGTCGGCAAATCCACCCTGTTGAATAATCTGCTTGGACAGAAGATTTCAATCACCTCTCGCAAGGCGCAGACGACCCGTCACCGCATTGTGGGCATCCATACTGAAGGCGCGTATCAGGCGATTTACGTCGATACCCCGGGCCTGCATATGGAAGAGAAACGCGCCATCAACCGCCTGATGAACAAGGCGGCAAGCAGCTCGATTGGCGATGTTGAACTGGTGATTTTCGTGGTCGAAGGTACTCGTTGGACGCCGGACGACGAAATGGTGCTCAACAAGCTGCGTGATGGTAAAACGCCGGTGATCCTTGCCGTCAATAAAGTTGACAACGTGCAGGAAAAAGCCGACCTGCTGCCGCACCTGCAGTGGCTGGGCAGCCAGATGAACTTCCTCGATATCGTACCGCTGTCTGCAGAGACCGGTCTGAACGTCGATACCATCGCGGGCATCGTGCGTAAACATCTGCCGGAAGCGATCCATCACTTTCCGGAAGATTACATTACCGATCGCTCACAGCGCTTTATGGCCTCTGAAATCATCCGCGAAAAGCTGATGCGTTTCCTGGGGGCGGAACTGCCTTACTCGGTGACCGTGGAGATCGAACGTTTCCAGACCAACGAGCGTGGCGGCTATGACATCAACGGCCTGATCCTCGTTGAGCGTGAAGGGCAGAAGAAGATGGTTATTGGCAACAAAGGGGCCAAGATCAAAACCATCGGCATTGAAGCCCGTAAGGACATGATGGAGATGTTTGAAGCGCCGGTTCACCTGGAACTGTGGGTGAAAGTGAAATCTGGCTGGGCCGATGATGAGCGCGCGCTGCGCAGCCTCGGTTACGGCGAAGACCAGTAACGCAAGACGACGAACAGTATGGAAGGTTGGCAGCGTGCCTTCGTTCTCCATAGTCGTCCCTGGAGCGAAACCAGCCTGATGCTGGACGTCTTCACGGAAGAGTCGGGTCGCGTGCGCCTTGTGGCTAAAGGCGCACGTTCCAAACGTTCTAACCTGAAAGGTGCCTTACAGCCTTTCACGCCGCTGCTGGTCCGCTTTGGCGGGCGCGGTGAAGTCAAAACCCTGCGCAGTGCCGAAGCCGTCTCTCTGGCGCTTCCCCTTTCTGGTATCACGCTATACAGCGGTCTGTATGTCAACGAGCTTATCTCGCGCGTTCTTGAACATGAGACTCGCTTCTCTGAACTTTTCTTTGATTACCTGCACTGTATCCAGGCCTTAGCTGGCGCAACCGGCACGCCGGAACCTGCGCTGCGCCGTTTTGAGCTGGCGCTGCTGGGGCATCTGGGTTACGGCGTCGATTTTCTGCATTGTGCGGGCAGTGGTGACGAGGTGGAAGACACCATGACCTACCGCTATCGCGAGGAAAAAGGCTTTATTGCCAGCATTGTGGTCGATAACAGTACCTTTACCGGGCGGCACCTGCGGGCGCTATATGAGCGGGAGTTCCCGGATGCGGATACCCTGCGTGCGGCAAAACGCTTTACCCGAATTGCACTCAAGCCGTATCTTGGTGGCAAGCCCTTAAAGAGCCGCGAATTATTCAGGCAGTTTTTGCCGAAACGTTAACGTTTTACCCCTCACCCCAGCCCTCTCCCGAAGGGTGAGGGGGAAAGGAAATGAACCAAAATACCGAGGATTGTCATGGCTGAATTACTGTTAGGCGTCAACATCGATCACATTGCCACGCTGCGTAATGCACGCGGGACGGCGTATCCCGATCCGGTTCAGGCGGCGTTTATCGCCGAACAGGCTGGCGCCGACGGTATTACCGTTCACCTGCGTGAAGATCGCCGCCACATCACCGACCGTGACGTGCGCATTCTGCGTCAAACGCTGGATACCCGCATGAATCTGGAGATGGCCGTCACCGAGGAGATGCTGGCGATTGCCTGCGAAACGAAGCCGCATTTCTGCTGCCTGGTGCCGGAAAAGCGTCAGGAAGTGACCACCGAAGGCGGTCTCGACGTGGCGGGCCAGCCTGAGAAAATGCGCGATGCCTGCAAACGTCTTGCAGATGCCGGTATTCTGGTTTCCCTGTTTATCGATGCCGATGACGCGCAGATCAAAGCGGCGGCTGATGCAGGCGCGCCGTATATCGAAATTCATACCGGCTGTTATGCCGATGCCAAAAACGATGCCGAGCAGGCGAAAGAGCTTGAGCGCATCGCGAAAGCCGCCACCTATGCGGCAAGCCTCGGCCTGAAGGTCAATGCCGGTCACGGGCTGACCTACCACAACGTAAAAGCCATCGCGGCGCTGCCGGAAATGCACGAGCTGAATATCGGACACGCCATTATTGGCCGTGCGGTGATGAGCGGCCTGAAAGACGCCGTGGCGGAAATGAAGCGCCTGATGCTGGAAGCACGCCAGTAATGGCCATTCTGGGCTTAGGCACCGATATCGTAGAAATCGCCCGCATAGAAGCGGTGATCGCCCGTAGCGGCGATCGCCTGGCAAGACGCGTGCTGAGCGACAACGAATGGGCCATCTGGGAAGCGCACCAGCAGCCGGTGCGTTTTCTGGCGAAGCGCTTTGCGGTGAAAGAGGCGGCGGCGAAAGCCTTCGGAACCGGCATTCGTAACGGGCTGGCGTTTAATCAGTTCGAAGTTTTCAATGATGAACTGGGGAAACCGCGCCTGCGCTTATGGGGCGAGGCGCAAAAGCTGGCGGAAAAACTCGGCGTAGCGCATATGCACGTCACGCTGGCCGATGAACGCCACTACGCCTGCGCCACGGTCATCATCGAAAGTTAAAGTTTGTCCGCGTGGTGCATCAGGACAAACTTGTCCCACAGTTGCTCTTCGCTCTCAGCGTGTGCCGGATCTTTAAGAATGGTATTGGGGATAGGGCACACCTTCTGACAGGTCGGCGTCTCGTAGTGGCCGATGCATTCGGTGCAGCGGTCGCTGTTAATCTCATAAATGCTCTCACCCATCGAAATGGCCTCGTTCGGGCATTCGGGTTCGCACATATCGCAATTGATGCATTTTTTGGTGATTAACAGCGCCATCGGGAAATTCTCAGAAACAACACAAACAGGGCGGGCATTATACGCTCATTCTCTGTTCAAACCAGTTTTTTTACCAGCGCCTCGCTGTGGCGGATCCGCTCCGGCGCATGCTCAAGATCCTGCTGTACGAGAGCCATAAACAGCAGATCCGTCAGCATCATCTGGGCGCTGGTGGAGGAGATGGCTGCGCTGCGCGTGGCCTGTTCTTCGGCGATGGTATACAGACAGCGTGTCGCACGCTGTTGCAGCGCGTTAGGGGTGAAACCGGTGATGGCCAAAATTTTGCCACCCACGCGCAGCGTTTCATCCGTCGCCATATTGATCTCCCGGCGTTCGCCGGAATAGGAGATCGCCAGCAGCACGTCTTCAGGATCCATTGCCTGTACCGTCGCCAGCAGGGCATGCATATCCTGCTCAACAATGGCGTTAAGACCGATTTTTGTCAGCTTCCAGCCAAAGTTACGCGCCACAAGCCCGGACGCGCCAATCCCGGTCAAAATAATGCGCCGTGCGTTACGCAGCATCGCGACGCTATCCAGCAACTTCTCTTCGGTGTTGACGTCGAGCGTCGCATGCATGGCCGCGACCTTCTCTTTAATCAGCTTTTCGCCCACCAGGCGCATCGGATCGTCGCCGCGGATCTGGTTATGCACCGGCATCGACTGCGGGTTCGGGTTACTGACCAGCGCTTCGCTGAGTGCCAGTTTCAGCGCCGGGAAGCCTTTAAAACCAATCTTCTGGGCAAATTTCACCACGCTGGACTGGCTTACCCCCGCCTCGCTCGCCAGCTGCTGCGAGCTAAGATGGCGCGCCCGATCGGGCTGGGACAGCAGAAAGTCCGCGAGCTTCTTATCGCTCTGGGCAAAGCCCGCGTAACGCTGGCGAATGCGAATTAAACAGTTCATACGATCTCCTGGCGAAAATGTGATTGCCTGCGCAAATACGGATTTTGCTCGCCTGAATGAATTTTATATTCCATTATAGTGTGATTATTATGAATTAAAAATTCTTGAGGTACAAAAGATGAATCTTGGCTCACTTGTTTCTGAAACGCGCAACCCGCAAACCATGGATCTGGATGCGCTCTCCACGCTGGAACTGGTTAACCGTTTTAATCAGCAGGATACGCTGGTCGCGCTGGCGGTGAAAGATACATTACCAGAGGTCGCGAAGGCGGTCGATGCGGCAGCGGCCGCGCTGAAAGCCGGTGGACGCATTATTTACATGGGCGCAGGCACCAGCGGACGTCTCGGCGTGCTGGACGCGTCTGAATGTCCACCGACCTTTGGTGTACCGCATGGCCTGGTGGTGGGGCTGATCGCCGGTGGTCCTGGCGCGCTGCTTAAGGCGGTAGAAGGGGCGGAAGACAGCAAACAGCTGGGCGAGGATGACCTGAAGGCGCTGAACCTGACCGCGCAGGATCTGGTGGTGGGCCTGGCGGCCTCGGGGCGTACACCGTACGTCATTGGCGGCCTCGAGTACGCCAGGCAGACCGGGTGCACCACGGTGGCTATCTCCTGCAACCCCGGCTCCCCGATTGCGCAGGTGGCAGATATCGCTATCTCGCCGGTCGTCGGGCCTGAAGCGCTTACCGGCTCCACGCGGCTGAAGTCCGGAACCGCACAAAAACTGGTACTGAATATGATCTCTACCGGCGCGATGGTGAAATTTGGCAAGGTTTACCAGAACCTGATGGTGGATATGAAGGCCACCAACGTGAAGCTGGTGGACAGAGCGTGTCGCATGGTGGTGGAAGCCACAGGGACAAGCCGCGAGGAGGCGGAAAAGGTACTCAAGCAGACGGACTACGACGTGAAACCGGCCATCCTGATGATATTAAGCGGGCTGGATGCAGCCGCCGCACGAGCCAGCCTTGAAAGGCATCAAGGCTTCCTGCGGGCGGCATTAGAAAACGAATAAGAGGCGTGTATGGAAAAAACAGCAGCGCTCGCCGGCGACATCCTGAAGGGAATCGGTGGGGAAAAAAATATACAGCGTCTGGAAAACTGCATGACGCGCGTGCGCGTCGAGGTGCATGACGATGAGCAGCTCGACATCGTGCGTCTTAAGCAGCTTCCTGGCGTCAGCGGCTACGTCAAGCAGGGGCAACAGCATCAGCTGATCGTCGGACCGGGCAAAGCGGCACAGGTGGTTGATGCCATGCGTGCGCAAATGGGCGGTGAGGCGACAGCGACAGTTAACGATGCCGAGCGTACCAAAGCGCAGGCGAAAGCCAAATACAAAGCCCCGATGAGCGATGCGCTGCGCCAACTGGCAAACGTCTTTATTCCCCTGATCCCGGCGTTTATTGCCTCCGGCTTAATCACGGGGATCATTAATATCCTCAAGCGTCCGGACATCGTGGGTGATTTCGCCACCCACTATCCGAACCTGCTGGGCATTCTGGGGATCTTCGGCAGCGCCGTGTTTGCCATCATGAGCATTCTGGTGGGGGTCAACACTGCGAAGGTGTTTGGCGGCTCGATGGCCATGGGCGGCGTGATGGCGGGCATTTTGTCCAGCCCGCAGCTGGCGCAGATCACGCTGTTTGGTGAGGCACTTCAGCCAGGCCGGGGCGGCGTCATTGCCGTGCTGCTGGTGGTCATCCTGATGTGCTGGATTGAGAAAAGACTGCGCGCCCTGCTGCCGGGCTCGCTTGAGCTTATCCTCAATCCGCTGCTGACGACGCTTATCGCAGGCGGAATCGCCATCGTTGCGCTGCAGCCGCTGGGGGGATGGATCTCCGAGGCGATTGCGCACGGTGCCTCTCTGGCTATCGATCGCGGCGGCTTGCTGGTCGGCGCGGTGTTGTCGGGGACGTTCCTGCCGCTGGTACTGACCGGTCTGCATCAGGGGCTGGTACCGATCCACGTCGAACTGGTACAGGCGCACGGGTATAACGCGTTGCTGCCAATTCTCTCTATGGCCGGGGTGGGTCAGGTGGGCGCGGCCCTCGCGGTACTGATGAAAACCCGCAATGCGCGGCTGAAAAAAGTGATTAAAGGCGCGATGCCAGTCGGATTACTCGGCATCGGTGAGCCATTAATTTTCGGCGTGACGCTGCCATTGGGTAAGCCCTTTCTTGCCGCCTGTCTGGGCGGTGCGGTAGGTGGGGCGCTGATTAGCTACTGGAAAGTGGCGACCGTGATTACCTTTGGGCTGTCGGGTTTACCGCTGGCATTAACGATCGTCACCGGAAAAGTCATGCTCTATCTGTTAGGCTATTTGGTAACGGTAATTGCAGGTTTCCTGTTTACCTGGCTATTAGGATTCAACGACCCAGAGGAGTAAGGTTTGGCAAATCACGAGCGTCGCGTTGTCTTTTTCGACCTGGACGGAACGCTGCACCAGCAGGATATGTTCGGCACGTTTATGCGCTACCTGCTGCGGCGTCAGCCTGTGAATGCGTTGCTCGTCTTACCGCTCTTACCCGTCATTGGCATTGCGCTGCTGGTGAAAGGCCGTGCCGCGCGATGGCCAATGAGCCTGCTGCTGTGGGGCTGCACGTTCGGCCACAGCGATGCGCGGCTTAAACAGCTCGAACAGGATTTTGTGCACTGGTTTCGCGGTCATGTGACCGCGTTTCCCGTAGTTCAGGAAAGGCTCACTCAGTATCTCGATGCCAATGACGCCGACATCTGGTTGATTACCGGCTCGCCGCAGCCGCTGGTTGAGCAGGTTTACGTTGATACCCCGTGGCTACCGCGCGTCAATCTCATCGCCACGCAGATCTCCAGAGGCTATGGTGGCTGGGTGCTCACCCTGCGCTGCCTCGGGCACGAAAAAGTCGTCCAGCTTGAAAAGCGCATCGGTACGCCGCTGCGTCTTTACAGCGGCTACAGCGACAGCAAACAGGACAACCCGCTTCTTTACTTTTGCCAGCACCGCTGGCGCGTCACGCCGTCAGGTGAACTCCAGCAACTCGAATAGTCTTCTTGAGAGCGGGTGTGTATAATGCCGCCCGCTTTTAGACAGGAGTATTAACCGTTGTCCAACCCTGAACGCGATCATGAATACTGGATGCGCCACGCGCTTACGCTGGCCCAACGTGCCTGGGAAGAGGGCGAAGTCCCCGTGGGGGCCGTGCTGGTCCATAATAATCAGGTCATTGGGGAAGGGTGGAATCGGCCAATTGGCCGCCACGATCCGACCGCGCACGCCGAGATTATGGCGTTACGTCAGGGGGGACTGGTGATGCAAAACTATCGCCTGCTTGATACCACGCTGTACGTTACGCTCGAGCCCTGTGTCATGTGCTCAGGGGCGATGGTCCACAGCCGCATCGGCACGCTGGTTTTTGGTGCCCGGGATGAAAAAACCGGGGCGGCAGGCTCGCTGATGGATGTTCTCGGTCACCCGGGGATGAACCACCAGGTGAAGATTATCGGTGGGGTACTTGCACCAGAATGTTCGGGTCTATTGAGTGACTTCTTTCGAATGCGTCGGCAGCAGAAAAAGCAGCAAAAGGCAGAATTGACGCGGTCGGACGATTAAGCTCGTCCGGCGCGACGATCGGGTAGCTTTGCGCCAGCTGCTGCGCTTCGGCAGCCTCTTTTTCTTTTTCCAGCAGATAACCCACCAGGCTTATCTGATATTTACGAATATTCTCCACATAGGCGTAGGCTTCATGCCCACGCGCGTAGCCGTAGGTCAGCTTGTTGTACCACGGCTTCTGGCTTAAGAGCGGCAAGCGCTGCTTAACGTCAGACCAGCTGTCCGGATTACCCTTCGTTTTCGCCGTCAGCGCACGGGCATCCAGCATGTGCGCGTACCCCATGTTATAGGCCGCCAGCGCAAACCAGATACGTTCCTCTTCCGGAACCGATTCAGGCACTTTCCCCATCATATCCTGCAGGTAGCGTGCACCACCGCTGATACTCTGCTCGGCATCGGTGCGGTCAGTCAGGCCAAGGCTCTGTGCCGTGTTTTTGGTCAGCATCATCAGGCCACGCACCCCGGTGGGGGAGGTCGCCTGCGTATCCCAGTGTGATTCCTGATACGAAATGGCCGCCAGTAATTTCCAGTCAATTTCCTGGGCATACTTCTCAAACAGCGGCTGCAGGTCAGGCAGAACGCTATCGACGGCGCGTAAGAAACTGCGGGTGTCGACATAATCGAAGTCATCACCGTGGCCGAGATATTTCTCTTCCAGGCGGGCCAGCGTACCGTCTTCATTGATGGTGTTGTAGAAATCCAGCATGGCCGCTGAGAGGGTCTGATCGTTATCAAGCTGGGTAAACCAGGTCACCGGCTGTTCGTCCGTGACGTCCAGCGCGACGGCGATTTCGGGGTGAACGCGCTGAAACAGGCTGATCGCCACCGAGTCGGCAATGGTGTACGGAATTTTTTTATCCTTCACCTGCTCCAGCAGCGCGTTGGTGCCGAGTTTAGGGTCAACCGTCCAGCTGAGATCCGGGTATTTCGTCTCTTTTAACGCGCGTAAATCGTCAATCACCACATGGCCAGGGGCGATGGTCAGTTGCTGCTCGCCAATCCCGGCAAGCGAGCGCGGGCGTAGGCTGCCGACGCGGTAGACCAGCTGTTGGGAAACGGAGTAGTAGGTCGGGCCTGGTTGATAGCTTTTGCTGCGCTCGCTGTTGTACACCAGTCCGGCGGCAAGTATGTCCGCCTCGTTATGATCGAGATCGTCAAACAGCTGGTTGATGTTCTGGCGCACGGTCACCTTCAGCTTCACGCCGAGGTAGTTGGCGAACTGCTGCGCCAGCTCATAGTCCAGGCCGATGGTTTTGCCGTTGATGTCGCTGTAGATAAGCGGCGAAGAAAGTGTACTGACGCGCAGTTCCCCCCGCTCCTGAATAGCGGCGATGCGGTTTTCGGCTTTACCGAACCAGGGGATTGAAGGCCAGAGGGCCACTGCCAGCAGCAACGTCACAATGCCGATGAGCAGATAATTAATCTTTAATTTTTTCAATTAGTTAATTCTCTGCGACGCCGGTTGCCTCAGTATGCTGTAGCCATAGTAAGAATAAGGATTGCCATTGGATGAGCGGCATTTTGCGTAAACCCGCGCCAGTTGGCAACCCATTAGAGAAAGAGGCCACATCTATTGTTAAACGTAAACGCCGATTTTATTTCGACGCAAACGGTTTCGTCGGCGCTCAGGATTCTCTATAATGACGCCCGTTTTCCCCCTTGCGCACACTGAAAGCGCCCCGGCGCTTCGAAGACGAGAGACTTATGATGGAAATTCTGCGTGGTTCGCCTGCACTGTCTGCCTTCCGTATCAACAAACTGCTGGCACGCTTTCAGGCAGCCAACCTTCCGGTAAGCAATATTTACGCTGAGTATGTCCATTTTGCTGATCTGAACGCCCCCCTGAATACAGAAGAGCGCGAGCAGCTGGAACGCCTGCTCAAGTATGGTCCAAGCCTGAGTAGCCACACGCCAACCGGCACACTGATCCTTGCTACCCCGCGTCCGGGCACCATCTCCCCCTGGTCTTCTAAAGCTACCGACATCGCTCACAACTGCGGTCTGAACCAGATTAACCGTCTGGAACGCGGCGTGGCGTACTATGTTGAAGCCTCTACCCTGACTGCGGAACAGTGGGAGACCGTAGCCGCAGAACTGCACGATCGCATGATGGAGAGCGTATTTACCTCTCTGGACGACGCGCAGAAGCTGTTCTCCCATCACCAGCCTGCGCCAGTGCAGAGCGTGGATCTGCTGGGGCAGGGCCGTCAGGCGCTGATTGACGCCAACCTGCGTCTCGGCCTGGCGCTGGCGGAAGACGAAATCGACTACCTGCACGATGCCTTTGTTAAGCTGAACCGCAATCCGAACGACATCGAGCTGTATATGTTCGCGCAGGCCAACTCTGAGCACTGCCGCCACAAGATTTTCAACGCCGACTGGATTATTGACGGCGAACAGCAGCCGAAGTCGCTGTTCAAAATGATTAAAAACACCATGGAGCACACCCCTGACCACGTACTGTCTGCCTATAAAGACAATGCCGCGGTGATGGAAGGCTCTGAGGTGGGCCGCTTCTTCGCCGATCGCGAAGCAGGGCGCTACGATTTCCATCAGGAACCTGCGCATATCCTGATGAAGGTAGAAACGCACAACCACCCGACGGCGATCTCTCCGTGGCCGGGCGCGGCAACGGGGTCCGGCGGTGAAATCCGTGACGAAGGCGCAACGGGCCGCGGTGCAAAACCGAAGGCGGGTCTGGTGGGCTTCTCGGTCTCTAACCTGCGTATTCCGGGCTTTGAACAGCCGTGGGAAGAAGACTTCGGCAAGCCGGAGCGCATCGTGACCGCGCTGGATATCATGACCGAAGGTCCGCTGGGCGGCGCGGCGTTTAACAACGAGTTTGGTCGTCCCGCGCTGAACGGCTATTTCCGTACCTACGAAGAGAAAGTGGACAGCCACAACGGCGAAGAGCTGCGCGGCTACCACAAGCCGATCATGCTGGCAGGCGGGATCGGTAACATTCGCGCCGATCACGTTCAGAAAGGTGAGATCGTGGTGGGCGCGAAGCTGATCGTCCTCGGCGGCCCGTCAATGAACATCGGTCTGGGCGGCGGAGCTGCTTCGTCAATGGCCTCCGGCCAGTCTGACGCCGATCTCGATTTCGCCTCCGTGCAGCGTGATAACCCTGAAATGGAGCGCCGCTGTCAGGAAGTGATCGACCGCTGCTGGCAGCTGGGCGACGCTAACCCGATCCTCTTTATTCACGACGTGGGCGCAGGCGGTCTGTCTAACGCCATGCCGGAGCTGGTGAGCGACGGTGGACGCGGCGGGCGCTTTAACCTGCGCGACATTCTGAACGATGAGCCAGGCATGAGCCCGCTGGAAATCTGGTGTAACGAATCCCAGGAGCGCTACGTGCTGGCCGTTGCCGCCGACCAGCTGCCGCTGTTTGACGAGCTGTGCCGCCGCGAGCGCGCCCCGTATGCCGTCATCGGTGAAGCGACGGAAGAACAGCACCTGAGCCTGAACGACACCCACTTCGATAATCAGCCTATCGATCTGCCGCTGGACGTGCTGCTCGGCAAAACGCCAAAAATGACCCGCGATGTCCAGACCCGTAAAGCCGCAGGTAAGGCGCTGGATCGTCAGGCAATCACCGTGGCTGACGCGGTCAACCGCGTGCTGCACCTGCCTGCCGTCGCGGAGAAGACGTTCCTGGTAACCATTGGTGACCGTACCGTCACCGGCATGGTGGCGCGTGACCAGATGGTTGGCCCGTGGCAGATCCCGGTGGCGAACTGTGCCGTAACCACCGCGAGCCTCGACAGCTACTACGGCGAAGCGATGGCGCTGGGTGAACGTACGCCGGTGGCGCTGCTGGACTTCGCCGCCTCTGCCCGTCTGGCGGTCGGTGAAGCGCTGACCAACATCGCCGCGACGCAGATCGGTGATATCAAACGGATCAAACTCTCCGCGAACTGGATGGCCGCAGCCGGACACCCGGGAGAAGATGCTGGCCTGTACGAAGCCGTGAAAGCGGTGGGTGAGGAGCTGTGTCCTGCGCTTGGCCTGACCATTCCGGTGGGTAAAGACTCTATGTCGATGAAAACCCGCTGGCAGGAAGGCAACGAGCAGCGCGAGATGACCTCCCCGCTGTCGCTGGTGATTACCGCCTTTGCCCGCGTGGAGGACGTGCGTCATACCGTGACGCCACAGCTCTCTACCGAAGACAACGCCCTGCTGCTGATTGACCTCGGCAAAGGGCAGAACGCGCTCGGTGCGACCGCGCTGGCGCAGGTGTATCGTCAGCTCGGCGACAAGCCGGCAGACGTGCGCGACGTCGCTCAGTTAAAAGGCTTCTACGATGCGATTCAGGCGCTGGTGGCGCAGCGTAAGCTGCTGGCCTACCACGACCGCTCTGATGGCGGCCTGCTGGTCACCCTGGCCGAGATGGCCTTCACCGGCCACTGCGGCGTTGAGGCGAACATCGCCTCGCTGGGGGATGACCGTCTGGCGGCGCTGTTCAATGAAGAGCTGGGCGCGGTGATTCAGGTGCGTGCGGCAGATCGCGACGCGGTTGACGCTGTTCTGGCGCAGCACGGTCTGGCTGACTGCGTGCATTATCTGGGTAAAGCCGTTCAGGGTGACCGCTTCGTGATTGAAGCAGACGGCCACGCGGTGTTCAGCGAAAGCCGTACCACTCTGCGTATGTGGTGGGCTGAAACCACCTGGCAGATGCAGCGCCTGCGCGACAACCCGGAATGTGCCGATCAGGAACACGAGGCCAAGGCCAACGACAACGATCCTGGCCTCAACGTGAAGCTCTCCTTCGACATCAACGACGACATTGCGGCACCGTACATTGCCACCGGCGCGCGTCCAAAAGTGGCGGTACTGCGCGAGCAGGGCGTTAACTCCCACGTTGAGATGGCGGCCGCCTTCCACCGTGCGGGCTTTGATGCCATTGACGTTCACATGAGCGACCTGCTGGCAGGGCGTACCGGTCTGGATGATTTCCAGGCGCTGGTGGCGTGCGGCGGTTTCTCCTACGGCGATGTGCTGGGCGCGGGTGAGGGCTGGGCGAAATCGATCCTCTTCAACAGCCGCGTGCGCGATGAGTTCGAGACCTTCTTCCACCGTCCGCAGACGCTGGCGCTGGGCGTGTGTAACGGCTGCCAGATGATGTCTAACCTGCGCGAGCTTATCCCGGGCAGCGAAGCCTGGCCGCGCTTCGTGCGTAACCGCTCTGACCGCTTCGAAGCGCGTTTCAGCCTGGTGGAAGTCACGCAAAGCCCGTCACTTCTGCTGCAGGGAATGGTCGGGTCACAGATGCCCATTGCGGTTTCTCACGGCGAAGGTCAGGTCGAAGTGCGTGATGCCGCGCACCTGGCGCAGCTTGAAAGCAAAGGCCTGGTGGCGCTGCGCTTTGTCGATAACCTCGGTAAGGTAACCGAAACGTACCCGGCTAACCCGAACGGTTCGGCAAACGGGATCACCGCTGTGACCAGCGAAAGCGGTCGGGCGACGATTATGATGCCGCACCCTGAGCGCGTGTTCCGTACCGTGAGCAACTCCTGGCACCCGGAAAACTGGGGCGAGGACAGCCCGTGGATGCGCATCTTCCGCAACGCACGTAAACAGTTGGGGTAAGTTTCCCGCGCAGAATAAAGCCTCCGTCAGGAGGCTTTTTTTTGGTGTCGGGAAATCGAGACAAACCCCTATACTGGTTGTCGCCAGATGGCGACACTTAACATGTTGATTTTTATAGTGGTAACCAGGTTGCGGTTAAGGTGTTGCTAATTAACGACACTTAGCTGCAAAATCGTTCACGTCATAATGAATTCAGTTAACGCATAAAACGTTAAATATCATCAAGATAAATTATTTATTTGCAAGTTGGCACAGATGTTGCATAATAATAGTCAGTGGCTCATTCACCCTCTTATGTCAGCCCCTTCGGGACGTGCTACATAAACTTCGAATGACGCACAAAAAGGTGCCTGCCGTCCAACTACTGATCATAGCGATGCTTTATCAGGACAGGGCGAAACGTCGAGTTAGGCACCGCCTCATTTCATGACAAAGCCGGGTTTTTACCCGGCTTTGTTGTATCTGACGGTCAGTCTCAGTTACGCTCTCATCAAACCCACATTAAGAGAGTAATGTGTTGAAACGCTGGCCCGCTTTCCCCCGTTCCCTGCGACAGCTCGTTATGATGGCGTTCTTGCTGATCCTGCTGCCACTGCTGGTGCTGGCATGGCAGGCGTGGCAAAGCCTGAATGCCCTGAGCGCGCAGGCGGCATTAACCAACCGCACCACGCTCATTGACGCCAGGCGCAGTGAGGCAATGACCAATGCCGCGCTGGAGATGGAGCGCAGCTATCGCCAGTATTGCGTTCTCGACGACAGCACGCTGGAGAAGGTCTATCAGAACCAGCGTAAGCGCTACAGCGAAATGCTGGATGCCCATGCGGGCGTACTGCCAGATGATAAACTCTACCAGGCATTGCGCCAGGATCTGAACAGCCTTGCCCAGCTCCAGTGTAAAAACAGTGGCCCGGATGAAGCCGCCGCGGCGCGTCTTGAAGCCTTTGCCAACGCCAATACCGAAATGGTGCAGACCACGCGAACGGTGATTTTCTCGCGCGGACAGCAGCTGCAGCAGGAGATTGCCGAGCGCGGGCAGTTCTTTGGCTGGCAGGCGTTAATACTCTTTCTCGTTAGCCTCGCGCTGGTGGTGTTGTTCACGCGCATGATCATCGGCCCGGTGAAGGGCATCCAGCGGATGATTAACCGGCTGGGGGAGGGGAAGTCCCTGGGTGACACGGTGGCCTTTAAAGGACCGCGCGAGCTGCGCTCCGTGGGGCAGCGTATCATCTGGCTTTCGGAGCGCCTGGCGTGGCTCGAATCTCAGCGCCATCAGTTTTTGCGCCACATCTCCCATGAGCTTAAAACCCCGCTTGCCAGCATGCGCGAAGGCACAGAACTGCTGGCGGATGAGGTGGCAGGGCCGTTGACCTCTGAGCAGAAAGAGATTGTCGAGATACTGGACGCCAGCAGCCGCAATTTGCAAAAGCTTATTGAGCAACTGCTGGACTATAACCGCAAGCTGGCGGATGGTGTGGTGGTGCTGGAGAAGGTTGAGATTGAGCCGCTGGTGGATATGGTGATTTCTGCCCATAGCCTGCCCGCAAGGGCTAAAATGATGCATACCGCTGTGGCGCTCGACGAGCCGGCTTGTCTGGCCGAACCGATGCTGCTGATGAGCGTGCTGGATAATCTTTATTCCAATGCGGTGCACTATGGTACTGAATCCGGTAACATTTATATCAGAAGCTATACGAACGGTTCTCGGGTGTTTATTGACGTAGCGAATACGGGCACCCCGATCCCGGATGACGAAAAAACAATGATATTTGAACCCTTCTTTCAGGGCAGTCATCAGCGGAAAGGTGCGGTAAAAGGAAGCGGTCTGGGGCTGAGTATTGCCCGCGACTGCATAAGACGTATGCAGGGTGAACTGAAGATCGTTAGCGATGCGCGATCGGACGTTTGCTTCCGTATTGAACTGCCTCTTGAGCCGGAAAAATCAATGAAATGAATCTAAGTCTGGTGAGTATGTCACACGTCTTTTTCCGCGCAATGCGCGCGGCGTTTTCCAGCAAACCATTACGCCTGGCCCTGCCATGTCTTTTACTGGCCGGCTGTGTCACCCATGCACCTAAGAGTGCCATCAGTGAAAAACAAGACGATAAATGGCCCGTCAACCAGCTGGCGAATTTCCTGACCACCCCGTGTGAAGGCATCTGGCAGTTATCGGGGCACGACGTCGAAACCAACCCGTTGTTCTGGCTGCGGGGGATCGACTGCGCGCAGCGTCTGGCGCCTGTAGACGCGCGTGCGCAGGCGGCCCTGTGGGGCGCAGAGACCTGGCAGGACAACTTTAAGCGCGCGATCCTGCTGGCAGATGCCAAAATCACGCCGGTTGAGCGCCGCGCGAATACCACGCGCCTCGATGCTCAGGCGATGAGTATTCCCTCTCAGGTGCGCCCGGTGTACCAGCTGTGGCGTGATGGACAGGCCCTGCAGCTGCAGCTCTCTGAGGAGCGCTCGCGCTACAGCAGGTTGCAACAAGCGACGGATGCCGAGTTAGATACCCTTCGCCAGCAGCAGGACGCGTTACGCGCGCAGCTTGATACCACGACCCGCAAGCTGGAAAATCTGACCGACATTGAAAGACAACTCTCAACGCGTAAGCCGACGGGCAGCTACCTGCCTGATGGCTCTAAAGGTAATCAACCTTCCGCGGTGCCTGAGGATCAGGAGAGCGACACGCCCAAACAAGAGGATGTGAGTCATGACAAGCCGTAAACCTGCCCATCTCCTGCTGGTGGATGACGATCCCGGGCTGTTAAAACTGCTGGGGATGCGTCTGGTCAGTGAAGGCTACACCGTGGTCACTGCCGAAAGCGGCCAGGAAGGGCTAAAAGTCCTCTCCCGCGAGAAGATCGATCTGGTCATCAGCGATTTACGGATGGACGAGATGGACGGCATGCAGCTGTTCGCCGAGATCCAGAAGCAGCAGCCGGGAATGCCGGTGATTATCCTCACCGCGCACGGCTCGATACCGGACGCTGTGGCCGCAACGCAGCAGGGGGTGTTCAGCTTCCTGACCAAACCGGTGGATAAAGACGCGCTGTATAAGGCCATCGACAGCGCGCTTGAACATGCCGCGCCTTCCGGTGATGAAACCTGGCGTGAATCCATCGTGACGCGCAGTCCTGTTATGCTGCGCCTGCTCGAACAGGCGCGGATGGTGGCGCAATCTGACGTCAGCGTTCTGATTAACGGCCAGAGCGGAACCGGGAAGGAGATCCTGGCGCAGGCGATCCACAACGCCAGTCCGCGCAGCAAAAATGCCTTTATTGCCATTAACTGCGGCGCGCTGCCGGAGCAACTGCTGGAATCCGAACTCTTTGGTCACGCGCGCGGTGCCTTTACCGGCGCGGTTAGCAGCCGGGAAGGGCTCTTCCAGGCTGCGGAAGGCGGCACGCTGTTTCTTGATGAGATTGGCGATATGCCCGCGCCGCTGCAGGTTAAACTGCTGCGCGTGCTGCAGGAACGCAAAGTTCGCCCGCTCGGCAGCAACCGGGATATCGACATCAACGTGCGCATCATCTCTGCAACCCACCGTGATTTGCCGAAGGTGATGGCGCGCAACGAGTTTCGCGAAGATCTCTATTATCGCCTGAACGTCGTGAACCTGAAAATTCCGGCGCTGGCCGAGCGAGCGGAAGATATCCCGCTGCTGGCGAACCATCTGCTGCGCCAGTCCGCCGATCGTCATAAACCTTTTGTGCGGGCCTTTTCCACCGATGCGATGAAACGTCTGATGACCGCAAGCTGGCCGGGCAACGTCCGTCAGCTGGTAAACGTCATTGAGCAGTGCGTGGCGTTGACATCGTCGCCGGTCATTAGCGATGCGCTGGTAGGGCAGGCGCTGGAAGGGGAAAACACGGCGCTGCCCACCTTCGCGGAAGCGCGCAATCAGTTCGAACTCAATTATCTGCGCAAGCTTTTGCAAATCACTAAAGGCAACGTGACCCACGCGGCGCGCATGGCCGGACGCAATCGTACCGAGTTCTACAAGCTGCTGTCACGCCACGAGCTGGAAGCGAACGATTTTAAAGAGTAGTACCGCAAAATCCGAACGAATATGATACTGTGAGCAATCGATTACGAGGCAGCTTACAGGCAAGAGTTTAAGGACCCACCATGAAAAAAATTGATGCGATTATTAAACCTTTCAAACTGGATGATGTACGTGAAGCGCTTGCAGAAGTGGGCATCACCGGGATGACAGTGACGGAAGTGAAAGGTTTTGGTCGTCAAAAAGGTCACACCGAGCTGTACCGTGGCGCAGAGTACATGGTGGACTTTCTGCCGAAAGTAAAAATTGAAATCGTGGTCAGCGACGACATCGTGGACACCTGCGTGGATACCATTATCCGCACGGCCCAGACGGGTAAAATCGGCGACGGCAAAATCTTCGTCTTTGACGTGGCGCGCGTGATCCGTATTCGTACCGGTGAAGAAGACGACGCGGCGATTTAACGTTGTTAATGGTTATGTAGGCCGGGTAAGGCGCAGCCGCCATCCGGCGAAAAAAAAAGCCCCTCGTTTGAGGGGCTTTTTGCGTTACAGCACCTTATGCGGCCCGAAACATTCGTAATGAATGTTGTCTTTATTGACGCCCAGGTCAACCAACTGCTTCGCGGCATACTGCATAAACGCTACCGGTCCACACACGTAGAACTGCATTTCCGGCGCGCTAAACGCCCCTTCATGCTGGCTCAAATTCATCAGACCTTCGCTGTCGAAACGTGCTGCCGCGCGGTCCGCATCCGTTGGCAGACGATACCAGGTGTGCGCCGTAAAGTGCGGCAGACCTGCTGCCAGCGCTGTCACTTCATCCGCAAAAGCATGCACATCACCGTTTTCTGCAGCGTGGAACCAGTTCACCTGCGCGCTGTGGTGAGATTTTGCAAGAGTATCCAGCATCGCCAGCATTGGCGTTTGACCCACACCCGCAGAGATCAGCGTAACCGGTACATTCGCCTCAACGGCCATAAAGAAATCGCCCGCCGGTGCGGCCAGATGCACCACGTCGCCCACTTTCGCTTCGTTATGCAGCCAGCTTGATACCTGGCCACCCTCTTCGCGTTTCACCGCAATACGGTAGCCTTTGCCGTTCGGCTTACGGGTAAGGGAGTACTGGCGGATCTCCTGATGCGGGAAACCGTCTGGCTTCAGCCACACGCCGAGATACTGGCCCGGCTGGTAATCTGCCACCGGCTGCCCGTCAACCGGCTCGAATTCAAAGCTGGTAATCAGCGCGCTGCGCGGCGTTTTTTCGACGATGCGGAACGCACGGGTGCCTTCCCAGCCGCCGTTTTTACTGGCGTTTTCGCTGTAGATCTCTGCTTCACGGTTGATAAACACGCCTGCCAGCACGCCGTAGGCTTTGCCCCAGGCGTCAAGCACCTCCTGGCCTGGGCTGAACATCTCGTCCAGTGTTGCCAGCAGATGAGCGCCAACAATGTTGTACTGCTCCGGTTTGATCTGGAAGCTGGTATGTTTCTGCGCGATTTTCTCTACCGCAGGCAGCAAGGCCGGCAGGTTTTCAATATTGCTGGCATAGGCGGCGATGGCGTTAAACAACGCTTCACGCTGATCGCCGTTGCGCTGGTTGCTCATGTTAAAAATCTCTTTGAGCTCCGGATTATGCGCGAACATGCGATCGTAGAAGTGGGCGGTAAGTTTAGGGCCGGTTTCGACCAGCAGGGGAATAGTAGCCTTAACGGTAGCGATGGTTTGAGCGTCTAACATAGCAACTTCCTTCATATGTTACTTTAATGATGTATTTTAGATGCATCTTATAAAAATAACCCTGTAATGTAAATGGTTCTTTGCATAGTGAAAAATATGCATCACAAAGCTGAAAAGAAATCCGCTGAAACGGACGACAGCTTTATTGCTCAAACCCTTGCGTGGTGCGCAGGAAAACGTTTGCGTAAAATCGTTTGTCAAGACCTGTTATCGAAGAACTATTCGGTTATACTGTTGCGCGTCGTCCAACAGGACTGCCTTTTCAGGCCAAAAATTTACTTGTTAGCTGAGTCAGGAGATGCGGATGTTAAAGCGTGAAATGAACATTGCCGATTATGATGCCGAACTGTGGCAGGCTATGGAGCAGGAAAAAGTACGTCAGGAAGAGCACATCGAACTGATCGCCTCCGAGAACTACACCAGCCCGCGCGTTATGCAGGCGCAGGGTTCTCAGCTGACCAACAAATATGCTGAAGGTTATCCGGGCAAGCGCTATTACGGCGGTTGCGAGTACGTTGATATCGTTGAGCAACTGGCGATTGACCGCGCAAAAGAGCTGTTTGGTGCTGACTACGCAAACGTCCAGCCACACTCCGGCTCTCAGGCTAACTTTGCAGTCTATACCGCGCTGCTGCAGCCGGGCGATACCGTTCTGGGTATGAACCTGGCGCAGGGCGGCCACCTGACTCACGGCTCCCCGGTTAACTTCTCTGGCAAACTGTACAACATCA
The DNA here is from genome assembly GCF_029967835.1 of Enterobacter sp. V87_3. NCBI lineage: Bacteria > Pseudomonadati > Pseudomonadota > Gammaproteobacteria > Enterobacterales > Enterobacteriaceae > Enterobacter > Enterobacter sp. V87_3. The sequence goes on along the minus strand of NZ_JASCAM010000026.1, from coordinate 117,245 downwards.
TTCCTTACGGTATTGATGAGTCCGGTAAAATTGACTACGAAGACATGGCGAAGCAGGCCAAAGAGCACAAGCCGAAGATGATTATCGGTGGCTTCTCCGCTTACTCCGGCGTGGTTGACTGGGCTAAAATGCGCGAAATCGCAGACAGCATCGGCGCTTACCTGTTCGTCGACATGGCGCACGTTGCCGGTCTGATTGCTGCAGGCGTCTATCCAAACCCGGTTCCACATGCGCACGTTGTCACCACCACCACCCACAAAACGCTGGCCGGCCCACGCGGTGGCCTGATCCTGGCGAAAGGTGGCGACGAAGATCTGTATAAGAAACTGAACTCAGCCGTGTTCCCAAGCGCACAGGGCGGCCCGCTGATGCACGTCATCGCGGCAAAAGCCGTGGCGCTGAAAGAAGCGATGGAGCCAGAGTTCAAAGTTTACCAGCAGCAGGTTGCTAAGAACGCTAAAGCGATGGTGGAAGTGTTCCTGAACCGTGGCTACAAAGTGGTTTCCGGCGGTACTGAAAACCACCTGTTCCTGCTGGATCTGGTTGATAAGAACCTGACCGGTAAAGAAGCTGACGCTGCCCTGGGCCGCGCCAACATCACCGTCAACAAAAACAGCGTACCAAACGATCCTAAGAGCCCGTTTGTGACGTCCGGTATCCGTATCGGCTCTCCGGCCGTCACGCGCCGTGGCTTCAAAGAAGCAGAAGTGAAAGAGCTGGCGGGCTGGATGTGCGACGTGCTGGACAACATCAATGACGAAGCGGTCATTGAGCGTGTTAAAGGTAAAGTGCTGGATATCTGTGCACGCTTCCCGGTGTACGCATAATCTTACTGCTTTGCAGACAGTATTAAGGCCGCGCTTGCGGCCTTTTTTTATGGGCTAACGTCGGTCGAGGGAGATTGCGCCCGGCCCGACAATCGCCAGCAAAAGAAACGCGCCCGCAATACTCACATTCTTGTAGAAGTTAATCATATTCGGCACAACCGCATCGCCGGTCATATTCCAGTAATGGTGGCCAATCACCGCTGTTCCCAGGGTGTAAAAAACATACAGTACGGCGAGAGGGCGGGTGAAAAAGCCCAGCACGATCACTATCGCGACGGGCACTTCCATGACCACCGCGATAACCGCCGCCAGCATCGGCATGGGGGCGCCAAGCGACGCCATATACTGCACGGTGCCGCTAAAGCCCGTCAGTTTTGGGAAGCCAAAAATAATAAACAACACAACGATGGCGATGCGGGCAACCAACAGCAACAGGTGGCGCGACTGACCAAAATCGAGGTAGCGAAGCGAGTTCATGGCAGAAATACCTCTGCAGAGGGGAGTCATTTAAACCTAATACAGATTTTCCTCCCTTGCCATAAGCCAGCCGACTGCACGGAATGTTAAATTTTCGTTAACTTATAGCAGGCTATCGACTTGCTTAATTTGCCTATTCTCGCCAGACTATGGCCTTCATTTCGGGAGGGATTCATGGTCTTGCATTCCACGCGCTGGCTGGCGCTCAGCTATTTTACCTACTTCTTTAGCTACGGCATTTTTCTGCCATTCTGGAGCGTCTGGCTCAAAGGGATCGGCCTGAGCCCCGAAACCATCGGCGTACTGCTGGGGGCAGGGCTGGTGGCGCGTTTCCTCGGTAGCCTGCTGATTGCGCCGCGCGTTAGCGATCCGTCTTTACTGATTAAAGCCGTACGCATACTCGCCTTGCTGACGCTGGTGTTTGTCGCCTGCTTCTGGGTCAGCCATCAGTTTGCCTGGCTGATGGTGGTGATGGTTGGCTTTAACCTGTTTTTCTCTCCCCTGGTTCCGCTGACGGATGCGCTGGCGAACACCTGGCAAAAACAGATCACCATGGACTATGGCCGCGTGCGGCTGTGGGGATCGATCGCCTTTGTGATTGGCTCTGCGCTGGTGGGGAAGCTGGTCAGCCTCTACGATTATCACGCGATCCTGGCGCTGCTGAGCATCGGGATTGCCTCGATGCTGCTGGGGATGCTGCTCCGCCCGTCCGTGATGCCGCAGGGTGAAAGCCGTCACCAGGAGAGCGCAGGCTGGCCCGCATGGCGCAGCCTGGTGGCACAAAGCTGGCGTTTCCTGGCCTGCGTATGCCTGCTTCAGGGGGCACACGCGGCTTATTATGGTTTCAGTGCCATCTACTGGCAGGGGGCGGGATACTCTGCGTCTGCGGTGGGCTACCTGTGGTCGCTGGGGGTGGTCGCCGAGGTCATTATCTTTGCGCTGAGTAAAAAACTGTTCAGCCGCTTTGGCGCGCGTGATTTGCTGTTGCTCTCCGCCATTTGCGGTGTGGCGCGCTGGGGTATCATGGGCTGGACCACCGAACTGCCGTGGCTCATTGTCGCGCAAATCCTGCACTGCGGTACCTTTACCGTCTGTCATCTGGCGGCGATGCGCTATATCGCGGCGCGCGAGGGCGGAGACGTTATTCGCCTGCAGGCGGTCTACTCTGCAGTCGCGATGGGCGGCAGTATTGCGATCATGACCGTCTTTGCGGGCTTTCTGTATCAGCACCTTGGGCACGGCGTGTTCTGGGTGATGGCGCTGGTCGCGCTGCCTGCCATCATCGTGCGTCCTAAGGTAACCGCCCGGGCTTAATGTTCCAGCATGGCGCGGATATGTTCTTGCTGCTGCGCGTTCAGTGTCTCTACGGCATGGATCAGCGGCGGCGAGAACAGCGGCAGAGCGGTAGAATAGGGCGTGATAACCAGCGCCGCTTCGCGCGGTGCGCCCTCTTTCTGAAAGCTCTGTAGCGTCAGGTAACGGATATTGAGCGGCAGCAGCGTGAGCTCGCGCAACTGCTGTTCGATATGCGCCTCGCACGCTTTATCTTCACCCGTCAGTAACACCACCTGTTTTTCGTGCAGGTCGGTCTCCTGCATCAGCCAGGCACCAAAAATCACCGCCACCAGGCTCATCTCTTCATCCGAGAACCGCAGCCCAAACTCGGCTTCCAGCTCATACAGCGCCTCTTTGGTGGTGCGCAACAGGCGTGGATAAAGCCGATGGATCTCCTCCGGCAGGCTATTGTCGATGCCAATCTCAAACAGGGAGCGGTCCAGCGCCTGCGCGAGATGGACATACAGCTGGTCGGTCAGCCCCTGTTCATCGCTGAAGTTCATGCCGGTTTGCGCCCGGAAACGGGCGACCATCCGCACAATCGCCCGGCGTAAACGCTGATCCTGCTGGTGTTTATCGAGCGCCGGGTCGGGGGTGCGCAGCATCATAAACAGCAGCGCGAGAAACAGCTGCTCATCGCCATGGGTGCCCTGCGGGACGCGCCGTTTCCAGTGGCGGACAATCTCCTGCGCCGTAAAATACTCCCCTCTCGACTGCGTCCAGCTGCGCTGAACCGGCGAAAACTGCGGAGTGTTGCCCCGATGGTGTTGAATCAGACAGTATTGCAGGTAGAGCTGTAAAAACTGAACGTCGCGGCACTCAAACTGACGCTGCAGCTTACGTGAGCAAAAGTTAATCAACGCCCGCAGGTTCGCATCATCATAAAGCGGTCGCGCGATACCCTGCTGTTTAAGCGCGGTTTTTAACGCGGGGGTAAACTGGTGCGAGACAAAATGCGGGCAAAGCCGGAGCGAGCGGCGCAGCCAGTGCAGCAAACATAAGCGCTGGTTAAGGGCGGAGCCTTCAAGCCGGTAGCAGCCGTCGTGGTGCGTAACAATATCCAGCCGGTGATAGCGCTGGATTTCATCGCGCGTCTCGGCTATATCTTGCCGTGCGATGGCGTCGTCCACCCCATTGGCAGCAATGATGCTCTGTGCGGTGACGGCAGCATCGGGCAGGTAAAGCATCAAAAGCACCTGGCAGCGGCGCTGCGAACTGGAAAGCACAGATGGAATTTCAAGCGTCGTCATCATCTGTCGGGTATCCAGTGTGAATGTAAGATAAGAATAGCTAAAGGATGGGCGCTGAAAAGCGCGCCGGCGGGCCTTTCACTCAGGATTGCGGGCGAACATCACAGAATTTTTGACGTGAGGAGATGATGCAAATAGTTAAACACAGCGCAATGGCGCTATTTTTGGCGGTTTTCACTTTCGGCGCCAGCGCACATCCTCACAGTTTTATCAGCCTGAAGACCGGGCTGGTGACGGACGGCACTCAGCTTAGCGGGCTGAAAATGCGCTGGACGATGGATGAAATCACCTCGGCAGACCTGCTGTACGATGCGGGCAACGCAAAGCCCGGGGATGAGGTCTGGAAAAAGCTGGCGGCGGAAGTGATGGCCAACGTCCTCGGGCAACACTACTTCACCGAGTTCTGGCACAACGGGCAAAAGGTGACGTTTCTGAACCGCCCGACGGAGTACGGCCTGGCGCGCGAGGGCCATCAGGCGGTGCTGACCTTCGTGCTCCCGCTGGCTCACCCTCAGCCGCTGGCCGGGCAGAAATACACCTTCTCCACCTTTGACCCGACCTATTACGTCGACATGCATTACGCGCAGGACAGCGACGTTGAGCTGCCCGCCGCCCTGCAAAAAAACTGCACGGTTGCGGTTCACACGCCAACGCCCAGCGATGAGATGCTGAACTTTGCGGTATCGCTCGATAAAGCCGATGCGCCGCCAGAGGATATGGAATTGGGCAAACAGTTTGCACAGCAGGTAACGTTACAGTGTCAGTGATCGCTTCTCCCACCCGAAAACCGCGCCGCTGGCTGCACCTCTGGCCGCTGGCGCTCTTTTTGCTGCTGGCCGTGTGCGGCATGTTGTGGCTGTGGCAGGCGTGGCCGCAGGTGATGATTAAAAGCATCGTCTGGCAGCGGGAGGTCAATCAGCAGATGAGCGGGCTGCTCAAGGCGGTGGCGGAAAACCCCACCAAAGCGGGCGGCTCCCTGCTGGCGTTTAGCTTTATCTACGGCGTACTGCATGCGCTGGGGCCGGGGCACGGCAAAATCGTGATCGCCACCTGGCTTGCCACGCATCCTTCTAAGCTCAAGTCGAGCATCGGCCTGACGCTGGCATCGTCGCTGCTGCAGGGCGGCGTGGCAATAGCGCTGGTCGTGGTGGTGCTTGCACTGTTACAGCTTCCTGCTCGCCAGCTGCACATGAGCAGCTTCTGGCTGGAGAAGGGGAGTTATGCGCTGGTGGGCGTGCTGGGGATGATCCTCTGCTGGCGGGCGCTGAAAAAACTGCGCGCGCTGTTACGCAAACCGACCTTCAAAGCCTTTACGCCCCACCATGTCCACGACGCGCACTGCGGCTGCGGGCATCAGCATCTGCCGACGCAGGAACAGTTACAGAACGGCGACGACTGGCGCGCGCGGCTGATGATTATTCTGTCTATGGGGATGCGCCCGTGTTCGGGGGCGATCATGGTGCTGCTGTTCAGCAAGGTAATCGGCGTATTCGGCTGGGGAATTCTCTCGGCCCTGGCGATGGCGGCGGGTACGTCACTGACGATCTCGTCCCTGGCGCTGCTGGTGCACAGCTTCCGCCGTCTGGCGGTAAAACTGAGCGGCAACAACACGCCGGTACTGTGGCGACAGATAGGATGGACAACCCTGGCGCTGGCGGGCGGGGTCATCTTGCTGGTGGCTGCGGTAACGATGTGGGTGAGTGCGGTGCCGGTGGGCAGGGGATTGAGGCCGTTTTAGTCAGGCGCGGTTTGATACCCTCTCCCACAGGGAGAGGGTATTGACCGATTAACGCTTCAGCGCGTCGCTCAGCTCATCGCGCATGTTTGCCAGCATGGCTTTCACGACGCGTGGGTTGCCCGCTACGATGTTGCCGGTAGACATGTAGTTATGGCCGCCGGTGAAATCACAGACAATTGCGCCTGCTTCACGTGCGATCAGCTCGCCCGCAGCAAAGTCCCATGGCTTCAGTGACAGTTCGAAATAGCCGTCAACGCGGCCGGTTGCCACATAGGCCAGATCCAGCGCCGCTGAACCGGTGCGACGGAAGTCAGCACATTCAGTGAACAGTTTGCCCAGGATATTCATATAGGTTGTTGCGTGCTGTTTCGCCTTGAACGGGAAACCGGTCGCCAGAATAGTGCCGTCCAGATCGCGAGCGTTGCTGCAACGCAGACGATAGCCGTTCAGCTGCGCGCCCTGACCGCGGGTAGCGGTGAACAGTTCGTTACGCATTGGATCGTAAACAACGGCGACTTCGGTACGGCCTTTAATGCGTACCGCGATAGACACAGAGAAGTGTGGCAGACGTTTGATGAAGTTGGTGGTGCCATCCAGTGGATCGATAACCCATTGAACATCCTGATCGGTACCTTCATGTTCACCGCTTTCTTCGGTGATGATGGTGTGCTGTGGGTAAGATTTGCGGATCGTTTCGATAATAATCGCTTCTGCGGCTTTATCGACGTTAGTCACGAAATCATTGCTGCCTTTCTGGCTGGTTTCTACGGAGTCGGGTGTTTCGTAGTGTTTGGCAATTACATTACCCGCCTTGCGCGCTGCGCGCACGGCGATGGTCAGCATCGGATGCATCGGTCTCTCTCACTGGATGTTAAAGAACAGGAAAATCGGCGCAGAGTATAGCAGCGGGATCGGATTATGTCTCTCGATTATGCTAATATGCCGGAATATTCTTCAGACACTGAATTCAGACACCTAAAAATTATGCTGCAAAACATTCGAATCGTGCTGGTCGAAACATCGCACACCGGCAATATGGGCTCTGTTGCCCGCGCTATGAAAACCATGGGCTTAACGAACCTGTGGCTGGTTAACCCGCTGGTCAAACCTGACTCTCAGGCCATCGCCCTGGCGGCGGGTGCCAGCGACGTGATCGGCAACGCGCAGATCGTCGATACCCTGGACGAAGCGCTTGCCGGGTGTAGCCTGGTGGTTGGCACCAGCGCGCGCTCCCGTACGCTGCCGTGGCCGATGCTGGACCCGCGTGAGTGCGGCCTGAAAAGCGTTTCAGAAGCCGGGCAGGCGCCGGTGGCGCTGGTATTTGGCCGTGAGCGCGTCGGTTTGACCAACGATGAACTGCAAAAATGCCATTACCACGTGGCGATTGCGGCGAACCCGGAATACAGCTCGCTGAACCTGGCGATGGCGGTACAGGTTATCGCCTATGAAGTCCGTATGGCGTGGCTGGCGACCCAGGAGAAAGCACGTACAGAGCCTCAGGAAGAGAACGCCTATCCGCTGGTGGACGATCTGGAACGTTTCTATGGTCACCTCGAGCAAACCCTGCTCTCCACCGGGTTTATCCGTCAGGACCACCCGGGCCAGGTGATGAACAAACTGCGCCGTCTGTTTACCCGTGCGCGCCCGGAAAGCCAGGAGCTGAACATCCTGCGCGGCATTCTGGCGTCGATTGAGCAGAAGAATAAATAGTGGTCGTCTGTTCGCCGGGTGGCGCTGCGCTTACCCGGCCTACCACGCATTCTCCCTCTCCCCGTGGGAGAGGGCTGGGTGAGGGCATCAGGCTGTACCCTTGTGATACGACACGGTTTTGTAGGTCGGGTAAGCGCAGCGCCACCCGACAAAAAACGGCACAGAAGGTTAAATACCTGACTAAAACAGTCAAGTAAATAGTTGACCAATTTAGTCAGGAATGTCAGACTTGGCCCTGCTATGCAATACCCCCATTTTACAATAAAAAACCCCGGGCAGGGGCGAGTTTGAGGTTAAGTAAGACATGAGACTGACATCTAAAGGGCGTTATGCCGTGACCGCGATGCTGGACGTTGCGCTCAACTCCGAAGCGGGCCCGGTTCCGTTGGCTGATATTTCTGAACGACAAGGGATTTCCCTCTCTTATCTGGAACAGCTGTTCTCCAGACTGCGTAAGAATGGCCTGGTTTCCAGCGTACGCGGCCCGGGCGGCGGTTATCTGCTGGGTAAAGACGCGGGCAGTATTGCGGTTGGCGAAGTGATCAGCGCGGTTGATGAATCCGTTGATGCGACCCGTTGCCAGGGTAAAGGCGGCTGCCAGGGCGGCGATAAGTGCCTGACCCACGCGCTGTGGCGCGATCTGAGCGACCGTCTGACCGGCTTCCTGAACAACATCACCCTCGGTGAACTGGTCAATAACCAGGAAGTTCTGGACGTGTCAGGTCGTCAGCATAGCCATGAATCACAACGCAGCACCCGCGCGCAAGACGCAATCGACGTCAAACTGCGCGCGTAATAAAACGATAAAGATTTCAGAATCAGGCCGGGGCATCGCGCCCCGTGTACTCGGTCGTACATCCAGCCGGTTGCCTGATTCCTTGCATTGAAGCGATGTACGGAGTTTATAGAGCAATGAAATTACCGATTTATCTCGACTACTCCGCAACCACGCCGGTGGACCCGCGTGTTGCCGAGAAAATGATGCAGTGTCTGACCCTGGACGGAAACTTTGGTAACCCAGCGTCCCGTTCACACCGTTTTGGCTGGCATGCTGAAGAGGCGGTTGATATCGCCCGTAATCAGATTGCTGACCTGGTCGGTGCCGATCCGCGTGAAATTGTTTTCACCTCCGGTGCGACCGAATCCGACAACCTGGCGATCAAAGGTGCCGCTAACTTTTATCAGAAAAAAGGCAAGCACATTATCACCAGCAAAACCGAACACAAAGCCGTGCTGGACACCTGTCGCCAGCTCGAGCGTGAAGGGTTTGACGTCACCTATCTTGCGCCGCAGAGCAACGGCATCATCGACCTGAAAGAACTCGAAGCGGCAATGCGCGACGACACCATTCTGGTCTCCATCATGCACGTTAACAACGAAATCGGCGTCGTGCAGGATATCGCCACCATCGGCGAAATGTGCCGTGCGCGCGGTATTATCTATCACGTTGATGCGACCCAGAGCGTGGGCAAACTGCCTATCGACCTGAGCCAGCTGAAAGTTGACCTGATGTCCTTCTCCGGCCACAAAATCTACGGTCCGAAAGGTATCGGTGCACTGTACGTGCGTCGTAAGCCACGTATCCGCATCGAAGCACAGATGCACGGCGGCGGTCACGAGCGCGGCATGCGTTCCGGCACCCTGCCTGTCCACCAGATCGTGGGCATGGGCGAAGCATATCGCATCGCGAAAGAAGAGATGGAAAGTGAGATGGCGCGTCTGCGCACGCTGCGTAACCGTCTGTGGGACGGCGTGAAAGATATGGAAGAAGTGTATCTGAACGGCGATCTCGAGCAGGGCGCACCGAACATCCTCAACGTCAGCTTCAACTATGTTGAAGGTGAATCGCTGATCATGGCGCTGAAGGACCTGGCCGTCTCTTCCGGTTCTGCCTGTACGTCTGCAAGCCTCGAGCCATCCTACGTGCTGCGCGCGCTGGGCATGACTGACGAGCTGGCACACAGCTCTATCCGTTTCTCTTTAGGTCGTTTCACTACCGAAGAAGAGATTGACTACACCATCAAGCTGGTTCGCAACTCCATCGGCCGTCTGCGCGACCTTTCTCCACTGTGGGAAATGTTCAAGCAGGGCGTGGATCTGAACAGCATTGAATGGTCACATCACTAATCGGTACATAAGGAGAATTCAATCATGGCATACAGCGAAAAAGTTATTGATCATTACGAGAACCCGCGCAACGTTGGCTCCTTTGACAACAGCGACGAGTCTGTCGGTAGCGGCATGGTCGGTGCACCGGCGTGTGGCGACGTGATGAAGTTGCAGATTAAAGTCAACAATGAAGGTATCATTGAAGACGCGCGCTTCAAGACCTACGGCTGCGGTTCTGCTATCGCGTCCAGCTCCCTGGTGACCGAATGGGTGAAGGGCAAGTCTCTGGACGAAGCACAGGCAATCAAGAACACGGACATTGCTGAAGAACTCGAACTGCCACCGGTGAAAATTCACTGTTCTATTCTGGCAGAAGACGCGATCAAAGCCGCCATTGCGGATTACAAAAGCAAACGTGAAGCAAAATAATTGAGGTTTGAGTATGTCGATTACCCTTAGCGACAGCGCTGCCGCGCGAGTAAGCTCTTTTCTGGCGAACCGTGGTAAAGGCTTTGGCCTGCGACTGGGCGTACGTACCTCCGGCTGTTCTGGTATGGCTTACGTACTGGAGTTTGTTGATGAACCGGCGTCTGACGACACCGTGTTTGAAGACAAGGGCGTGAAGGTGGTGGTCGATGGCAAAAGCCTGCAGTTCCTCAACGGCACTCAGCTGGACTTTGTAAAAGAAGGCCTGAATGAAGGGTTCAAATTCACGAACCCGAACGTTAAAGACGAGTGTGGTTGCGGCGAAAGCTTCCACGTTTAACCGCGTTCCGCTGTTATACCGATTAATTCGTGTTGCAGAAAGGCGGCAAGCGAGAGAATCCCCGGGAGCTTACTTAAGTAAGTGACCGGGGTGAACGAGTGCAGACAACGCATCTGCAGCGCGAAGTAAGAAGGTATAACCCCACCGTGGCTCTACCGCTACGCGTGGGGTTTGTTCTAACTGGCTACCCATGAGATTGTTATGGATTACTTCACTCTCTTCGGATTACCCGCTCAATACCCGATCGATCTGCAGGCCCTGACGATCCGTTTCCAGGATTTGCAGCGTCAGTACCACCCGGACAAATTTGCCAGCGGTACGCAGGCAGAGCAGCTGGCGGCGGTGTCACACTCTGCAACCATCAACCAGGCCTGGCAGACGCTGCGCCATCCGCTGGCGCGGGCAGAGTATCTGCTGTCGCTTCACGGTTTTGATCTCGCAAGTGAACAGCACACGGTACGCGACACGGCGTTTCTGATGGAACAGCTGGAACTGCGCGAAGAGCTGGATGAGATTGAACAGGCGAAAGACGAAGCGCGCCTGGAACGTTTTATCAAGCGCGTGAAGGGCATGTTTGATACCCGCCATCAGCAAATGGTGGAGCAACTGAACAACGAGACGTGGGATGTGGCGGCAGATACTGTGCGTAAACTCCGTTTTCTCGATAAACTGCGAAGCAGCGCTGAACAACTCGAAGAAAAGCTGCTCGATTTTTAATTTTCGGAAGCAATTATGGCCTTATTACAAATCAGTGAGCCGGGCTTAAGTGCCGCACCGCACCAGCGTCGTCTGGCGGTGGGGATCGACCTTGGCACCACCAATTCCCTCGTGGCGACCGTGCGCAGCGGCCAGGCGGAGACGCTGGCTGACGAGCAGGGCCGCCATCTGCTGCCTTCCGTGGTCCACTACCAGCAGCAGGGCCACGCGGTGGGCTTTGATGCCCGCGCAAACGCCGCGCGCGACCCGGCCAACACGATCAGCTCCGTGAAGCGCATGATGGGCCGTTCGCTGGCCGATATCCAGACCCGCTACCCGCATCTGCCGTATCAGTTACAGGCCAGTGAAAATGGTCTGCCGATGATCGCCACGGCGGCCGGTCTGCTTAACCCGATTCGTGTTTCTGCGGATATCCTCAAAGCGCTGGCGGCCCGTGCCACGGCGACGCTCGGCGGCGATCTGGACGGCGTGGTCATTACCGTGCCGGCCTATTTTGATGATGCACAGCGTCAGGGCACCAAAGACGCCGCGCGTCTGGCGGGCCTGCACGTGCTGCGCCTGCTGAACGAACCGACGGCGGCGGCGATTGCCTACGGCCTCGACTCCGGTCAGGAAGGGGTCATTGCGGTTTACGATCTGGGCGGCGGCACCTTTGATATTTCGATCCTGCGCCTGAGCCGCGGGGTGTTTGAAGTGCTGGCGACCGGCGGCGACTCTGCGCTGGGCGGCGATGACTTTGACCATCTGCTGGCGGACTACATCCGCGAGCAGGCGGGGATTGCCGATCGTAGCGATGCGCGCGTACAGCGTGAACTGCTGGATGCAGCCATCGACGCCAAAATCGCCCTGAGCGATGCGCAGACTGTTACCGTGAACGTGGCGGGCTGGCAGGGTGACATCACCCGGGACCAGTTCAACGATCTGATTGCTCCGCTGGTTAAACGCACGCTGCTGGCCTGCCGCCGCGCCTTGAAAGATGCGGGCGTTGAGGCAGACGAGGTGCTGGAAGTGGTCATGGTCGGCGGCTCTACCCGCGTACCGCTGGTGCGCGAACGCGTAGGCGAATTCTTTGGCCGCACGCCGCTCACCTCCATCGACCCGGACAAAGTGGTTGCCGTGGGTGCCGCTATTCAGGCCGATATTCTGGTTGGCAACAAGCCGGACAGCGAAATGCTGCTGCTGGACGTCATCCCGCTGTCGCTGGGATTAGAAACCATGGGCGGTCTGGTGGAGAAAGTCATTCCACGCAACACCACCATTCCGGTGGCGCGCGCGCAGGAATTTACCACGTTCAAAGACGGCCAGACCGCGATGTCCATCCACGTGATGCAGGGCGAACGCGAGCTGGTGCAGGACTGCCGTTCACTGGCACGCTTTGCGCTGCGCGGCATTCCGGCGCTGCCTGCGGGCGGGGCGCACATTCGCGTCACCTTCCAGGTCGATGCTGACGGTTTGCTTAGCGTCACGGCGATGGAAAAATCGACCGGCGTGGAGTCGTCCATCCAGGTGAAGCCGTCCTACGGCCTGACCGACGGCGAAATCGCCACCATGATTCAGGATTCAATGAGCTACGCCGAGCAGGATGTGAAGGCGCGTATGCTGGCTGAACAGAAAGTTGAAGCCGCACGCGTGCTGGAAAGCCTGAACGGTGCACTCACTGCCGATGCCGCGCTGCTCAGCGCCGCTGAGCGTCAGGTGATTGACGAGGCGGCTGCGCACTTAAGCGCCGTCGCCGAAGGCAATGACGCTGACGCAATAGAAGAAGCCATTAAAAACGTTGATAAACAAACCCAGGACTTCGCCGCACGCCGCATGGACAAATCTGTCCGCGTCGCGCTGAAAGGCCAGTCCGTGGACGAGGTTTAATATGCCAAAGATTGTTATTTTGCCTCATGCGGACCTCTGTCCGGATGGTGCAGTTCTGGAAGCGAAGACCGGTGAAACCATTCTCGATGTTGCCCTGCGTGCAGGTATCGAAGTGGAACACGCCTGTGAAAAATCCTGTGCGTGTACAACCTGTCACTGCGTCGTGCGTGAAGGTTTCGACTCTCTTGCCGAGAGTACCGAAGATGAAGACGACATGCTGGATAAAGCATGGGGCCTTGAGCCGGACAGCCGTTTAAGCTGCCAGGCGCAGGTTACCGATGAAGATCTGGTCGTGGAATTCCCACGTTACACCATCAACCACGCACGCGAGCACTAATATGGGACTGAAGTGGACTGACAGCCGTGAAATCGGCGAAGCGCTCTACGACGCAAACCCGGATCTCGATCCGAAAACCGTCCGATTCACCGACATGCATCAGTGGATCTGCGAGTTAGAGGATTTTGACGACGATCCCAGCGCATCCAATGAAAAAATTCTGGAGGCGATTCTGTTAGTCTGGTTAGATGAAGCAGAGTAAATCACTTAACGGGCTGCCTTCAGGCGGCCCGTTTGCTAATAAGGATAAATAAAATGACCGAAGCGATGAAGATTACGCTCTCCACTCAGCCTGCCGACGCGCGCTGGGGCGAGAAAGCCGCCTGGAGCATCACTCACGACGGCATCACCCTGCACCTTACCGGCAAAGATGACACCGGGCTGATTCAGCGCGCCGCGCGCAAAATCGACGGTCTGGGCATTAAGCACGTGACCCTTGACGGTGAAGGCTGGGATACCGACCGCAGTTGGGCATTCTGGGCGGGATACAAAGGCCCGAAAGGCACCCGCAAAATCGAGTGGGCGAGCCTCGACGAAGCCGGACAGAAAGAGCTGGAAAACCGCCTGAAAATTATCGACTGGGTGCGTGACACCATCAACGCACCGGCGGAAGAGCTCGGCCCTGAGCAGCTGGCGCAGCGCGCGGTTGACCTGCTGTGCGGCGTGGCGGGCGACAACATGTCCTACCGCATCACCAAAGGCGAAGATCTGCGCGAGCAGAATTATATGGGCATCCACACCGTGGGCCGTGGCTCTGAGCGCCCGCCGGTGCTGCTGGCGCTGGACTTCAACCCAACCGGTGATAAAGAAGCCCCGGTCTTCGCCTGCCTGGTGGGTAAAGGTATCACCTTCGATACCGGCGGTTACAGCCTGAAGCAGAGCGCGTTTATGGACTCCATGAAGTCCGACATGGGCGGCGCGGCAACCATTACCGGCGCGCTGGCCTTCGCCATCACCCGTGGTCTGAACAAACGCGTGAAGCTGTACCTGTGCTGCGCGGACAACATGGTCAGCGGCAACGCCTTCAAGCTGGGCGATATCATTCGCTACCGTAATGGCAAAAACGTCGAAGTAATGAACACCGATGCGGAAGGCCGCCTGGTACTGGCCGATGGCCTGATCGACGCCTCTGCCCAGAAGCCGGAGCTGATCATCGATATGGCAACCCTGACCGGTGCGGCGAAAACCGCCCTGGGCAACGATTACCATGCGCTGTTCAGCTTTGATGACAAGCTGGCGGCCCGCGTACTGGCGAGTGCCGCCGAAGAAAACGAGCCGTTCTGGCGTCTGCCGCTGGCCGAGTTCCACCGCAGCCAGCTGCCGTCGAACTTTGCCGAGCTGAACAACACCGCCAGCGCGGCCTACCCGGCCGGAGCAAGCACCGCCGCAGGCTTCCTGTCTCACTTTGTTGAGAACTATCAGGAAGGCTGGCTGCACATCGACTGCTCGGCCACCTACCGTAAAGCGGCGGTTGAACAGTGGTCTGCGGGTGCGACCGGCCTGGGCGTGCGTACCATTGCGAACCTGCTGACGGCAGAGTAAGGCTCTTTGCCCTCACCCTAACCCTCTCCCACGGGGAGAGGGGATGGTTTGCTCCTTCTCCCTTGAGGGCGAGGGCCGGGGTGAGGGGGAAATTCGACATCTGGAATTGTTATGTCCGAAACCAAAAACGAATTAGAAACCCTGCTGGAACAGGCGGCGACCGAGCCAGCCCACCGTCCGGCATTTTTCCGCACGCTGCTGGAGTCCACCGTCTGGGTGCCGGGTACCGCGGCGGAGGGCGAGCAGGTCGTTGAAGACAGCGCGCTGGATCTGCTGCACTGGGAAAAAGACGACGGCACGTCAGTGATCCCGTTCTTCACCTCTCTTGAGGCCCTTCAGCAAGCAGTGGAAGACGAACAGGCGTTTGTGGTTATGCCCGTGCGCACCCTGTTTGAAATGACGCTGGGCGAAACACTGTTCCTCAACGCCAAACTGCCGACCGGCAAAGAGTTCACCCCGCGTGAAATCAGCCATTTGATTGGTGAGGAGGGCAACCCGCTCAGTACGCAAGAGGTGCTGGAAGGGGGCGAAACGCTGCTGCTTTCTGAAGTGGCCGAACCGCCCGCGCAGATGATCGATTCTCTGACCACGCTCTTCAAAACCATCAAGCCAGTGAAACGCGCGTTTCTCTGCTCCATCAAAGAGAGCGCCGATGAACAACCGGTGCTGCTGATTGGTATTGAGGCAGACGGCGACATTGACGAGATCATCCAGGCGGCGGGAAGTGTTGCTACCGACACGCTGCCGGGCGATGAGCCCATTGATATCTGTCAGGTGAAGAAAGGCGAGAAAGGCATTAGCCACTTTATTACCGAACACATCACGCCGTTCTATGAGCGTCGCTGGGGCGGGTTCCTGCGCGATCTCAAAACCAACCGCATTATCTGAATTCCTCGGGGTGAAGCCTCACCCCGTTGCTTCCAGCAGTAGTAAATCCATCAGCAGGACCAGATTCGACTCAAACGACGTCACCCCCGCGGCTTCGGCGGCGTAGTGCACCGCTTCGTCATATAACGCGAAATGTAAATCCGCCATGCCTGCCAGCGTGTTTGCCGAGGCGCGGGTAAAGGCCACCACCGTCATCCCGACGTTTTTTGCGATCCGCGCTTTGTCCAGCACCTGCTCGGTTTCACCGCTGCGGGAAACGGCAATAAAGACCTGATAGCGCGCGGCGTTGCTGAGAAAGATATTCCGGCTATCGCCCGGCCCGGAAATAAACGCCGTTTTGCCCAGCACCTGCAATTTTTTGGTGAGGTACTCGGCGAACAGATAAGAAAACCCGGCACCGTAGAGAAAAAAACTCTCCTTCTGGCGGAGCAGGTCGGCAAAACGCTGGCGTTTGTCCTGCGTCGCCCACTGAAAGGTCTGTTGATAGTTGGCAATAAACTGGTTAAACAGCGCGGGCAACTCTGCGTGCTGCTCAGCCTGCGCGGTAATGTGCGGGGTGTCTGAAAGGAGCTGCTTGCAGTGCCAGATAAACTCGCTAAAGCCGCTGAAACCCAGCTTCTGGCACAGCCGCATGATGGTGGCGGTAGAGGCAAACGTCGCCTGGGCCAGCTCGCGCACCGTGATGTTACCCACCAGCAGCGGATGTTCCGTAAGGTGGGCCAGCACGCGATATTCCGCGCGGGTCAGAGACGTTCCGCGCGTTAACAGCGTGGTCAGGCGGTTATCCATTACTGAGCGGGTTCTACGGGCAGATCGTCACGCGCGCCCCATTCGCTCCAGGCACCGTCATACAGCGTAACGTCGTTTGCGCCGAGGGTGGCAAGCGCCAGAATCACCACGCAGGCCGTCACGCCGGAACCGCAGCTGGCAATGATTGGTCGCTGTAAATCCACGCCCTGACGCTCGAAAATAGCGCGCAGCTCGTCGGTGGTTTTTAGCTCGCCCTCAAACACCAGATCGCCCCACGGCACGTTGATCGCGCCGGGAATATGGCCGCGCTTCAGCCCTGCACGCGGTTCATCGGCTTCGGCGTTGAAACGGGGAGCCGGGCGGGCATCGACAATTTGCGCTGTTTTTTCGTGGCTAATGACCAGCACGTCCGTCAGGCGTTTCACCGCGTTCGCATCAAACTGCGCGTCGAAATCGCCTTCCGGCAGGGTAACGTCACCCTGCTGCAGCGGCAGTTCATCGCGCTTCCAGCCTGCGAGGCCGCCCGCGAGAATAGAGACTTTCTCAACGCCGGCATTTTTCAGCATCCACCACGCGCGCGGTGCAGAGAAGAGGTTACCTTCGTCGTAAATCACCAGATGCTTGTCGCGGCTAACGCCCAGCTCGCGCATGGCTACGGAGAAGGCTTCCGGGCGCGGGAGCATGTGCGGCAGGGGAGAGGTGTGATCGGACAGCGCTTCGATATCAAAGAAAACCGCGCCCGGCAGATGTCCGGCGCGGTATTCCGCGGTCATATCGCGAAGATGCTCCTGCCCGGCAGGGGCCATTCGCGCGTCAATAATCTGAACTTCCGGGTCGTCGCTGTGCTCAATCAGCCAGTCGGCGGCGACAAAATATGAGGTGGACATGGGTTGCCTCCGTTCTTTTCCATAAAAGAAGATTGTCGGTGTTTTTTCTGACACCGACAAGCAAACCACATTCAACTCGCGAGCAAGCCCCTATTTTTTCACCGCTTCGCCGTCCTGCCAGGCTTTTTGCAGCGTCGGCCAGTAGTCACGGTTAGCCTCAATCATCTCATCAAGAATGGCTTTCGCGTGCTCCATCGTCGGTACGGTACGATTCAGGGTAAATGCCTGCAGCGCTTTCTCGTAGCTGCCTTCAAGGGTGGCCTCCACCAGGAGTTGTTCGCAGGCAAGCTGCTGTTGCAGCAGCGTCTGATGGAACAGCGGAACCTGGCCCACACGGACCGGCTCTGGCCCTTCAGAGGTGATATAGGCCGGGACTTCCACCACCGCATCGTACGGCAGGTTGGTAATCGCCCCGCGATTTTCCACCATCACCAGATGGCGCTGGCGCAGGTTGAATGCCAGCGAGCAGGCCACGTCGACAATAAATTCGCCGTGAACGCCGACGTGGAAAGCATCCGGGAGAATGCCAGTACGCTTGTACTCTTCGGCGGCGGCAAACAGCTTTTTCTCACGCCCGTTCATCACTTCGTTGGCGCGGGTATAATCCGGGTCCTGATGTTCCACAATCTGGTTCGGCATCAGGTAATACTGCAGATACGGGTTCGGCAGATACTCCGGGAAGTTATCCATAATCGGCTTGATGTTGCGCCAGGTCTTCACCCACGACGGATCCGAGTGCTGTGGATCGGTTTTGGCCGCATCCTCCGTCAGAAGGCCAAACTTCGCGATATGGCGACGCAGCTCCGGCAGTTTGTCCTCACCGTCGACCCGCACGCGGGTGAACCAGCCGAAGTGATTCAGGCCAAAGTAATCCACGTCGAGCCTGCGGCGATCCACACCGAGAATCGCCCCCATATTACGCATGGCGGCAACGGGCATATCGCAAATGTTCAATACCCGGGCGTTCGGGCGCAGGCGACGCACACCTTCGGCGACGATGGCTGCCGGGTTGGAGTAGTTGACGATCCAGGCTTTCTGATGCGCGTAGCGTTCGACCAGATCGACCAGCTCCACCATCGGCAGGATCGTACGCAGACCGTAGGCCAGCCCGCCCGGTCCGCAGGTCTCCTGCCCAACCACACCGTGTCGCAGGGGGATCTTTTCATCCTGCTCGCGCATCTTGTACTGGCCGACGCGCATCTGCGCGAACACGAAGTGCGCCCCGCTGAAGGCCACTTCCGGATCGGCGGTGACGGTAAATTTGATGCTCTGGCTGTGGTCACGGATAACCTTCTCGACGACCGGCGCAATGGTGTTCTGACGCGCGTCATCAATATCATAGAGGCGTATTTCGGCCAGCGGGAAATCCTGCAGGCGCACCATCAGGCTTTTCACAATACCCGGCGTGTAGGTACTACCGCCGCCGGCAATAGAGAGAATGAACGGGGGTGTAAACATGTTTTGCTCCTGTCAGAGAAACGTCTCAACGGCTTCTCGCATTTTTTTGACGTGTAGCCCGTAGACCACCTGGACGTTGTTACCTTGTTTGATAATGCCTTTCGCGCCGGTCGCTCTGAGTCGCGGCTCGTCGATAATGGCAACATCTTTTACCGTGACGCGCAGACGGGTGTAGCAGTTATCCACGACCTCAATATTTTCCCGACCGCCAAGGCCTGTGACGATGGACTCGCCCAGACCGTCGTTGTTGCCTTTTGCCTGGTACTCTTGCTTGCTGTAGAGACGCGTCTCCTGTTCGTCATCCTCCCGCCCTGGCGTTTTCATGTTGAAGCGCAGGATCAGGAAGCGGAACACCACGAAGTAGAGGGCGAACATAATCAGCCCGACCACGATGTACATCGGCCAGTTGGATTTCTCCGTCCCAAGCGGCAGGTTGTAGAGAATGAAATCGATAATGCCGTTGGCACCGATGGCGTGTACGCCAAACAGCGAAAAGAGCATCATGCCGATGCCGGTCAACACCGCGTGAACCACAAACAGCAGCGGCGCGACAAACAGGAAAGAAAACTCGATGGGTTCAGTCACGCCCACCAGCAGGGAGGTGAGCGCCGCCGGGATCAGAATGGCTTTTGCGATGGCCTTACGCTCGGGTCTGGCGGTCATGTACATCGCCAGTGCCGCCGCGGGCAGGCCGAACATTTTGCTGATGCCGCGCGCATCCCATACCACCGTGCTGCTCAGCTGTTTCACGTCCGGGCAGGCCATTTCAGCAAAATAGATATTACGGGCACCCTGATAGGTTGCCCCGCAGACCTCCTGCGTGCCGCCCAGTTCGGTGTACAGGAAAGGCGTATAGACCAGATGATGCAGCCCGGTCGGCACCAGGATACGTTCCAGAAAACCGTAGATCATCACGCCAAATGGACCCGAACCCTTGATTGCCAGCGCCAGCGCGCTGATGCCGTGCTGAGCGAAAGGCCACAGCTCGCTCATCACCACGCCCAGCAGCATGGAGACCGGGAGCATCACAATGGCGACAAAACAGTGGCCGGAGTAAATCGCCATCGCGCCGTTAAACTGAACGCCGGAGTATTTGTTGTACAGATACCCGGAGAGCGCCCCGGTCAGGATCCCGGCAAACACGCCCATCTCCAGCACCTGCACGCCCAGCACCATGCCTTGCCCGGCGGCTTTCATCTGGTCAGCCGGTGCCAGTTCCCCCTGTAACTGCAGGGTAACGTTCATGGCATTGATAAACACGACAAAGGTGACCAGCCCAATCAGCGCCGCGTAGCCCTTATCGCGCGAGGCCAGGCCAATCGGGATGCCGACCGCAAACACCAGCGCCAGGTTGACCAGCACCGACACGGCGGATTTGGCGATCAGCTGGCCGATACTCTGGATCAGCGGATGGCCGAGAAACGGCAGATACTCCGCCAGATTACCGTTACCGAGCACGTTACCCAGGGCGATAAACAGCCCGACGATCGGTAAGATAAGTACCGGGCCGTATAATGATTTTCCGAAATTTTGTAGGGCGTTCACGGCTCGTTTCATGGCTATCTCTCTTATTGAACCGCGCACTTGGCGTGCGTCTCAGGCTTAAAATTAGCAGGCGATCAGCGACTTAATCCAGCTATCTACTTGTTTTAAAAACAAATGACGTGAAAGGTTACATGTTACGTTTGAGCCTGTGATCGCGGTATCAGGCACCTCCTGCAGCGGGACAGAACTTTGCGAGGCGCTCTCCAGAATCTAAAAATGGACTTCTGGTATTAATGAAACTTGCGGATAATACTTACCCGGAAGACGACCAACAGGCCCGAAAGGCCAGGGACAAAGGATGAAACCGTTTCGCTTAGGCGCGCTCTCACTCGCGCTACTCACCGCGTTCGCGCTTGTCGGCTGTGATAACAGCGACGAAAAACCTCAGGCCGCAGCGCCTGCAGCGACAACGACAGCGGCCCAGAAGGCACCCGAAAAACCAAACGCTGAGACGCTGGCAAAGCTGGCGGCAGCGAGTCAGGGGAAACCGCTGACCCTGCTGGACGCCTCCGAAGTCCAGCTCGATGGCGCGGCCACGCTGGTGTTAACCTTCTCCGTTCCGCTCAATCCCGATCAGGATTTCGCTAAAACGGTGCACGTTGTCGACAAGAAAAGCGGCAAAGTGGATGGCGCATGGGAACTTGCGCCCAATCTGAAAGAGCTGCGCCTGCGCCACCTCGAGCCGAATCGTAATTTGGTCGTCACCATTGAACGCCCTCTGCAGGCGCTCAACAAAGCCACGTTTGGCACCGACTACGAAAAAGCGCTGACCACCCGCGACGTCGAGCCGACGGTCGGTTTTGCCAGCCGTGGCTCGCTGCTGCCGGGTAAAGTGGTCGAAGGGCTGCCGGTGATGGCGCTGAACGTGAACAACGTGGATGTGAATTTCTACCGCGTGAAGCCTGAATCACTGGCCTCGTTTGTCAGCCAGTGGGAATACCGTAATTCCCTCACCAACTGGGAATCTGACAATCTGCTGAAAATGGCGGACCTGGTGTATACCGGACGTTTCGACCTCAACCCGGCCCGTAACACCCGTGAAAAACTGCTGCTGCCGCTGCGCGATATCAAACCGCTACAGCAGTCAGGTGTCTACATCGCCGTGATGAACCAGGCGGGCCACTACAACTACAGCAATGCGGCCACGCTTTTCACCTTAAGCGATATTGGCCTGTCCGCTCACCGTTATCATAACCGTCTGGATATTTTCACCCAGAGCCTGGAAAACGGCGCCGCGCAATCTGGCGTGACCGTCACGCTGCTGAACGATAAAGGCCAAACTCTCGCCGAAGCGAACAGCGACGCCGACGGACATGCAAAGCTCGAAACCGACAAAGAGGCGGCGTTGATTCTGGCCAGCAAAGACGGTCAAACCACGCTGCTCGATCTTAAGCTGCCCGCGCTGGATCTGGCGGAGTTTGATATCGCAGGCGCGCCGGGCTACAGCAAGCAATTCTTTATGTTTGGCCCACGCGATCTCTATCGCCCTGGCGAAACGGTGATCCTGAACGGTCTGTTGCGCGACAGTGACGGGAAACCGCTGCCCGCACAGCCCGTTAAACTCGACGTCCTGCGCCCGGACGGGCAGGTAGCGCGTACCGTCGTCGTTCAACCGGAAAACGGCCTCTATCGCTTTAATTATCCGCTCGACAGCGGGGCGCAGACCGGGATGTGGCACATTCGTGCCAATACGGGCGACAATCAGCAACGCCTGTGGGATTTCCACGTCGAAGATTTTATGCCGGAGCGTATGGCGCTGAATCTGAACGGTCAGAAAACGCCGGTCTCCCCGCAGGAGGACGTGAACTTTGACGTGGTCGGCTACTATCTGTATGGCGCACCGGCCAACGGTAACTCCCTGCAAGGCCAACTCTTCCTGCGCCCGCTGCGTGATGCGGTCGCCGCGCTGCCAGGCTTCCAGTTTGGCGATATCACCGAAGAGAACCTGAGCCGCAGCCTGGATGAAGTGCAGCTCACGCTTGATGAACAAGGGCGCGGGCAGGTCACACTGGAGAGCCAGTGGAAAGAGGCCCATTCTCCGCTGCAGCTGATCCTGCAGGCCAGCCTCCTGGAATCGGGCGGTCGTCCGGTGACGCGTCGTGCCGAGCAGGCGATCTGGCCCGCAGCAGCGCTGCCGGGCATTCGTCCGCAGTTCGCCAGCAAAGCGGTATATGATTACCGTACCGACACCACCGTTAATCAGCCGATTGTCGACGAGAACGGCAACGCCGGCTTTGACATTGTTTATGCTGATGCCACCGGCGCGAAAAAGGCGGTTTCCGGGCTTCAGGTACGTCTGGTTCGCGAACGCCGGGATTACTTCTGGAACTGGTCAGAGAGTGACGGCTGGCAGTCTCAGTTTGATCAAAAAGATCTGATTGAGGGTGAGCAGGAGCTGACCCTTAAGGCTGATGAAACCGGCAAAGTCACCTTCCCGGTGGAGTGGGGTTCTTACCGTCTGGAAGTCAAAGCGCCTGACGATAAGGTCAGTAGCGTGCGCTTCTGGGCGGGTTACAGCTGGCAGGATAACAGCGACGGCACGGGTGCCGCACGCCCTGACCGCGTAACGCTGAAGCTTGATAAACCCGCCTATCAGCCGGGCGACACCATTAAGCTGCATATCGCTGCCCCAGCCGCAGGTAAAGGTTACGCCATGATCGAATCCAGCGAAGGTCCGCTGTGGTGGAAAGAGATCGACGTCCCGGCCAAGGGTCTGGATCTTAGCATTCCGGTCGATAAAGCCTGGAAACGTCACGATCTCTACCTCAGCACGCTGGTGGTGCGTCCCGGTGATAAATCCAAATCGGCCACGCCGAAACGTGCGGTAGGTTTGCTGCATCTGCCGATGGGCGACGAAAATCGCCGTCTGAACATCGCGCTGGATAATCCGCAAAAAATGCGTCCGAATCAGACGCTTTCCGTGAAGGTTAAAGCCAGCGTGAGAGAGGGCGCTGTACCGCAGAAAGTGAACGTGCTGGTGTCAGCCGTCGACAGCGGCGTGTTGAATATCACCGACTACGTCACGCCGGATCCGTGGGAAGCATTCTTTGGCCAGAAACGCTATGGCGCCGATATTTATGACATCTATGGTCAGGTGATTGAAGGGCAGGGCCGGATGGCCGCGTTGCGCTTTGGTGGCGATGGCGATGAGCTTAAGCGTGGCGGTAAGCCGCCGGTAAATCACGTCAACATTATTGCTCAGCAAACACAGCCGGTTGAACTGGATGCCAATGGCGAAGGTACCCTTACGCTGCCGATTGGTGATTTCAACGGGGAGCTGCGTCTGATGGCGCAGGCCTGGACGGAAGAAGACTTTGGCAGCAGCGAAAGCAAAGTGATTGTGGCCGCACCTGTTATTACCGAACTTAATACGCCACGCTTCCTTGCCAGCGGCGACACCTCGCGGTTGACGCTCGACCTGACTAACCTCACCGACCAGCCGCAAACGCTGAATGTTGCCCTGACGGCTAACGGAAAAATCGCCCTGGAAGGCGCGCAGCCGCAGCCGGTAGAGCTTCCTCCGGGAGCACGCTCTACGATGTTTATCCCGGTACGCGCGCTGGATGGCTACGGTGAGGGGAAAGTAGTTGCTCAGGTGACGGGGCTCCAGCTTCCGGGCGAGACGTTTGCGCCGCAGCAGAAGAGCTGGAAAATCGGCGTACGCCCTGCATTCCCTGCTCAGACGGTGAATACCGGCGCTATGCTCAACCCGGGCGAGTCATGGACCGCGCCAGCACAGCACATTGATGGTTTTTCTCCGGCGACGCGGCAAGGACAACTGCTGCTGAGCGGTAAGCCGCCGTTGAACCTGGCGCGCTATATCCGTGAGCTACAGGCCTATCCGTACGGCTGCCTCGAGCAGACCACCAGCGGCCTGTTCCCGTCGCTCTATACCAATGCAGCGCAGTTAACGGCGCTCGGCATTAAAGGAGATACAGACGACAAACGTCGCGCGGCGATTGATGTTGGCATCTCCCGTCTGCTGCAGATGCAGCGTGACGATGGCGGGTTTGCGCTGTGGGATAAAAACGGTCCGGAAGAGTACTGGCTGACGGCCTATGTCACGGACTTCCTCGTTCGCGCAGGTGAGCAGGGCTACAGCGTGCCTGCCGATGCGGTCAACAATGCCAACAACCGACTGCTGCGCTATCTGCAGGACCCGGGCATGATGTCCATTCGCTACAGCGACGACACGCAGGGGAGCAAGTTTGCGGTGCAGGCCTATGCTTCGCTGGTTCTGGCCCGTCAGCAAAAAGCACCGCTGGGGGCGCTGCGTGAAATCTGGGATCGCCATTCACAGGCGGCTTCCGGACTACCGCTTATGCAACTCGGAATGGCGCTGAAATTGATGGGTGACGCCCCGCGCAGCCAGCAGGCGCTGGATCTGGCACTTAAGACGCCGCGTAATGACAGAAAAACCTGGATGGCGGATTACGGAAGCCAACTGCGTGACAATGCGTTAATGCTCTCCCTTCTCGAAGAGTACAAGCTGTTGCCGGATGCGCAGAATACGCTTCTGAATACCTTGTCTGAGCAGGCCTTCAGCCAGCGCTGGCTCTCAACGCAGGAGAGCAATGCGCTGTTCCTGGCAGGGCGTTCGCTGCAAACCCTGAGCGGGACATGGCAGGCGAAAACCTCTCTGTCTGATGCTGCCTCAGGCGCAGACAAAGCGCAGGTACAAAACCTCAACGGTGACCAGCTTGGTTCGCTGCAGGTGACCAATACCGGCACGACGCCTTTGTGGATACGTCTCGACAGCACGGGGTATCCGGAATACATGCCGCAGCCTTCCTCAAACGTTCTGCAGATTGAGCGCCATATTCTGGCGACCGATGGCAGCACTAAATCGCTATCATCCCTGAAGAGCGGTGAGCTGGTGCTGGTGTGGCTGGAAGTGAAAGCCAGCCAGAACGTCCCGGATGCCCTGGTGGTGGATCTGCTGCCTGCGGGGTTAGAGCTGGAAAACCAGAACCTGGCAAGCAGCAGCGCCAGCCTGCAGGACAGCGGCAGTGAAGTTCAGAACCTGCTTAACCAAATGCAGCAGGCAGATATCCAGCATATGGAATTCCGCGACGATCGCTTTGTCGCAGCGGTACCGGTCAACGAAGGCCAGCCGGTGACGCTGGTTTATCTGGCGCGCGCGGTCACGCCGGGAGTCTATAAAGTGCCGGTCCCGATGGTGGAATCGATGTACGTTCCTCAGTGGCGGGCAACGGGGTCGGCCAGTGGCCCACTGATTGTTGTTCCGTAAGATGCTGATGGCACGTCTGATACGCTCCCGCTGGCTGTGGCTGGCGGGAGCGCTTCTTATTTTATGGGGGCTGATTATCGCCGCTGACCGCCTGTGGCCGTTGCCCTTGAAGGAGGTCAACCCTGCACGGGTGGTGGTGGATGAAAAAGGCACGCCGCTGTGGCGTTTTGCCGACAGCGACGGTATCTGGCGTTATCCGGTTACGCTTGAAGACGTTTCTCCTCTGTACCTCGACGCCCTGATCCAGTATGAAGACCGCTGGTTCTGGGATCATCCCGGCGTGAATCCGTTCTCCGTGCTGCGCGCGGCCTGGCAGGATCTGAGCTCCGGTAAGGTCATTTCTGGCGGCAGCACGCTCACCATGCAGGTGGCTCGTCTTTTAGATCCGCATCCGCGCACTTTTGGCGGCAAAATTCGTCAGCTCTGGCGCGCCATGCAGCTGGAGTGGCACCTCTCCAAGCGCGATATTCTCACGCTCTATCTCAATCGCGCCCCGTTTGGCGGCACGCTGCAGGGGATCGGCGCGGCAAGCTGGACGTATCTTGGTAAACCGCCTTCTCACCTGAGCTACTCCGAAGCGGCGCTGCTTGCGGTGTTACCCCAGGCCCCCAGTCGCTTACGACCTGACCGCTGGCCGGAACGCGCGGAAGCGGCCCGCAATAAGGTTCTTGATCGAATGCTGACGCAGGGCGTCTGGTCAGCAAAACAGGTGAGGGAGTCACGCGAGGAGCCGGTCTGGCTGGCACCACGTCAGATGCCGCAGCTGGCACCGCTTTTCTCCCGTATGATGCTGACGAAAAGCCGTGAGACGAAAATTGTCACCACCCTGAATGCGTCGTTACAACGGCAGCTTGAGGAGCTGGCGCTGAACTGGAAATCCCGCCTGCCCGCACGCAGTTCCCTGGCGATGATCGTGGTCGATCACACCAACATGAAGGTTCGCGGCTGGGTCGGTTCGGTGGATATCAATGATGACAGTCGCTTCAGCCATGTGGATATGGTTAACGCCGTACGATCGCCGGGATCGGTTTTAA
Source organism: Enterobacter sp. V87_3 (assembly GCF_029967835.1). Taxonomy (NCBI): domain Bacteria; kingdom Pseudomonadati; phylum Pseudomonadota; class Gammaproteobacteria; order Enterobacterales; family Enterobacteriaceae; genus Enterobacter; species Enterobacter sp. V87_3. Next base: position 90,758 of record NZ_JASCAM010000026.1, on the reverse strand, counting down.
AGCCCTTTATCTATGGTATGGCGATGGATGAAGGCTTGATTCATCCCGCCTCTCTGCTTCAGGACGTGCCGCGAAAAACGGGTGATTATCGGCCCGGTAATTTCGACAGCGGCTTTCATGGCCCGGTCAGCATGAGCGAGGCGCTGGTGCGTTCGCTCAACCTGCCCGCCGTACAGGTTCTTGAAGCCTACGGGCCAAAACGCTTCGCCGGCATGCTGAGCAACGCGGGGCTTCCGCTGATCCTGCCTGCCGGGGCGCAGCCGAATTTGTCGCTCATTCTGGGCGGGGCGGGGGCGCGTTTGTCCGACATTGCCGCCGCCTACAGCGCCTTCGCTCGTCAGGGAAAGGCGGGGAGGCTTCGTTTGCAGCCGCAAGATCCACTCACCGAGCGGCCTTTGCTGTCGCAAGGTTCAGCGTGGGTCATTCGACGGATCCTGGCTAATGAAGCGCAGCCTCTGCCGGACGGTGCGCTTCCTCAGGTGGCACCGCTGGCATGGAAAACCGGAACCAGCTATGGCTACCGTGATGCCTGGGCCATCGGAATTAACGCCCGCTACGTGATCGGCATCTGGACCGGTCGCCCGGATGGCACGCCGGTGGCCGGGCAGTTTGGCTTTGCCAGCGCCGTCCCGCTGTTAAACCAGGTCAACAATCTGCTTCAGTCTCATTCCACGATCGATGAGGCCCGTCTGCCGCGCGATCCGCGTCCCGCCAGCGTAGGGCGCGGCACCATCTGCTGGCCAGGGGGGCAATCGCTGCCGGAAGGCAGCGAAAACTGTCGACGCCGCCTTTCAACCTGGCTGCTGGAGGGCAGCGAGCCGCCAACCCTGCTGCTGCCTGAGCAGGAAGGCATTCGCGGGATCCGTTTCCCTGTCTGGGTGGATAGCGCCGGAAAACGCGTGGCACAAGACTGCCCGGAGGCGACAGAGAAAGTACTGGATATATGGCCGCTGCCGCTCGACCCCTGGCTGCCGCCGTCAGAAAGGCGGGCTGCCCGCATCCCGGCTGCGTCTAAAACCTGTCCGCCGTTTGATAACCACAATGTTGCACCGCTTATGCTGTCAGGCGTGCGGGAAGGGGCGGTAATTAAGCGACTGCCGGGGCAAGAAAACATGACGCTTGCTGTGACGACCAGCGGCGGGGAAGGTCAGCGCTGGTGGTTTTTAAACGGTGAGCCTCTGGACGGGCGGAATAATTATCAATCTTTATTATTAAATAAACCTGGTGAATATCAACTGGTCGTAATGGATGAGTCCGGGCAGGTCGTTGCGGTTAATTTTTCATTAAATCGTTAGGGATTTATTAAATTTGTTAAGTGATTAACTCTTTTAAAAAATAACGATTCTTATTATCGAAATTTAGTGGTAACCCGAAAGAGTTACCTTGATAATTATCAAATGTGACGGCCTTCAAAACCGCGAGAATGCGCTTTTATTTGAAGGACCGAGCAATGAAAAAAATAGCCAGCCAGGGAGACGGTGTCATTCCTGCCCTGTCTCGACGCCATTTTATCCAGGCCAGTTCGGCGCTGGTTGCCCTGCCGTTTGTCTCAACGTCAGTCAGGGCTGATGCGGCTACCCCTTCTGTGGTGGAAAATACGCCTTCAGAAAAGGTTGTCCAGACATGCAGTACGTTTGACTGCGGCGGAAAATGTGATATTCGTGCGCACGTTAGCGATGGGGTAGTGACGCGTATTTCTACCCGTCCGGATAATGAACTCGATCCTCAGATGCCCGTTATGCGTGCCTGCGTTCGCGGTCGCTCCTATCGTAAATTCGTTTATCATCCTGACCGTCTTAAATATCCAATGAAACGCGTTGGCAAACGCGGAGAAGGAAAATTTGAGCGTATTTCATGGGATGAAGCGACAACGCTGATTGCCAATAATTTAAAAACGATCACCGAAAAATATGGCGTCGCGTCACGCTATGTTCATGTGGGTACGGCGGTTTCCGGCGGAACGTTCTCCGGCGATAAAATGGTACGTCGCCTGCTTAATTTAACCGGCGGCTACCTTGAAAGCTATCACTCGGTCAGCATGGGTAACACGGCGGCGGCCACCCCTTACACCTATGGCACCGCGGCCAGCGGCAGCTCGCTCGACACGCTTATGGATACCAAACTGGTGATCCTGTGGGGACATAACCCAACGGAAACCATTTTTGGCCATACTAACTACTTCTTCCAGAAGATGAAGCAAAACGGTACCCGCTTTATCGTCGTCGACCCGCGTTATTCTGATACGGTTTCTTCGCTGGCAGACCAGTGGATACCGCTGCTGCCGACCACCGATAACGCCCTGATGGACGCCATGATGTACGTCATCTTGACGGAAAATCTGCACGATCGCGATTTTATCACCCGCCATACCATTGGCTTTGATGAAGCATCAATGCCGGAAGGCGTGCCGGCAAATGAGTCGCTGGTTGCCTACCTTACCGGTGCAAAAGATGGCGTTGCGAAAACGCCGGAATGGGCAGAAAAAATTACCCATGTTCCCGCACAGACGATCCGCCAGCTGGCGCGTGACTATGCCAATACCAAACCCGCAGCCCTGATCCAGGGGTGGGGCCCGCAGCGTCATAACTGCGGCGAGCGTACTGCGCGCGGTTCGACGCTGCTCGCGACGCTGACCGGTAACGTTGGCGTGAAAGGCGGCTGGGCGGCAGGCTACGGCGGCTGCGGCAATCGTAAATTTGCCGCCGGGCCAGAAATGCCGGATAACCCGGTGAAGGCCAAAATCTCAGTGATGAACTGGGTGCAGGCCGCAGACGACGCCACAAAGGTGACGCCTGAAGATGGCCTGAAAGATGCCGACAAACTCGACAGCAATATCCGTATTCTGTTTTCGCTGGCCGGGAACTATCTTGCCAACCAGAACCCGGATCTTCATCAGGCGACCCGCGTGCTGGAAGATGAGTCCAAAATTCAGTTCATCGTGGCAAGCGATCTGTACATGACGCCGAGCGCCCGGTATGCGGATCTGCTGCTGCCGGAAACCAGCTTTATGGAACGCTGGAACATCGGCGAAACCTGGGGTACGGCAAGCTACCTGATCCTGTCAGAAAAACTGATCGAGCCGGAATTTGAACGCCGTTCAGACTATGACTGGCTGCGTGAGGTTGCGGCGAAGCTGGGTATTGAGCACGAATTCAGCCAGGGTCGCGACGAAAAGGCCTGGATTGAACACATCTGGGAACAGACGCGCCTGGCGATGCCGGATGAAAACCTGCCTGATTTCGCGACGCTGCAAAAAACGCGTCAGCACCTGTTTAAAAGCGCGCCGTTTGTCGCCTTTGAAGACAACATTCGCGATCCGGAAAATCATCCATTCCCGACCCCGTCCGGGAAAATTGAGATCTTCTCAAAGCGCCTGTACGACATGAATCATCCGGAAATCCCGGCGCTGTCGCACTACGTGCCTGCGCATGAAGGCCCGGAAGACGCACTGGCGAAAAGCTTCCCGCTGCAGTTGATTACCTGGAAAGGTAAAAACCGCGCCAACTCTACCCAGTACGCTAACCCGTGGCTGATTGAAGTGCAGCAGCAGAAACTGTGGATCAACCCGCAGGATGCGCAGCGTCGCGGCATTTCGCAGGGCGATACGGTACGCATTCATAACCAGCGTGGGATCTGCGAAGTTCCGGCGGAGGTTACGCCACGCATTATCCCTGGCGTAGTGGCCATGCAGGCCGGTGCCTGGTGGCAGCCGGACGAGCAGGGCGTCGATAAAGGCGGCTGCGCCAACGTACTGAGTTCTGCACGTATTACTGCGCTCGCGAAAGGGAATTCACATCAAACCATGCTGGTGGAGGTAGCAAAAGCATGAGTAAGTTTAAACACTATGCGCCGGTGAGCGATAAACAGCTGGGTTTCTTTATTGATTCTTCCCGCTGCTCGGGCTGTAAGGCTTGTCAGGTAGCGTGTAAAGATAAAAACAACCTTGAGGTTGGGCGTCGTTTTCGCCGGGTGTATGAAGTGAACGGCGGGAACTTTATTCCTACCGGACAGGGTGGCGTGAGCAACAACGTCTTTGCCTATACGCTCTCGATCTCCTGCAACCACTGTGCAGACCCAATCTGCACCAAAAACTGTCCGACGACCGCCATGCACAAGCGTCCGGGTGACGGCATTGTGCGCGTCGATACGGATAAGTGCGTAGGTTGCGGCTACTGTGCGTGGTCCTGCCCTTACGGCGCGCCGCAGCTTAACGAACAGACCGGGCAGATGTCGAAATGCGATTTCTGTGTGGATCTGCAGGCGAAAGGCGAGCAGCCGGTCTGCGTAGCAACCTGTCCGCTGGAAGCGATCAAGTTTGGTCCGATTGACGAACTGCGCGCCAAATATGGCTCAGTATGTGACGTCAAAGGGCTGCCTGATTCATCCATCACCCATCCTAATCTGGTAGTGAAAGCGCACCAGGGCGCAGAGAAAGAGGGTAAACGTCATGCATGAGTTACCGCTGCTGATTTTTACGCTGTTCCTGCAAGGTTCAGTAGGCGTCACGCTGTGGCTGGGTCTGGGACGCCAGCAGGTTATGGGCGCGCGCGCCTGTGACCGTAGCGTAGCCATCGCCGCTGCCGGTGCGTTCGTGCTGGCGAGCCTGGGTCTGCTGGCCTCAGCGCTCCACATGGGCTATCCGCTGAATGCGCTGAACGCGCTGCGCCACGTAGCCAGCTCCTGGCTTAGCCGTGAGATTGTCTTTGCCAGCCTGTATCTGGCGGCACTCGGTTTTGCGGTGCTGCTGATGTTCTTCAGTAAGCCTGGCGGTAAAGCACTGCTGGCGCTGGCGGGCCTCATTGGGCTGGTGGACGTGTTCTGTATGGCACAGATTTATATCCACGCCTCGGTGGTGACCTGGCAGCATATCAATACGCTGTTCTTGTTTATGGGCTCAGTCGGGATTGTCGGTTCGGCCTGTGTAGCGCTGGGGGCACAAACCCGAAATGCGCTGCGTACGGCGGCAATCGTCGTGACCCTGCTGGTGCTGGCTCGCCTGATCATGCAACCCGTGTGGCTGTCGGACATCATGGCGGTAGATAACACCGTGGTGACCTTCCCGCATACGCCGCTGCAGATGTTTGAGCAACTGCGCAATGTCTATCTGCTGGGCTGGTGCGTATCGGTTGCGGGGATGCTTTGCTTTGCGACAGGCGGCCTCAAACAGACGCGAAGCCTCCTGCTGGCGGGAAGCGCGCTGCTGATCCTGGGTGAGATTGTGCTGCGTTTCGTCTTCTTTAGTATTGGCTGATGAAGATTACGTTTGCCCCGGCGATGGACGTGACGCAAGCCTGCGTCCGTCGCCGATTTCGGCACGCATCCTGCCACGCCTGCGCGGACGTCTGTCCGGCGCAGGCGTTTTCCGTGACGGACGGGCAGTTTACCATCGACCCTACACGCTGCATTGAATGCGGGGATTGCCTCTTCGTTTGCCCCACAGACGCCATCTCCGGTGTCGTTCCTCAGCGGCGTTTCATTTATAGCGATACGCTTACCGGCCCGTTCGCCGTTCACCCCCCGACGGTCAATGAGCTGTTGCTCTGGCACGCTCAGTACGGCATACGCTTTATCAGTATTGATGCCGAATCTTCTTCCGCCTGGATGGTGGCGCTTGCCCGCCTGAACCTGGCGCTTCGACGCCTGGGTGAGCCAGCCTGGTCCTTCAAAGCGGTTCCAGCGAGCGACATTAGCCTGTCGCGACGCGCGCTGATCCACGCTCCCCGAGAAGACGTGAAGGCCTGTACCGTGCAGCCGGGCAAACGTCAGCAGCGGCAGGCATTCCCCCGTTTCAGCGAATTCGACGTGATTCCCGACACGGAAAAATGCATTCTGTGCGGTGCCTGCTGGCGAAGCTGTCCCGAAAAAGCCATACGGTTCGAGGATAATGCGCTGGTGATGGAGAACGCGCGCTGTACCGGATGCGGCGGGTGTGAAGCGGTTTGTCCTTCTCATGCCATAAAGGTGATGCCCGCAGAAGGGGAGGCGCAGCAGCATACGTGGGAGGCGCAGGCCGCTATCTGTACGTCATGCAGTCGGCCGTTCTGGCGATTTAACGCCGATGAAAAGCAGTGCTATCTCTGTGCGGGGCAGACGCAGAGCATGAGAAACTTGACCTGTTGCTAATCTTCGTCTCATTTTAAAAAAATGTTACCTGAATCCATAGGCAATCGCGCTATTGCTCTTTATAATCCGCGCCACACCATACTCAGGTATGCAAAACAACAGAACATTTGACAGAGGTTATCATGGCTATTGAACGTACTTTTTCCATCATCAAGCCAAACGCGGTGGCAAAAAACGTTATTGGCAGCATCTTCTCTCGCTTTGAATCAGCAGGGTTTAAGATCGTTGGCACCAAAATGCTGCACCTGACCGTTGAACAGGCTCGCGGTTTCTACGCTGAGCACGAAGGTCGTCCATTCTTCGATGGCCTGGTCGAGTTCATGACCTCCGGCCCGATCGTGGTTTCCGTGCTGGAAGGTGAAAACGCCGTACAGCGTCACCGCGACCTGCTGGGTGCGACCAACCCGGAAAACGCGCTGGCAGGCACCCTGCGTGCAGATTACGCGGACAGCTTCACCGAAAACGGCACCCACGGTTCCGACTCCGTTGAATCTGCTGCGCGCGAAATCGCGTTCTTCTTCGCAGAAGGCGAAGTGTGCGCTCGCACTCGCTAATAATTTCGTAAATGCCGCGTGCAAACGTGGCATCCCTGCGCCAGACTTTGTACAATGCAACGCCCCGGATGAGCACACTGCCTGCCGGGGCGTTTCTTTTCAACCCTCCATGGGCCATAACGTGTAACAACGAGGCCGGATAAAATTATGTCTGAATTAGTGAACACCTCCGAAGTCGCCATTCCTGCGGTTCCAAATAAAAATGGAAAAATCAACCTGTTGGACCTGAACCGTCAGCAGATGCGCGAGTTCTTTAAAGAGATGGGCGAGAAACCGTTTCGTGCCGACCAGGTCATGAAATGGATGTACCACTATTGCAGCGACAATTTTGATGACATGACTGACATCAATAAAGTCCTGCGCAATAAGCTCAAAGAAGTGGCCGAAATCCGTGCGCCTGAAGTGGTTGAAGAGCAACGCTCTTCAGACGGCACGATCAAATGGGCGATTGCCGTAGGCGATCAGCGCGTTGAAACGGTCTATATCCCGGAAGACGATCGCGCCACGCTGTGCGTCTCCTCACAGGTTGGCTGTGCGCTGGAGTGTAAATTCTGCTCTACGGCTCAGCAGGGCTTTAACCGTAACCTGCGCGTATCTGAAATTATCGGTCAGGTATGGCGTGCGGCGAAAATCGTTGGTGCGGCAAAAGTGACCGGTACCCGTCCTATCACCAACGTGGTGATGATGGGGATGGGCGAGCCGCTGCTGAACCTGACCAACGTGGTTCCGGCGATGGAAATCATGCTCGACGATTTCGGTTTTGGCCTCTCCAAGCGTCGCGTTACGCTCTCCACCTCTGGTGTGGTGCCTGCCCTGGATAAACTGGGCGACATGATTGACGTTGCGCTGGCGATCTCGCTGCATGCCCCGAACGATGCGATTCGTGACGAAATTGTACCTATCAACAAAAAGTATAATATCGAGACCTTCCTGGCCGGCGTGCGTCGTTACCTGGAGAAATCCAATGCCAACCAGGGCCGCGTGACCATTGAGTACGTGATGCTGGATCATGTGAATGACGGCACCGAGCATGCACACGAACTGGCTGAGCTGCTTAAAGATACGCCGTGCAAGATCAACCTGATCCCGTGGAACCCGTTCCCGGGCGCGCCGTATGGCCGTAGCTCCAACAGCCGCATCGATCGCTTCTCGAAAGTGCTCATGGAGTACGGTTTTACCACTATCGTGCGTAAAACCCGTGGCGATGACATCGATGCCGCGTGCGGACAGCTGGCGGGTGACGTCATTGACCGTACCAAACGTACCCTGCGTAAACGCATGCAGGGCGAGACGATTGCGGTCAAAGCTGTTTGATTATTATGCTTTCACGGCGCACTATCTGCGCCGTGAGGCGTAATCTCATTGAATAATCAGTCAGATTCGTGACGTTTTATCAATAATTACGGTGCGTTTCATATGACTTTCGGGCAGTATGTAACGACGTAACAACAGTTTAGCTTCATGGGCAGGGCGGCACTGTCATCTCAAGGTTGACAGTCTTATACTGTCTGTTCAAGGTTAACTGACCAGAAGTTTCGCGGTGCGGGTAGCATTGTGACTCACCGGCACCTGAACCCTTTTTTTCACGTACCAGTAGTTGTAGCGAATGAATACTGAAGCCACTCACGACCAACATGAAGCACTCTCCACTGGCGTTCGTCTTCGCAACGCCCGTGAACAACTCGGACTTAGCCAACAGGCCGTTGCAGAACGCTTATGCCTGAAGGTTTCCACGGTTCGCGATATTGAAGAAGATAAGGCGCCTGCCGATCTGGCTTCAACATTTCTGCGTGGTTATATCCGCTCTTATGCAAAACTGGTGCATATCCCCGAAGAAGAATTACTGCCCATGATGGAGAAGCAGGCACCGGTTCGTGCAGCGAAAGTTGCGCCGATGCAGACTTTCTCTCTGGGTAAGCGTCGTAAGAAACGCGATGGCTGGCTGATGAGCTTCACCTGGCTGGTGCTGTTCGTGGTGGTCGGTCTGACGGGCGCATGGTGGTGGCAAAACCACAAAGCGCAGCAGGAAGAGATCACGACGATGGCCGATCAGTCTTCGGCCGAGCTTAATCAGTCCGGTAATGATAATGCGCAAAGCGTGCCGCTGAACACGGGCGCTGAAACTCCTTCAACCGATCCTCAGACCGCAGCGACAGACGCGCCAGCAACCGATTCTGCACAGACTCCGGCTGCCACGGCTAACACCGCTCCGGCAACTCAGGATCCGAATGCGGTTGTTGCGCCTTCGCAGGCCAATGTCGATACGGCAACGACTACCCCGGCCGCGACCCAGCCAACAGAAACAAACGCTGCACCGTTGCCAACGGACCAGGCGGGTGTCGCGACACCTGCGGCCGATCCTAATGCGCTGGTGATGAACTTTACGGCAGATTGCTGGTTAGAAGTCACTGACGCAACAGGAAAAAAACTGTTTAGCGGCCTGCAGCGTAAAGATGGCACGTTAAACCTAACCGGCCAGGCACCGTATAAACTTAAAATCGGCGCTCCGGCAGCGGTACAGATCCAGTATCAAGGAAAACCTGTTGATCTGAGCCGCTTTATCAGAACTAACCAGGTTGCACGTCTTACCGTTAATGCCGAACAATCAGCAGCACAGTAACAGACGGGCAACGCGGGAGATTTTTCATGCATAACCAGGCTCCAATTCAACGTAGAAAATCAAAACGGATTTACGTTGGGAATGTGCCAGTCGGCGACGGCGCACCTATTGCCGTCCAGTCGATGACCAACACGCGCACCACGGATGTGGACGCGACGGTCAATCAAATTAAAGCGTTAGAACGCGTAGGCGCGGACATTGTTCGCGTCTCCGTGCCAACGATGGATGCCGCCGAGGCGTTCAAACTGATCAAGCAGCAGGTCAGCGTTCCGCTGGTGGCAGACATCCACTTCGATTACCGCATTGCGCTCAAAGTCGCTGAGTATGGCGTAGATTGCCTGCGTATCAACCCGGGTAATATCGGTAGCGAAGAGCGTATTCGCATGGTTGTCGACTGCGCTCGCGATAAAAATATCCCTATCCGTATCGGCGTGAACGCCGGTTCTCTGGAAAAAGATCTCCAGGAAAAATACGGTGAACCTACGCCGCAGGCGCTGCTCGAATCAGCCATGCGCCACGTCGATCACCTGGATCGTCTTAACTTCGATCAGTTCAAAGTCAGCGTTAAAGCATCGGATGTGTTCCTCGCGGTAGAGTCATATCGCCTGCTGGCTAAACAGATCGATCAGCCTCTGCACCTTGGCATCACCGAAGCCGGCGGCCTGCGTAGCGGCTCCGTTAAATCGGCGATCGGCCTGGGGCTGCTGCTGTCAGAAGGGATCGGCGATACCCTGCGCGTCTCTCTGGCGGCCGATCCGGTGGAAGAGATCAAAGTCGGCTTCGATATTCTGAAATCACTGCGTATTCGCGCTCGTGGGATCAACTTTATCGCCTGCCCAACCTGTTCACGCCAGGAATTTGACGTGATCGGTACGGTGAATGCCCTTGAGCAGCGTCTGGAAGATATCATCACCCCGATGGACGTCTCTATTATCGGCTGCGTGGTGAACGGTCCGGGCGAAGCGCTGGTCTCCACGCTGGGCGTGACCGGCGGTAACAAGAAAAGTGGTCTCTATGAAGATGGCGTGCGTAAAGATCGTCTGGATAATAGCGACATGATCGATCAGCTTGAAGCCCGTATTCGTGCCAAAGCCACGATGCTGGACGAAGCGCAGCGCATCAGCGTTCAACAGGTCGAAAAATAACGTGTTGGGAAGCCGCTGGCTTCCCATGTATGATTGAACCCATTCTTTGGGTTCTTTTTTGTATATAGAAAGAGAATAAACGTGGCAAAAAACATTCAAGCCATCCGCGGCATGAACGATTATCTGCCTGGCGAAACCGCCATCTGGCAGCGCATTGAAGGCACACTCAAGCAGGTGCTCGGCAGCTACGGTTACAGCGAAATCCGTTTGCCGATTGTAGAGCAGACCCCGTTATTCAAACGCGCAATCGGTGAAGTGACCGATGTGGTTGAAAAAGAGATGTACACCTTTGAGGACCGCAACGGCGATAGCCTGACGCTGCGTCCAGAAGGGACGGCGGGCTGCGTACGCGCCGGCATCGAACATGGTCTCCTGTACAATCAGGAGCAGCGCCTGTGGTATATCGGCCCGATGTTCCGCCACGAACGTCCTCAGAAAGGTCGTTATCGCCAGTTTAATCAGCTGGGTGTGGAAGTCTTTGGCCTGCAGGGACCGGACATTGATGCTGAGCTTATCATGCTCACTGCCCGCTGGTGGCGCGCGCTGGGCATCGCTGAACACGTCTCTCTGGAACTGAACTCGATTGGTTCTCTTGAAGCGCGTGCGAACTACCGCGATGCGCTGGTGGCGTTCCTGGAACAGCACAAAGATAAGCTGGACGAAGATTGCCAGCGCCGTATGTACAGCAACCCGCTGCGCGTACTGGACTCCAAAAACCCGGATGTGCAGGCCTTGCTGAACGATGCGCCTGCGCTGGGTGATTATCTCGACGCAGAGTCTCGCGAGCACTTCGACGGGCTGTGTAAGCTGCTCGAAGCGGCAGGCATTGCTTATACCGTTAACCAGCGCCTGGTGCGCGGTCTGGACTACTATAACCGTACCGTATTTGAGTGGGTCACCACCAGCCTCGGTTCCCAGGGCACCGTGTGTGCTGGCGGTCGTTATGACGGCCTGGTTGAGCAGCTCGGTGGTCGTGCCGCCCCTGCCGTGGGCTTTGCAATGGGCCTTGAGCGACTTGTTTTGCTGGTTCAGGCAGTTAATCCGGAATTTAAAGCAGATTCCGTTGTCGATATATACCTGGTGGCTTCAGGTGCGGATACGCAGTCTGCGGCAATGCAGCTTGCCGAACGCGTGCGCGATGCGCTGCCGGACGTTAAGCTGATGACCAACCACGGCGGCGGCAACTTTAAAAAACAGTTTGCGCGTGCTGATAAGTGGGGCGCAAGTATCGCACTGGTGCTGGGTGAGTCCGAAGTGGCTAACGGCGACGTTGTGGTTAAAGACCTGCGCTCTGGTGAACAGACAACGGTAACGCAGGACGGCGTTGCGGCGCACTTGCGCACTTTATTGGGCTAAGGAGAAGGACTGCGTGGAAATTTACGAGAACGAAAACGACCAGGTCGATGCGGTTAAGCGCTTCTTTGCTGAAAACGGCAAAGCGCTGGTTGTTGGGGTGATTTTAGGTGTGGGTGCACTGATGGGCTGGCGTTACTGGAACAGCCATCAGGCCGATTCGGCTCGCGGTGCGTCCCTGGCTTATGAGAATACCGTCAGTGACATTCGTGCCGATCAGCCGCAAACGCTGGCGGCTGCTGAGAAGTTTGTCGCCGACAATAAAAACACCTACGGTGCGCTGGCCGCACTGGAAGTGGCGCAGCAGTACGTTGATAAAAACGAACTGGATAAAGCGGCTGCCCAGCTGTCGCAGAGTCTTGCGGCTGCCAGCGATGAAAACCTGAAAGCGGTCATTAACCTGCGTCTGGCACGTATCCAGGTTCAGCAGAAGAAAGCCGATGACGCGCTGAAAACCCTCGACACCATCAAAGGCGAAGGCTTTGCGGCCATCGTGGCTGACCTGCGCGGTGAAGCACTGCTGAGCAAAGGTGACAAAGAGGGCGCGCGTAAAGCGTGGCAAGCCGGCGTAGAGAGTAAAGCTTCACCTGCGCTGAGCGAAATGATGCAGATGAAAATAAATAATTTGTCCGTCTGAGAGGGACCCGATGCAATTGCGTAAATTACTTCTGCCAGGACTGCTTTCCGTTACGTTATTGAGTGGCTGTTCACTGTTCAGTGGCGAAGAAGATGTTGTCAAAATGTCCCCACTGCCGACGGTTGAAAACCAGTTTACCCCGTCTACCGCATGGAGCACCTCCGTCGGGAACGGAATTGGTGATTTCTATTCCAACCTGCATCCAGCCTTTGCTGACAGCGTTGTCTATGCGGCTGACCGCAAAGGCACCGTCAAAGCGCTTAACGCCGACGACGGAAAAGAGGTCTGGTCCGTTAATCTGGCGGAAAAAGACGGCTGGTTCTCGCGTAAACCTGCACTGCTCTCTGGCGGCCTGACCGTTGCCGGTGGTCATGTGTATGTCGGTAGCGAAAAAGCGCAGGTCTATGCGCTGAACGCCAGCGATGGCTCTATTGCATGGCAGACGACGGTTGCCGGTGAATCACTGTCTCGTCCGGTGGTTAGCGACGGCATGGTGTTGATTCATACCAGCAACGGCCAGCTGCAGGCGCTGAACGAAGCTGACGGTCTGGTGAAATGGACCGTTAACCTTGATATGCCTGCGCTCTCTCTGCGCGGTGAATCGGCTCCGGCCACCGCCTTTGGCGCTGCTATTGTTGGCGGTGACAACGGACGCGTGAGCGCGGTGCTGATGCAGGAAGGCCAGATGATTTGGCAGCAGCGTATCTCTCAGGCCACCGGTTCGACTGAAATTGACCGTCTGAGCGACGTTGATACGACTCCGGTCATCGTTGACGGCGTCGTTTACACGCTGGCGTACAACGGTAACCTGACCGCGCTTGATCTGCGCAGCGGCCAGATCATGTGGAAACGCGAACTGGGTTCCGTGAACGATTTCATCGTAGACGGCAACCGTATCTACATGGTTGACCAGAACGATCGTGTGCTGGCACTGAGCACCGAAGGCGGTGTGACCCTGTGGACGCAGAGCGATCTGTTGCACCGTCTGTTAACCGCACCGGCACTGTACAACGGTAGCCTGGTTGTGGGTGACAGTGAAGGTTACCTGCACTGGATTGACCCTGAAAACGGTCGCTTCACCGCACAGCAAAAAGTGGATAGCTCTGGCTTCCTGACTGAGCCGGTTGTCGCTGATGGTAAACTGCTGATTCAGGCAAAAGACGGCACGCTGTACGCGATCACGCGTTAATTACACAGCGGTTGTAGTATACTAAACGGCTCCTGTTAACTCAGGGGCCGTTTTGACATTTTTAAAAACGCCGCCGACGCGACGTTTAGTTGAATTTTATGAGGCTTCAAACATGGTACCTGTGGTCGCGCTTGTCGGGCGCCCTAACGTTGGAAAATCCACTCTTTTTAACCGTTTAACACGCACCCGTGATGCGCTGGTTGCGGATTTCCCGGGGCTGACGCGTGACCGTAAGTACGGTCGTGCAGAAGTGGAAGGACGCGAGTTCATCTGTATTGATACCGGTGGTATTGACGGGACAGAAGACGGCGTTGAAACGCGTATGGCTGAGCAGTCTCTGCTGGCGATTGAAGAGGCGGACGTCGTGCTCTTTATGGTGGATGCTCGTGCAGGGCTGATGCCTGCGGACTCCGCTATCGCGAAACATCTTCGCTCACGCGAAAAGCCTACCTTCCTGGTGGCAAACAAAACTGACGGTATTGATGCCGATCAGGCTGTTGCGGACTTCTGGTCTTTAGGTCTGGGGGATATCTACCCGATCGCGGCGTCTCATGGCCGTGGCGTGACCAGCCTCCTTGAAACCGTGCTGCTGCCGTGGGTTGATGAAGTGAACCCGCCGGAAGAAGTGGACGAAGACGCGGAGTACTGGGCGCAGTTCGAAGCCAATGAAGCGGGCGAGCAAGAAGAACCTGAAGACAACTTCAACCCGCAGGATCTGCCGATTAAGCTGGCAATCGTCGGGCGTCCTAACGTTGGTAAGTCGACACTTACTAACCGTATTTTGGGCGAAGAGCGCGTGGTCGTTTACGACATGCCTGGCACGACTCGTGACAGTATCTACATTCCGATGCAGCGTGACGAGCGTGAGTTCGTGCTCATCGACACCGCAGGCGTGCGTAAGCGCGGGAAAATCACCGATGTGGTGGAAAAATTCTCCGTTATCAAAACCCTGCAGGCCATTGAAGATGCCAACGTAGTGCTGTTGGTTATCGACGCGCGTGAAGGGATCTCCGATCAGGACCTCTCTCTGCTTGGCTTTATCCTCAATAGTGGGCGCTCACTGGTTATCGTCGTCAACAAGTGGGACGGCCTGAGCAATGAAGTGCGTGAGCAGGTGAAAGAGACCCTGGACTTCCGTCTGGGCTTCATCGATTTCGCTCGCGTACACTTTATCTCCGCGCTGCACGGCAGCGGCGTAGGTAACCTGTTCGAATCCGTTCGCGAGGCGTACGACAGTTCCACCCGTCGTCAGAGCACCGCCATGCTGACCCGTATCATGAATATGGCAGCAGAAGATCACCAGCCACCGCTGGTGCGCGGTCGTCGCGTGAAGCTGAAATATGCGCACGCCGGTGGTTATAACCCGCCTATCGTTGTGATCCACGGTAACCAGGTGAAAGACCTGCCGGATTCATACAAACGCTACCTGATGAACTACTTCCGTAAATCACTGGACGTGATGGGTACGCCTATCCGCATTCAGTTCAAGGAAGGGGAAAACCCGTTCGCGAACAAGCGTAACACCCTGACGCCAAACCAGATGCGTAAGCGTAAGCGTTTGATTAAACACATTAAGAAAAGCAAATAACACGCGTTTATCTCGCTAAAACCCGCGCCAGTCGCGGGTTTTTTATCTCTTTCTGCCTCCGTGGTATCCGGTGTGATGTCAATCACTATTCACTTTCAACCACGTATAAATCTAATAAAGTAGACAATCGTCGAATTTTCATCTTAAAGTCCAGGGTTCGGTACTAGACAAAACTAGCGCCTGGTTATCAAATGGTTAACCAACTTTTCGCCGCATGTAAAAAATCGGCCAGATACGTAACTGGCCGGCGTACCTGCTGGCGTTTACAAGCACGACGACATACCTTCTCGGGAGAATTATGCAATCCTCTGTTAATCAAAAAGAAAGCCGAACGTTCTTCGGCCATCCTTATCCGCTCGGTTCGCTGTTCTTCACCGAAATGTGGGAGCGTTTCTCGTTTTACGGCATACGCCCGCTGCTGATCCTCTTTATGGCCGCTACCGTGTACGACGGCGGGATGGGGCTGGCGCGTGAGAACGCCTCGGCGATTGTCGGCATCTTTGCCGGGACGATGTACCTCGCCGCGCTGCCGGGCGGCTGGCTGGCAGATAACTGGCTCGGCCAGCAGAGAGCCGTCTGGTATGGCTCGATCCTGATTGCGCTCGGCCACCTGTCCATTGCGCTTTCTGCTTTCATGGGCGACAACCTGTTCTTTATCGGCCTGATGTTTATCGTGCTCGGCTCCGGTCTGTTCAAGACCTGTATTTCAGTCATGGTCGGCACGCTGTATAAAAAGGGCGATGCGCGTCGTGACGGCGGTTTCTCACTGTTCTACATGGGCATCAACATGGGCTCGTTTATCGCGCCGCTGATCTCCGGCTGGCTGATCAAATCCCATGGCTGGCACTGGGGCTTTGGTATTGGCGGTATCGGGATGCTGGTCGCGCTGATCATCTTCCGCGTTTTTGCTGTTCCGGCAATGAAACGCTACGACAGCGAAGTTGGCCTTGACTCCACCTGGAACAACCCGGTCGTGAAACGAAACGGTGTCGGCGCGTGGCTGCTGGCGCTGGCCGTTGGCGTGGCGGTAATCGTCACCCTGATTGCTCAGGGCGTGATTGTGATTAACCCCGTCGCCGTGGCGAGCGTGCTGGTTTACGTGATTGCGGCGTCCGTTGCCCTCTACTTCATTTACCTGTTCATTTTTGCTGGTCTGAACCGCAAAGAGCGCGCCAGACTGTTGGTCTGCTTCATCCTGCTGGTCTCTGCCGCCTTCTTCTGGTCGGCGTTTGAGCAAAAGCCAACCTCGTTCAACCTGTTTGCCAACGACTACACTAACCGCATGATTGGCGATTTTGAAATCCCGGCGGTGTGGTTCCAGTCGATTAACGCGCTGTTTATCATCCTGCTGGCCCCCGTGTTCAGCTGGGCATGGCCGAAGCTGGCGAGTAAAAACATTCGCCCGAGCAGCATCACAAAGTTTGTGATTGGCATTCTGTGTGCTGCCGCAGGTTTTGGCCTGATGATGCTGGCGGCGCAGAACGTGCTGAGCAACGGTGGGGCAGGCGTTTCACCGTTCTGGCTGGTAGGTAGTATCCTGATGCTGACGCTCGGTGAGCTGTGCCTTAGTCCGATTGGTCTGGCGACCATGACGCTGCTGGCCCCGGAGAGAATGCGCGGTCAGATGATGGGCCTGTGGTTCTGCGCCAGCGCACTGGGTAACCTGGCGGCGGGCCTGATTGGCGGTCACGTGAAGGCCGACCAGCTGGATATGCTGCCGGATCTCTTCGCGCGCTGCTCCATCGCGCTGCTGATTTGTGCCGCGGTGCTGATCGTCCTCATTGTTCCGGTACGCCGTATGCTGGAAAATGCCCAGACGAAACCGGCCGCCAGCGCCTGATAACCCCTCGTTCTTGCCGGGGCAGGCGTTCTGCTCCGGCATGATATTTAACGAGGCGATACTATGCAGTTAGGGTTTGTTGGTCTTGGCGCAGTGGTTGAAACGGCCTATCTGCCGGCGCTGCGTAACCGTTTTGGCAGCTCGCTCCACCTCCTCGGGTTTGACCTTGACCCCACAAAGCAGCCGGAAGGCATCACTCGCTGCGCATCCCTCCCTGAGCTACTCGCTCAGTCTCTTGATACGCTGTTCATCACCACCGCATCCCTGCATCACCTCGAGGTGCTGGAACAGGCTCTCGCCTCGCCGATAACGTGTATTGTGGTCGAAAAACCGATCGTTGCGACGCTTTCCCAGATGGCCAGACTGAAAGCACTGCTGGCTCAGCCAGGCGCAGCGGACCGCGTGCTGGCGCTCGATCACTGGATGGCGCGCCTCGGCGCGGTGCGGTTCGCGCTGGTCAGTCATTTTTCTGAGATTGTCAGCATGGAAGGGTTTCTCCAGGAGCCAAGCGGGTTCAACGCCGCCGGAGAACCGGTAGCGCTCAATTTTGCCACCGGCGAGCCGGATAAGCGTACGCTTCGTCACCCGGACGGCGTCATTCTGGATATTGGGACCCATGTTCTGGCGATGCTGCGTGAAACGGTGCGCTATCTCGGTGGGCAGGGTGACATGGCTCTACAGGTGATGACCGCCCGCGATCGGCTGGGCCGCGACATTACCCAGGGCGACCTGATCACGGCTGAGGGTGAAGCGCATCTACAGGGGAGAATAAGCGGTGTGCCGGTGAACATCTGGCTTAATAAATACGCGGGCCCGGCGGGCGGCCAAAAAGGGTTGCGGCTTTATCTGCGTGACGGGCGCATTATCAGCCACGACCGACGCGGTGCAGAGGACGTCGTGGAGCTGATTGACGGGGATGATATTCAGCGCTGGACCCTGCCCGGCGCGATTTACGAACACTGCCTTGCGGAGCGCGTTCTGGGCGCGCAAAGCCTGTTCAGGTGCGATCCGCAGGAGGTTAGCCGCACGACGCAGCGCAGGCTCGATGAGGTTGAGCTGCTGCTGAACCTGCAACAACGGCTGCGTGGAGCGCATTAAGCGCCCCGTGATACTATCGACGTAATACTGAACTGCTTTAGGAGTCATCATGACGATAACCTGCCCGGATTGCCATGCAGAGCTGGAGCCTCAGCACGGCGCGGCCCACTGCGCGCGCTGCAATAAAGACGTCGCGCTGGAAGCGCGTTGCCCCGAGTGCCACAAGCCGCTCGAGGTATTAAAAGCCTGCGGTGCGGTGGATTATTTCTGCCAGAACGGCCACGGGCTGATCTCTAAAAAACGCGTGGAGTTTGTTCGGGCCGAAGGTTAATCGCACACGCAGCCTTCGCCTTTTCGCCACAGCTCAACCAGCGACTCGGGCGCTTCCTGTTCGGGCACCAGCACAATGATGTCGGCGTAGTGCGCCTGATTTTGTCCGGTCCAGATAATCTGGATGCGGAAATAGCGCTGGTCACCGCTGCCGGGTGAAGAGGCTTGCCCGGGCGGCTGACCGCGCGGGAAAGCCTGCTCCAGGATGCTCACCAGGCGCTGGCGCTGGGCCTCGTTAAGCGACGAAAGCGCGATGGTGCGCTGGCCGCTCAGCTTAGGGATAAACGCGACGCCGCCTTCCCGGGCCAGCTCAACCACGGCGTCATCCGTCAGTTCCGGAACCTGCATTTACAGTACTCCCACCTGTTCCCAGGCTTGTTTAATGGCCACCCCAACGTCGCTTCCCGAACGCTTCTCTCCGTGGGCGATGGTCAGCTGCGCGAAGGCCGCAAAATCGGCATCCTGCGTCAGACTGCGATCGCACACGGTGTCGTACCAGGCGTAGCCGGCTTTTTCCCAGGCATAGCCGCCCAGGGCCGTGGCGGCCAGATAAAAGGCGCGGTTAGGTATACCGGAGTTAAGATGCACGCCGCCGTTATCCTCGCGCGTTTTGATAAAATCTTTCATATGACCGGGCTGCGGATCTTTACCGAGCAGGGGATCGTTATAGGCCGTGCCGGGTTCCGCCATAGAGCGCAATCCTTTACCGTTAATGCCATCAGCCAGCAGACCTTCGCCAATCAACCAGTCCGCCTGGTCGGCGGTTTGCTTAAGGTGATATTGCTTCACCAGCGAGCCGAACACGTCGGACAGCGACTCGTTCAGCGCCCCCGACTGTTCAAAGTAGATTAATCCGGCTT
Organism: Enterobacter sp. V87_3; assembly: GCF_029967835.1. NCBI lineage: Bacteria > Pseudomonadati > Pseudomonadota > Gammaproteobacteria > Enterobacterales > Enterobacteriaceae > Enterobacter > Enterobacter sp. V87_3. The sequence continues at coordinate 71,481 of NZ_JASCAM010000026.1, read as the reverse complement.
CGGTCTCGGTCACGCCGTGGCTCAGTTCATGCGCCACCACGTCGATGGAAATGGTGAAACGGTTAAAGATCTCCCCGTCGCCATCGCCAAAGACCATCTGCTGACCGTTCCAGAAGGCGTTTTGATATTCCCGGCCATAGTGCACGGTGCCGGTCAGGACCAGCCCTTTATTATCAAGCGAGTCACGCTGATATTCTTTCCAGAAGAAGTCATGGGTAATACCTAAATAATCATAGGCTTCATCCACTGCAACATCACCGTTGGACGGCTGGCCTTCGTAACGCACCTGAGTACCCGGCAGCTCCTGAGTCTGTTTCGCGTCATAGATATCACGCTCAAGCTGACCGGTCTTATTGACGTGCGGCGCGGCGGGTTTGCCAGGCATATGCGCCATCAGCGTTTGCACATGGGTTAACGTCTGGCGGGCGCAGCGCTGCTGTGGCTCCGAACCGCTTTCGATAATGCGGCGAAGAATATACGGGGGGATGACGCTGTGAAGATGGGGCATGCTGCTCTCCTTAGTAAAAAAGGGAATAGCAGCAGTATAGTTTGTAACCGGCGAAGATTTATCCGGTTTTACGCTGACGCGTTTTTTTTACCGGCTTGATCGCCTTCACTTCGCTCTCGACCCAGCCGTCTGAAAGCCGCGTCGTGAGCACATCCCCGGCCTTAATCTGTTTCGTTTGTTTCAGCACTTTGCCATCTGTCGCCGTGGTGACGCTATAGCCACGCGCCAGCGTGGAAAGGGGGCTGACGGCTTCCAGATGGGTCACCGCGTTGCCAAAGCGTTCGCGGGTGGCGCTCAGGCGTGCACGGACATTCTCCGCGAGACGATATTCGAGCTGCTGAATGCGCGTTTGCGCACGGTAGATTTTCGGCTGCGGATTTTGCTGGCTCAGGCGCTGGGCCATGCGCTGCTGGCGCGAGGTCGCACGTTTGAGCTGGCCGTCCAGCGCAACGTTCATGCGCTGGCGCAGGCGTTCCAGCACGGTTTGCTGACGCGCCAGACGCAGCTGCGGGTGCTGCTGCTGCAGACGATGGTAAAGCTGGGTGAAGCGGCGGGTTCGGTTGGCGAGGAAGTAATCCATCGCCATCTCAAGACGCTGCTGGCCGTTCTGGAGCTGACGCAGCAGCTCCAGCTGGTTGCGGCTGACCACTTCCGCCGCCGCGGATGGCGTGGGGGCGCGGAGGTCCGCAACAAAATCTGCAATGGTGACATCGGTTTCGTGGCCGACGGCGCTCACAACGGGAATTACGCTTGCAAAGATTGCCCGCGCCACGCGCTCGTCGTTGAAGCTCCACAGATCTTCCAGCGAGCCGCCGCCGCGCCCGACGATCAGCACATCGCACTCCTGACGGGCGTTCGCCCGCTCAATGGCGCGCACAATTTGCCCGGGCGCATCGTCACCCTGAACGGCGGTCGGATAGATGATGACCGGCAGGGAAGGATCGCGACGCTTCAGGACATGCAAAATATCGTGCAGGGCCGCCCCGGTTTTCGAGGTGATCACCCCCACGCAGTGGGCGGGTGAGGGCAGGGCTTTTTTGAACTGCTGATCGAATAAACCTTCGGCGGAGAGCTTTGCTTTGAGCTGTTCATACTTCTGCTGCAGTAAACCTTCACCCGCAGGCTGCATGCTTTCGACGATGATTTGATAATCACCGCGCGGCTCATACAGGGTGATATTGGCGCGCACCAGAACCTGCTGGCCGTGCTGAGGACGGAACGTCACCCGGCGGTTGCTGTTGCGGAACATCGCGCAGCGTACCTGGGCGGTATCGTCTTTCAGCGTAAAGTACCAGTGGCCGGATGATGGCTGGGTGAAGTTAGAAATTTCACCGCTGATCCAGACCTGCCCCATTTCCTGCTCAAGCAGCAAACGCACCGTCTGATTAAGGCGGCTGACAGTAAAAATTGAGGGAGATTGAGAGGATAACATGTGAGCGGGATCAAATTCTAAATCAGCAAGTTATTCAGTCGATAGTAACCTGCTGAGAAGCGATCGCAAGCATTTTTTTCAAAAAAGTGTAGATGCAATCGGTTACGCTCTGTATAATGCCACGGCAATATTTAACCACCCAGGTCAGAGATATTGCCCATGCTACGTATCGCTAAAGAAGCACTGACGTTTGACGACGTCCTCCTCGTTCCCGCTCACTCCACCGTTCTGCCGAATACTGCCGATCTCAGCACGCAGTTAACGAAGACCATTCGCCTGAACATTCCTATGCTCTCTGCGGCAATGGACACCGTGACTGAAGCGCGCCTGGCGATCGCCCTGGCACAGGAAGGCGGCATTGGCTTTATTCATAAAAACATGTCTATTGAGCGTCAGGCTGAAGAAGTTCGCCGCGTGAAAAAACATGAATCCGGCATTGTGTCTGACCCACAGACCGTTCTGCCAACCACCACCCTGCATGAAGTGAAAGCCCTGACCGAGCGTAACGGCTTTGCTGGCTACCCGGTTGTGACGGAAGATTACGAGCTGGTGGGGATTATCACTGGTCGTGACGTGCGCTTTGTGACTGACCTGAACCAGCCTGTCAGCGTATACATGACGCCAAAAGAGCGTCTGGTTACCGTGCGTGAAGGTGAAACCCGCGACGTCGTGCTGGCAAAAATGCACGAAAAACGCGTTGAGAAAGCGCTGGTTGTTGACAGCAGCTTCCACCTGCGCGGCATGATCACCGTAAAAGATTTCCAGAAAGCAGAACGTAAGCCTAACGCCTGTAAAGACGAGCGTGGCCGTCTGCGCGTTGGCGCTGCGGTTGGCGCGGGTGCGGGCAACGAAGAGCGCGTCGATGCGCTGGTAGAAGCAGGCGTTGATGTGCTGTTGATTGACTCCTCTCACGGCCATTCCGAAGGCGTTTTGCAGCGTATTCGTGAAACCCGTGCGAAATATCCTGACCTGCAAATCATCGGCGGCAACGTCGCCACTGGCGCAGGCGCACGCGCGCTGGCTGAAGCCGGCTGCAGCGCGGTAAAAGTGGGTATCGGCCCTGGCTCTATCTGTACTACCCGTATCGTCACCGGCGTGGGCGTTCCGCAGATCACCGCCGTGTCTGACGCGGTTGAAGCGCTGGAAGGCACCGGTATCCCGGTTATCGCTGACGGCGGCATTCGTTTCTCAGGCGACATCGCTAAAGCTATCGCTGCGGGCGCGGCTGCCGTGATGGTCGGTTCTATGCTGGCCGGTACGGAAGAATCCCCGGGCGAAATCGAACTGTACCAGGGCCGTTCTTACAAATCCTACCGCGGGATGGGCTCCCTGGGCGCGATGTCCAAAGGTTCGTCTGACCGTTACTTCCAGACCGACAACGCGGCAGACAAACTGGTGCCGGAAGGTATCGAAGGTCGCGTAGCCTATAAAGGCCGTCTGAAAGAGATCATTCACCAGCAGATGGGCGGCCTGCGCTCCTGTATGGGCCTGACCGGCTGTGGTACCATCGACCTGCTGCGTACGAAGGCAGAATTCGTGCGTATCAGCGGTGCGGGTATCCAGGAAAGCCACGTTCACGACGTGACGATCACCAAAGAGTCCCCGAACTACCGCCTGGGCTCCTGATAAATTTCCACGCCCGGCTTTATGCCGGGCGATTTTGTTTCTCTTGCCTCGGAATTAGCGTCAATGACGGAAAACATTCATAAACATCGCATTCTCATCCTGGATTTTGGTTCTCAGTACACTCAGTTGGTGGCGCGTCGCGTACGTGAGCTGGGCGTTTACTGTGAACTGTGGGCGTGGGATGTCACGGAAGCACAGATTCGCGAGTTCAACCCAAGCGGCATCATCCTTTCCGGCGGCCCGGAAAGCACCACCGAAGAGAATAGCCCGCGCGCACCGCAGTACGTATTTGAAGCGGGCGTGCCGGTCTTCGGCGTCTGCTACGGCATGCAGACCATGGCGATGCAGCTCGGCGGCCAAGTAGAAGGCTCTAACGAACGTGAGTTCGGCTACGCGCAGGTTGAAGTCGTGACCGACAGTGCGCTGGTGCGCGGTATCGAAGACTCCCTGACCGCCGACGGCAAACCGCTGCTGGACGTGTGGATGAGCCACGGCGACAAAGTTACCGCCATCCCGTCTGACTTCGCGACCGTTGCCAGCACCGAAAGCTGCCCGTTCGCGATCATGGCGAACGAAGAAAAACGCTTCTACGGCGTGCAGTTCCACCCGGAAGTGACCCACACCCGTCAGGGGATGCGTATGCTGGAGCGCTTCGTGCGCGATATCTGCCAGTGTGAAGCCCTGTGGACCCCGGCAAAAATCATCGACGACGCCGTGGAGCGTATCCGCCAGCAGGTTGGTGATGACAAAGTGATCCTCGGTCTTTCCGGCGGCGTGGACTCCTCCGTTACCGCGATGCTGCTGCACCGCGCTATCGGCAAAAACCTGACCTGTGTGTTCGTGGACAACGGTCTGCTGCGCCTCAACGAATCTCAGCAGGTGCTGGATATGTTCGGCGACCACTTTGGTCTGAACATCGTTCACGTGGAAGGCGAGAAACGCTTCCTGGACGCGCTGGCGGGGGAGAACGACCCGGAAGCGAAACGTAAAATCATTGGTCGCGTGTTTGTCGAAGTGTTCGACGAAGAGGCGCTGAAGCTGGAAGACGTGAAATGGCTGGCGCAGGGCACCATCTACCCGGACGTGATCGAATCGGCAGCTTCTGCTACCGGTAAAGCGCACGTCATCAAATCTCACCACAACGTGGGCGGCCTGCCGAAAGAGATGAAGATGGGCCTGGTTGAACCGCTGCGCGAGCTGTTCAAAGACGAAGTGCGTAAGATCGGCCTGGAGCTGGGTCTGCCGTACGACATGCTTTACCGTCACCCGTTCCCGGGGCCAGGTCTCGGCGTGCGAGTGCTGGGCGAAGTGAAGAAAGAGTACTGCGACCTGCTGCGCCGTGCCGATGCGATCTTCATTGAAGAGCTGCACAAAGCCGACCTGTACAACAAAGTGAGCCAGGCATTTACCGTGTTCCTGCCGGTTCGCTCGGTCGGCGTAATGGGCGATGGCCGTAAATACGACTGGGTTGTCTCCCTGCGCGCGGTTGAAACCATCGACTTCATGACCGCACACTGGGCGCACCTGCCGTATGATTTCCTGGGTCGCGTCTCTAACCGCATCATCAACGAAGTGAACGGCATTTCCCGCGTGGTGTATGACATCAGCGGTAAGCCACCGGCGACGATTGAGTGGGAATAATCTCCCCGACAATCTAGACCCTTAGCCACTAAAGCCCGCCTCTCGCGGGCTTTTTTTTATCCCGCTTATTCACTCGCCCGTTCAATCACCCGGGCAATCGCATCCGGCTGGCTCACCATGGAGACATGGCTTGCCGCGACCTCCGTGGTGGTGGCATGAAGGTTTTTCGCCATGGCGCGTTCCAGATCGGGGTTTATCATCCGATCGTTTTTGCTCACCACAAACCAGCTCGGTTTATCATGCCAGGCGGCATGCGTGATTTTTTCGCCAAACGCATCGGCCCGAATCGGACCCTGCGTTGCAGCAATGCGTTCCTGCTCAGCCGTTTTGACATCAGGCGCGAAGTCTTCTTTGACCGCTTTGAGGGGGAGATACAAATACCCGTCAGCCGTTTTAGCAATGCCCGCACTCCCCGGCGGGGCAGGGTAGCTCCCCACCAGATCCGCCGTCGACTGACCGGAGTCCGGAGCAAACGCTGCCACGTATACCAGCGATGTCACCCGGGCATCGTTCCCCGCCTCGCTAATCACCGTGCCAGCCCACGAGTGGCCAACCAGCGTAACCTTACCGTGCGTCCGGGCGATGGCGCGCCGGGTCGCGGCAACGTCATCGTGTAGCGAGGTGAGCGGCAGTTGTACGGCAATGACCTCCCTGTGCTGTTCCTGTAGACGGCTAATCACCTTATTCCAGCTGCTGCCATCCGCAAATGCGCCATGCACCAGCACTACGCTTGAATGGTTCTCCGCTAACGCACTGGCAGAAAGAGCCAACAGGCCAGCCGTTAATACAGACAGTGCTTTCATCTTCAGGCTCCTTAAAAGTGATGAACCGGGGCGTGCGGCGGCACGGTGAATTCAACGGTTTTGTGAACGATGGGTTTGTGCGTAGGGTCGGCCAGAATAAGGGTGACCTTGTGCTTGCCAGCTGGCAGGCCCACGAGGATCACCGGCTCACCGCTGGCATCTGCCCAGTGCCAGGGGGCATCGTCGACGATGACGTGGATATGGCCGATACGTGGCGTGACGTTCAGCGCCTCCGGGCCAAAGACTGGCTCAATGCGCAGGTTTTCGGCGCGGTACTGAATAAACACGGCCCCTTTGCTCAGTGGCCCTGCGAGCGGCGGATCGACAATTAGCCTGGCGGGCGGCTGAGGTTTTTCAAGTGGCGCTACGGCTGCCGGGCCATTAACGTCGGCGGCGCTCAGGCCATCTAACGGAGCGGCTATGGCGCTACTGGCGGTGACCAGCGCAATGAAGGGGATTAAATAGCGACGAATCATCTCTGTCTCTCCTCATAATGACGACAGAGACAGAAGACCATTTTGATGTATCAGGTATATGTGCTGCAGGCGGATTTTTGTACCAGTTTGTCAGCATGGCAAGCCGGATACACTGCGATACAGTGTCTTACCTGTTAAGGCGGGCGTCAGCGTTCGGGCGTTTCGACGGTGAGGCTGGATTGCTGGGTCTGAATTTTGTCCTGATGGTGATACCAGGCGCCAATGGAGGAATAAACAAAGCGGCCAAAGAAAAACAGGAAACTGATAAGCAGTATGATGCGGGTCATGCGGGTGTTAAATCGGTGTCGTTTGTGCATACGCGGGGCCTGACTCACGTTGTTTTTCCTGGGTTTACCCGTTTGGGCGATACGGCTATTAAGGCACAGCGGGAAGCAAGGGTCAATTCCGGAATGTGTAAAAAATAGTCAGTTCAGCATTATTTGTTGCTAATCAACTCATTACCCCGGTAAGCAAGCATAAAAATCGTAAGAAACCTTTCTACAAATAATTTTATTTGATTTACATCAACGGTTTCCTGCCGCTGATCACTAAAATCCTTCCTCCATTGTGATGCACAGGTTTTCACAGTGTGACTGACACGTCAGGTTGGATGCCTGTCTTTATTTACCCTCAGGAGAACACAGGGTTTAACCGGGCATCTATGAAAATTATCTCCTTTCTGAAGCACAATAAAGACCGCTGGTGGGCGCTTCCCCTCGTTTTGCCTCCCGTTTTGCTGCCGCTGCTCAGCATGTTTAACACTTATACGCAGCTGAACGAAAGCGTTGTTGTGCTTTACTATTTTCCCCTCTCGTTCTTTCTGGCGATGATGGTGATTTTTGACCTGGCCGCGCTGCCGGGCATCGTTCTGTCCCTGTTTTATCGCTACTATCCCGCCGTCAGCCTGTTTGAAACCTGGGCGAGCGTGCTCCATTTTTTAGTCCCGGTCGTGCTGAGCTGGGGGGGATACCGCGTGTTTGCGCCGAAACGCAACCGGGTTTCCTATGGCAACGTGTATCTGATGGCCCAGCGCCTGTTCTGGCAGGTGTTCTGCCCCTCCACGCTGTTTCTGCTGTTCTTCCAGTTTGCGGTCTATCTCGGGGTGTATGAAAGCCGCCAGAGCATGGCGGGTCTTAACCCGTTGAATATTCGCACGTTGATCAACTATCAGGCGCTTCTGGTGAGTGGGCTGACTGCGGTTCCGTTCAGCTTTTTGCTGATTCGTATCATACGCAATCCGCACTACCTGAGAGGGTACATATCGCAAAGCCGCGCGCAAATTGACGGTAAAGTGACGGTGGCTGAGTTTGTGCTGTGGGCTGCGCTGCTGGGCGGATTACTTTCGCTGCTGTTGATGCCCATGAATGAGAACAGCACCATTTTCAGCACCAACTACACGCTGTCGCTGCTGATGCCGGTGATGCTCTGGGGCGCAATGCGCTTTGGCTATAAGCTGATGTCGGTGATTTGGACCCCGGTCCTGCTGGTGTCGATCCACTATTTCTATCGCTATATCCCTGTAAACCAAGGATATGACATCCAGCTGGCTATTACCTCGTCCAGCTATCTGGTCTCCTCTTTTGTGGTGATTTACATGTCCATGCTGGCCACCCGCCAGCGGGCCATCAATATTCGTTCCCGCAGGCTGGCGCTTCTCGACCCGGTGGTTAACATGCCAAACCTGCGGGCGCTGTCCCGCGCGCTGAGTAAATCGCCCTGGTCCGCGCTCTGTTTATTGCGCATTCCTGAACTGGAGGTACTCGGGCATAACTACGGGGTGCTGCTGCGGATCCAGTACAAACAGCAGCTGGCCGCGTGGATTAACCACGCTCTGCTGCCGGGGGAGTGTGTCTATACGCTGACCGGCTACGATCTGGCGATTCGTATGGGCACCGAATCTCACCAGGAACGCATCGTCGCGCTGGATGAGCGTATCAAACTGTTCCGCTTTATCTGGGATGGTATGCCACTCCAGCCGCAGGTGGGCATAAGCTACTGCTACGTGCGTTCTCCGGTTAATCATCTTTATCTGCTGCTGGGGGAGCTCAGCATCATCGCCAATCTGTCGCTTTCAAGCCATCATCCTGAAAGCCTTCAGCAGCGCGGGGCTATGCACCTGCAGCGTAACCTGAAAGAGAAGGTCGCGATGATGAATCTGCTTCAGCGGGCGCTGGAAGAGGATAAGTTCACCCTGATGGTGCAGCGGGTCAGGGGCTTACGCGGGGATCACTATGATGAAGTGTTGCTGCGGATGTTGGACGAGCAGGGCGAGCTGATCTCTCCCGATCGCTTCCTGCCGGTTGCCCAGGAGTTTGGTCTGTCGTCTCGCGTGGACTTATGGGTGCTGGAGCGGACGCTGCAATTTTTAGCGGATCATCGCGACAGGCTTCCTGCCCAGCGTTTTGCGATCAATCTTGCGCCGTCTACCGCGTGCCGCACGCAGTTCCCTCAGGAAGTGAAGCAGCTTCTGACGAAGTATGGCGTGGAGGCCTGGCAGCTGATCGTCGAGATCACCGAGTGCGGATGTTTCGGAAACGGATCAGAGCAGGCCACGCAGACGCTCAGCCAGCTGCAGGCCATGGGAGTGCGCATTGCGATCGATGATTTCGGCACCGGATATGCCAGCTATGCCCGCCTGAAAAGCGTGGATGCTGATATCCTCAAAATCGACGGCAGTTTTATTCGCAATATCGTCAGCAACAGTCTGGATTATCAGATTGTGGCCTCGATTTGCCATCTGGCGCGCATGAAGAAAATGCTGGTAGTGGCGGAGTACGTCGAGACAGAAGAGATACGTAGCGCGGTTCACGCGCTAGGTATCGATTATGTGCAGGGTTACCTGATTGGTAAGCCGGTTGAGATGGCGTCTTTACTGGACGCTGAGGCGCTGCCCGCAACCGCGTAGGCCGCTATGCTGCGGCCTCGGCGCTCTCTTCTTCAATCTTCAACAGCCAGCCGGTGACCGCTTCCCAGTATTGCTGCTCTTTTTCCAGATCCAGCAGTACCAGCGCGTTCTGGCTAAACCAGCCGTGCGGGAAGCTCAGCGTCCAGTGATGATCGTCCGTTTTCAGCTTTAACGTCGGCGGGGTCGTGGTGGCCTGACGCTGGTTGTTAAGCAACACGCCAAGTCGCAGGAGCTGAATAAGCGGCAGAAACTGCTTTTTCTTGAACAACGTAAAGCGCGGCAGATCGTCGAGTTTGATCGCTTTGCGGTGATAGCGCACCAGCGTCGCCATCATGCTCTGCTGCTCCTGGTTAAAGCCCGGCAAATCGCTGTTTTGCAGAATGTACGCCGAATGACGGTGCATGCCGCTGTGGTTAATGTTCAGCCCCACCTCATGCAGCATGGCAGCCCATTTCAGCAGCGCTTCCAGCTGCGGATGTGCCAGCTTAGGATTCTGCTCGTGCCACTGCTCGTACATCTGAACCGTGGTTTCCAGCACGCGCTTTGCCTGCTCACGGTCGATGTTGTACTGGTTCGCCAGGCTTTGCGCGGTACGGCTACGAATATCCTGATGACGGAAGCGGCCTTCCATTTCATACAGCACGCCCTCACGCAGCGCGCCGTCCGAGAGACGCAGCTCTTTGATCGCCAGCGCATCAAACACGCCGCACAGAATGGCGAGGCCGGGCACGAACACGGCTTGACGATCGTCGGACAGACCCGGCAGGCTTAAGGCGTCAAAGCTTTTATATTTGAGCACCTCTTCGGTCAGCATCACCAGACGTTCAGGGGTGATAAAACCGTCTTTTTCGCCCAGCGCCAGCAGCACCTCATGTGCGGCCTTGATCGAACCCGAGGCGCCCAGCGCCACGTTCCAGCCCTGAATACGGTACTGCCAGGCCAGATTTTCCAGTTTTTGTACCGCAGCCATGCGCGCGCGCTGGAAATTCTCGCGGGTGATGGTTCCGCCCGGGAAGTACATCTGCGCGAAGCTGACGCAGCCCATGCGGCGGCTCTCCACCAGACGCGGCTCGAAGTCTTCACCAATCACCAGTTCCGTGGAACCCCCGCCGATATCAATCACCAGCTTGCGGCCTTTTTCCGGCTGCGTGTGCTCCACGCCCATGAAAATCAGGCGCGCTTCCTCGTTACCGGAGATGATCTCAATCGGATAGGGGATGACCTTTTCCGCACGTTTAAGAAACTCCGGCGCATTCAGCGCCTGGCGTAGGGTATGTGTGCCCACGATGCAGACGCTGGAGGGCGAGAAGCCCTGCAGACGTTCGGCAAACAGCGACAGGCAGTTTAAGCCACGCTCCATGGCCTCTTCGCTCAGCATGCTGTTCGCATCCAGACCGTCGGCCAGGTGCACGCGCTGCTTCAGACGGCCAATGATCTGCATCGCGCCATCCACCTCACGGGCGATGACCATGTGGAAACTGTTAGAACCAAGATCGACCGCAGCGAACTCCTGCGGGCGTGGTGTCTTATCATTTATCGGCATAGGTTAATCGGGTTGCTCGAGTGATTTGATATAGTCGTAAATCGCCAGTTGGGACCGCACTTTACGGCGGTTGCCGCGCGGAACATAGCGGTTACTCAGTTCTTTATCGATATAGCGTGCTTTCACCGTATCGCTAAACAAAATCTCGATGATGTCGAGGATCTGCTGCTTCAGACGTGGGTCAAGCAGCGGGGCCGCAACTTCAATTCGATAATCAATATTGCGCGTCATCCAGTCCGCAGAGGAGAGATACACCTGCTTATCGCCTGCGTTATCGAAAATATAGACCCGATCGTGTTCCAGATAGCGGTCAACGATGCTGATGACGCGAATATTATCGCTGATACCTTCCAGCTCCGGGATCAGAGAACACATGCCGCGGATCAGCAGGTTCACCGGCACGCCTGAACCGGAGGCGGCGTAAAGACGATCCACCAGGCCTTTATCGACCAGGTTGTTGAGCTTCAGCGTAATGCCGGACGACAGCCCTTTCTGCGCGTTGGCGATCTCTTTATCGATCATATCGTACAGCAGGCGGCGCGAGTTCTGCGGTGAAACCAGCAGATAGTCGAAGTTCACCGGACGGTACGGGTTCTCAATAAAGTTGAACACCCGGCGCACCTCGTTGGTGATGCGCGCATCGGCGGTCAGCAGCGAGTAGTCGGTATAAATTCGCGCGGTTTTCTCGTTAAAGTTTCCGGTACCGATGTGAGCATAACGCACCACGTCGTCTCCCTCTTTACGGGAGATAAGGAACAGCTTGGCGTGAATTTTCAGTCCCGGCGCGGAGAAAATTACGTGCACGCCCGCTTCGGTCAGGCGGCGCGCCCAGTGGATATTTGCTTCTTCGTCGAAACGCGCCTGCAGTTCCACCACCACGGTCACTTTCTTGCCGTTGTGCGCGGCGTGGATCATCGCGTCGATGATGCGGGAATCTTTCGCCACGCGGTAGATGTTGATTTTGATCGCCAGCACGTTCGGGTCGAACGACGCCTGACGCAGCAGCTCCAGCACATGCTCGAAGGTGTGGTACGGATAGTACAGCAGCACGTCGCGCTCGCGAATGGCGTCAAACCCGTTGCGGAACTTATCGAACCAGATGTGGCGCAGGCGGGGCAGCGGTTTATTCACCAGATTGGCCTTGCCGACGTTCGGGAAGCCAATAAAGTCTTTAAAGTTGTGATAACGCCCGCCGGGGATAATGGAGTCGTAGCGGGAGATGGTCAGCTTATCGCGCAGCATTTCGACCATCGCGTCCGGCATATCGCGCTGATAGACAAAGCGCACCGGCTCGGCCGTCAGACGCTGCTTCAGGCTTGAAGACATCAGCTCCATCAGGCTGGCTTCCATCTCGTGCACCAGGTCATATTCGGCGTCACGGGTCATCTTCATCGAGTAGGCGTTTAACGCATCGTAATCGAAGAAGCCTTTGAAGATATCATCCAGACAGTAGCGCAGGATGTTGTCCAGCAGGATCATTGGCTTGCGGCGGCGCGGGGTTTCCGGCGGCAGGTTGACAAAGCGCGGCACTTTGTCGGACGGAATTTCCAGCAGCGCGTAGCTGATGTTGTCGCCACGAATGATCTCCACCGCCAGATAGGTGTAATCGTCTTTCAGGAACTGCACCAGATCCGTTTCGCGGTTGATCAGGATCGGGGTGATGTGCTGGCGTAGATAATGTTTGAAATAGTGACGAAGCCAGCTCTGCTGGTTGACGGAAAGCTGGCGTTCGTTGATCAGGAAAATTTGATTGCGGGCCATTTCCAGCAGCAGCTCGTTGTAAAGGCCATCAAATTCCTGATCGGCTTTCATCACGCGAGACTGTATTTTGCCAAGCAGATGGCGCGAGTGCGAGTTTAAACCCTGTTCTTCACTGATGATGATGCGGCGTTTAAGCTCGGCAAAGCGGACTTTATAAAATTCATCCAGGTTATTGGAATAAATACCCAGGAAACGCATACGCTCAATCAGTGGGTTACTTTTATCCGCCGCTTCCTGAAGCACGCGCTCGTTGAAGGCTAACCAACTCAGCTCTTTCTCAATGTATAACTTTTCCTGACCCATTACAGCTCACACTCCAGTTCATTCACAGGACGTGGTAAATCCGTCTCGTCCTTATTATGGCGAGCATTTCCACGATATGTCCAACAGTGCCAGAAAAGTATGACAGTTATTTTTTTTGTTGGGGATTTTAGAGGGTTGGAGAAGGGAGTATCGGGTAATGCACTCTGTAGGTCGGGTAAGCGTAGCGCCACCCGACATAACAAACTACTCTTCTGCCGCATAGCCCTGCGGGGGCAACTTCACGCCGTCCAGCCAGGCGGCGCCGTCGCGCATCACCAGACGCCCGTCGACAAACCAGCTTACCACCAGCGGGTAGATGGCGTGCTCCTGCGTCTGCACGCGTTCGGTCACATCATCTTCGTTATCGCCCTCAAAGACCGGGACCTTCGCCTGCAGGATCACCGGGCCGCCGTCCAGCTCGTCGGTGACGAAGTGCACGGACGTGCCATGCTCCTCATCGCCGTTCTCCAGCACCTGACGGTGGGTGTGTAAACCGGGATATTTCGGCAGCAGGGAAGGGTGAATATTGAGCAGACGCCCGGCGTAGTGCGAAACAAACGCCGGGCTCAGAATGCGCATGTAACCAGCCAGCACCACGACATCTGGCGCGTAGGCGTCAATTTCCTGCACCAGTTCGCGGTCGAAGGCTTCCCGCCCGGAAAACTGGCTGGCTTCCAGCGCATGCGCGGGAATATTCGCTTCCCGCGCCCGCTCAAGGCCGAATGCGTCGGCCTTGTTGCTGAATACTGCCCGAATGGTGCCATTGATTTTCTTCTGTTTGCAGGCATCAATTATCGCCTGCAAATTGCTTCCGTTACCGGAAATGAGCACCACAATGTTTTTCATTCAATGACCACACGCTGTTCGGAATCGGATGCTTTGATAATACCGATTTTCCACGCGTTTTCACCTTTCTCATTCAGCAGCTTAACCGCGTTATCCGCTTCGCTTGCAGGCAGGGCGATAACCATCCCCACGCCACAGTTAAAGGTGCGGTACATTTCATGAGAACTGACGTTGCCTGCGGTCTGTAGCCAGTTAAACACGGACGGCCACTGCCAGGAGGATTCGTCGATCACCGCCTGGGTATTATCCGGCAATACGCGCGGAATGTTTTCCCAGAAACCGCCGCCGGTCAGGTGGGCGATGGCGTGAACGTCTACGTTCTCAATAAGTTCCAGCACGTTTTTCACGTAGATGCGGGTCGGAGCCAGCAGGTGATCGGCCAGCGGTTTGCCGTCAACCTCGGTGGTCAGCGGGTCACAACCGCTCACTTCGAGGATTTTACGCACCAGGGAGTAGCCGTTAGAGTGCGGGCCGCTGGAGGCCAGCGCTACCAGCACATCGCCGTCAGCCACTTTGCTGCCGTCGATAATTTCTGATTTTTCTACCACGCCGACGCAGAAGCCTGCGACGTCATAATCTTCGCCGTGATACATCCCTGGCATTTCGGCGGTTTCGCCACCCACCAGCGCGCAGCCTGACTGCAGGCAGCCTTCGGCAATCCCGTTAATTACGCTGGCTGCGGTGTCCACGTCCAGCTTGCCGGTGGCATAGTAGTCGAGGAAGAACAGCGGCTCTGCGCCCTGTACCACCAGGTCGTTAACGCACATCGCCACCAGATCGATACCGATCGTGTCGTGACGCTTAAGATCCATCGCCAGGCGCAGTTTTGTGCCCACGCCATCCGTACCCGAGACCAGAACAGGTTCACGATATTTTTGCGGCAGCGCGCACAGTGCGCCGAATCCACCCAGTCCACCCATCACTTCAGGGCGGCGGGTTTTTTTCACCACACCTTTGATTCGGTCAACCAGCGCATTACCTGCGTCAATATCAACACCGGCATCTTTGTAGCTGAGAGAAGTTTTGTTGGTCACGGCTCAAGTCCCCACGCGATTGCATAGCTAGTAAGAAAAATCGGCGCAATTCTAACAGTCCAGGCAAACGTTTGCGAGCCTATTCTCGGCGCGAGGATCTTTTTTTCCCTGCGGCCCGCCAGCAGCGTCAAACTTGACTCTGTTCACGAAAATGAAACCGGTTTCGGTTAACTGCTTGCAACCCGTTACCCCTTTGCACATCATCAGAGTGAAACCGGTTTCTGTAATTGTTTTTGCAGAAGATAACGCAGAATGAGGGAAAGAGAATGCCAGGATTTAAAGAAGGTTTTCTGTGGGGTGGTGCCGTGGCGGCACACCAGCTTGAGGGCGGCTGGAAAGAGGGCGGTAAAGGGGTCAGCGTCGCTGACGTCATGACCGCAGGCGCGCACGGTGTCCCGCGTGAAATCACCAACGGCGTCCTGCAGGGGAAGAACTACCCTAACCATGAAGCCATCGATTTCTACCATCGCTATAAAGAAGACATCAAACTCTTTGCCGAGATGGGATTTAAATGCTTCCGTACCTCTATCGCCTGGACGCGCATCTTCCCGAAAGGGGACGAGCTGGAGCCAAACGAGGCGGGCCTGAAATTCTACGACGACCTGTTCGACGAGTGCCTGAAGTACGGTATCGAACCGGTTATCACCCTTTCTCACTTCGAGATGCCTTTCCACCTGGTCACCGAATACGGCGGCTGGCGCAACCGTAAGCTGATCGACTTCTTTGTCCGCTTCGCGAAGGTCGTTTTCGAGCGTTATCAGCATAAAGTGAAGTACTGGATGACCTTTAACGAGATCAACAACCAGGCAAACTTCCACGAGGATTTTGCGCCGTTTACCAACTCCGGGCTGAAGTATGAGCCGGGCGAAGACCGCGAGCCGGTCATGTTCCAGGCCGCCCACTACGAGCTGGTGGCGAGTGCCCTGGCGGTGAAAGCCGGGCGCGAGATTAACCCGTCGCTGCACATTGGCTGCATGATTGCGATGTGCCCGATCTATCCGCTGACCTGCGCGCCGGACGACATGATGATGGCGATGAACGCCATGCATCGTCGTTACTGGTTCACCGATGTGCATGTGCGCGGCGCGTATCCGCAGCACCTGCTCAACTATTTTGCACGTCGTGGCTTCGCGCTGGATATCACTGAGGAAGACAACATCGCACTCAAACAGGGCTGCGTGGATTACATCGGTTTCAGCTATTACATGTCCTTCGCGACCAAGGCGACGGCAGACAACCCACAGCTGGATTACGACGAGAGCAAAAGCCTGGTCTCCAACCCGTACGTGCAGAAATCCGATTGGGGCTGGCAGATTGACCCGGTGGGCCTGCGCTACTCCCTGAACTGGTTCTGGGATCACTATCAGCTGCCGTTGTTTATTGTTGAGAACGGCTTTGGCGCAATCGACGTGCAGGAGAGCGACGGCACGGTAAACGACCAGTACCGCATCGATTATCTGGCCGCGCACATCAGCGAGATGAAAAAAGCGGTGGTGGAAGATGGCGTTGATCTGATGGGCTATACCCCGTGGGGCTGTATCGACCTGGTTTCTGCCGGTACCGGCGAGATGAAAAAACGCTACGGCTTTATCTTTGTTGATAAAGATAATGAAGGGAACGGCACGCTGAACCGCAGTAAGAAAAAATCGTTCGACTGGTATAAGCAGGTGATTGCCAGCAACGGCGATAACCTGTAACAGCCGGGTGGCGCTAACGCTTACCCGACCTACACTACACGTAGGCCCGCGTAAGCGTAGCGCCACCGGGCAGCACCTCGCACTAGAGCCGGAGCTTGCCTCCGGCTTTTTTGTTTTTGATTGATATATGTCAAGCAAGATGGGTATGGCACAATCCGAAAAAAGCGGTATAATCCCGCGATTTTTTTTGCGGATGCCGCCTCAGAGGAGAAAGAGAATGAAGATTGTGGAAGTGAAACACCCGCTCGTTAAACACAAGTTGGGCCTGATGCGTGAGCATGACATCAGCACGAAGCGTTTTCGCGAACTGGCTTCTGAAGTGGGCAGCCTGCTGACCTACGAAGCGACCTCTGACCTGGAAACGGAAAAAGTGACCATCGAAGGCTGGAACGGTCCGGTACAGGTTGAGCAAATCAAAGGCAAAAAAATTACCGTTGTGCCGATCCTGCGTGCCGGTCTGGGCATGATGGAAGGCGTGCTGGAGCACGTCCCAAGCGCGCGTATCAGCGTAGTGGGTGTCTACCGCGATGAAGAGACGCTGGAGCCGGTTCCGTACTTCCAGAAGCTTGTCTCTAACATTGACGAGCGTATGGCGCTGGTGGTTGACCCTATGCTGGCGACCGGCGGTTCCATGATCGCCACCATCGACCTGCTGAAAAAAGCAGGCTGCAGCAGCATTAAGGTGCTGGTACTGGTTGCCGCGCCGGAAGGTATCGCGGCGCTGGAAAAAGCCCACCCGGACGTTGAGCTGTACACCGCCTCAATCGACCAGGGGCTTAACGAGCACGGGTACATCATCCCGGGGCTTGGCGATGCCGGCGACAAAATCTTTGGTACCAAATAATCGAATAACGATAAAAAAGCCGACTTTGATAGTCGGCTTTTTTTTGAATAAAAACACCCACAACACTGTTCAGAGGAAAACACTATGACGCGCCGTACTATCGGGGTGAGTGAAAGACCGCCGCTTTTACAGACTATCCCGCTTAGTTTGCAGCATCTGTTCGCCATGTTTGGCGCAACCGTGCTGGTGCCTATGATTTTTCATATTAACCCGGCCACCGTGCTGCTTTTCAACGGCGTGGGAACGCTGCTGTATCTCTTCATCTGTAAGGGGAAGATCCCGGCGTATCTGGGGTCGAGCTTTGCCTTTATCTCCCCGGTGCTGCTGCTGTTGCCGTTGGGCTATGAGGTGGCGCTCGGCGGTTTTATCATGTGTGGCGTGCTGTTCTGTCTGGTCTCTTTCATCGTCAAGAAAGCCGGTACGGGCTGGCTGGATGTGATGTTCCCGCCTGCGGCGATGGGCGCAATCGTTGCCGTCATCGGCCTTGAGCTGGCGCGAGTGGCGGCAAACATGGCGGGGCTGCTGCCTGCCGACGGCCAGTCACCGAACTCGAAAGCCATTATCATCTCGCTGGTGACGCTGGGCGTTACGGTGTTTGGCTCCGTGTTGTTCCGCGGTTTTCTGGCGATTATCCCGATCCTGATTGGCGTGCTGGCAGGCTACGCGCTCTCCTTCGCCATGGGTATCGTCAATACCGACCTGATTGCTAACGCGCACTGGTTCGCACTGCCTACCTTCTATACCCCACGCTTCGAATGGTTTGCGATTTTGACGATTCTGCCAGCCGCGCTGGTGGTTATCGCGGAACACGTAGGTCACCTGGTGGTCACGGCGAACATCGTGAAGCGCGACCTGATCCGCGACCCGGGTCTGCACCGGTCGATGTTTGCCAACGGTCTTTCGACCATTATCTCCGGTTTCTTCGGCTCAACGCCGAACACCACCTACGGCGAGAATATCGGCGTAATGGCCATCACGCGCGTCTACAGTACGTGGGTTATTGGCGGTGCCGCAATCATTGCGATTCTGCTCTCCTGCGTGGGCAAACTGGCGGCGTCGATTCAGGCCATCCCGGAGCCGGTGATGGGCGGCGTTTCTCTGCTGCTGTACGGGGTGATCGGTGCGTCCGGTATTCGCGTGCTGATTGAATCCAAAGTGGACTACAACAAAGCGCAAAACCTGATCCTCACCTCCGTGATCCTGATTATTGGCGTGAGCGGCGCGACGGTACACATTGGTGCGGCAGAGCTTAAAGGCATGGCGCTGGCGACCATCGTCGGGATTGCCCTGAGCCTGATCTTCAAGCTGATCTCCATCCTGCGCCCGGAAGAAGAAATCCTGGATGCGGATGAGGGCGAGAAAACGTCTCATTGATCGTTAAACCGGGTGGGCGATCCGCCCGGTTCTCTCCTTGCGGGTTACGTGATAAACTCGTTGCCGATTTTATGTGATATCTGGTTGAGGTATTTCTGAACGGACCGGCACAGCTCTCTCTGCCACTCTATCTCCCTGACGACGAAACTTTCGCGAGTTTCTGGCCGGGTGATAACCCCTCTTTACTGGCTGCACTGCAAAACGTGCTGCGTCAGGATCACAGCGGATACATCTATATCTGGTCACGCGAAGGTGCGGGGCGCAGCCATCTGTTGCACGCCGCCTGTGCGGAGCTTTCTGCGCGAGGTGATGCAGTAGGCTATGTGCCGCTGGATAAACGCACCTGGTTTGTGCCTGAAGTGCTGGAGGGAATGGAACATCTCTCGTTAGTCTGCATCGATAATATCGAGTGCGTGGCGGGGGATGAGCCGTGGGAAATGGCGATCTTCAATCTTTATAACCGCATACTCGAGTCGGGCAAAACCCGGCTGCTGATCACCGGCGACAGGCCGCCGCGCCAGCTTAACCTGGGGCTGCCGGATCTGGCATCCCGCCTGGACTGGGGGCAAATCTACAAGCTGCAGCCGCTGTCTGATGAAGATAAACTTCAGGCGCTACAGCTCCGTTCACGGCTGCGCGGCTTTGAGCTGCCGGAAGACGTCGGTCGCTTCCTCCTGAAGCGACTCGATCGTGAGATGCGCACTCTTTTCGATACCCTGGATCAGCTTGATCGCGCCTCTATTACCGCCCAGCGTAAGCTGACCATTCCGTTTGTGAAAGATATTCTCAAGCTTTGAGTTTTTTGCCGGCCCGGTAAGCGCAGCGCCACCGGGTTTAAAGATCCCCCATCAGGTGCTCTACCAGCAGCGGAATCGGTCTTCCCGACGCCACGCTCCGTCCACCCTCACGCCATAACGCCGTTCCGCTGATATCCAGATGCGCCCACGGAATGGTCGGCGGACAGAAGTGGTGCAGCAGCCAGGCCGCCGAGGCGCTGATCGCCGCGTTGTTGGTCGGCGTATTGCAGAGATCGGCTATCGCGCTGTCGGTCTGCTTTTTCAGCCTCGCGTCCAGCGGCAGCGACCAGACTTCGTCTGCGCACCGTTTTCCCGCCTGAGTCAGCGCTTCGCGCAGCAGTTCATCCTGGGTCATCAGCCCGCTCAGTTCATAGCCGAGCGCCTTCACCACCGCGCCCGTTAAGGTCGCCATATCGATGATGTAGCGCGCCTGCGGATGACGCTGGCTGGCCCAGGCAATGGCGTCCGCCAGTACCAGCCGGCCTTCGGCATCGGTGTTGTTGATTTCAACCGTCATGCCGTTACAGGCGCGAGCCACGCTGCCTGGCTGCATAGCGTTCGGCCCGATGGCGTTTTCTGCCAGCGCCAGCACGCCCATCATGCGTACGGGCAGCGCCAGTTCGGCGGCGGTGAGCATCAGGCCGAGCACGTTTGCCGCCCCGCACATGTCATACTTCATGGTGTACATGCCCGCGCCTTCCTTCAGCCACAGGCCACCCGTATCGAATGTAACGCCTTTGCCCACATAGCAGCGCACCGGGCCTTCCGACGCGCCCTCATAGTGGATGGCAAGCAGGCGCGGCGGGCAGGTCGCGCCTTTGCCGACGGCATGCAGCAGCCCCAGACCCTGCTCAACGATCGCGTTTTCATCAAGCACTTCACAGCGCAGCGCGGGGAAGGCGGCGCACAGCCGCTGCGCCTCTTCGACGACAAATTGCGGTGTACAACGATCGGCTGGCATATCCGCCAGCCGCCGGGCGGCGACCATACCGCGGGCAATCGCCTGCTGCTCGCGGAAAATCACCTCCAGCTTTTCCTGCTGTTGCGCCAGACACAGCGCGGTAATATGGCGAACCCGCACCGCCGTGTCGTCCGTTTTCTTCAGGTGCAGGTCGGCAAGCGTGTGCGCCTGGTTAAAGAGAAAACGCAGCACCTGGGCCAGGACAACCTCATCGATATCCGTGACGTCCAGCACCACATCGGCGCTCGCGGGCGAGGCCAGCAGCGGCCTGAGCGCGGTCAGCAAGCCTTCGGTCAGGCTGTCGTGCCAGAGCGCGTCCGGTAAAAGGGTGATGCGGGCAAACGGGGCGCAGCCAAATCGCGTATCCGCAACAGTCTTTTGCGCCTGCATATCGGCTATCAGCGCGGTATCCGGTAGCCACGTGCTGTCGCTTCGGGCAATCAGATGGCTGCGCGGTGTCGCGCTTTCAGGTGTGGTAATAAGATCCCAGGTAATCATCGTTAGTCCTCAATCGGCGCGCGAATGCGCTCGGCGTAGGCCTGCATCCACGCCTCGTCTACGGCCTGATAATGCGTTTTCTCGCGCAGGCGTTCGGTGCGAAATACGGTCAGCGGCTGATGGGCGGTGGCGACTACAAACGAGAAGGTTTTGATGTTGGTCGCCGCGCCGAATTCCCCTTTGTTGTTCATACACACCACCGAAAGATCTCCCACACGGCCAAAGCGCGACATCAGCTTGTCTTCCAGTTCAAACACCACCGAGTCTGCCGCCTGCTGCGGCGTCATGCCCTGCGCCATGCGGCGAACAATTTCGTAGCTGGTGCAGCCTTTCATCAGGTCTTCGCCCACGCCCGTGGCGGTGGCGGCACCGGTTTCGCTGTCGCAGTAAAAACCCGAGCCGATAATGGGGGAGTCGCCCAGGCGGCCGCGCTTTTTCATAAACAGGCCGCTGGTGGAGGTGGCCACGCTCATCGATCCCTGCTTATCGAGGCCGATAATCCCGACGGTGTCGTGCCCGTCGTACGGGCTGAGACCTTTATCCAGCGTTTCACGGCAGCGCTTGCGGTAATGCTGCATCGCGCGGTCCGTGAGCATGGTTTTGTTGCTAAAGCCCTGGCTCAGCGCCCACTCGCGCGCGCCCTGGCCGACCAGCATGCTGTTATAGCGCTGGCGGCTAAGCGCATGAGCCACGCGCACCGGGTTGGCAATATCCACCAGATTGCCCACGGCACCGAAAGCCAGCGTGTCGCCATCCATGTAGGCCGCGTCGAGTTCCACCTCGCCGTTTTCGGTTGGCAGGCCACCGTAACCCACGGATTTATAAAACGGGAAGTCCTCGACGGTGGCGACGGCATCGACCACCGCGTCGGCGACCGGTTTTCCCGCAGCCAGCGCGGACGCAGACTCCGTTACGCCCTCAAGCGCCATGCGCCAGGTTGCAATAATTCCCCACATGCTTTACTCCTGTTTTGCAAGGGTGGTGTCGGTTTGCGTAGCCGTGGTCAGTTCCGCTGCGCGGTACTGTTTATCCACGATTCGCATGAAAGGCAGGTACAGCATGGCACCAATCAGCAGGTTGATGAGCTGCATCACGCTGCCGCTCAGATGACCGGTAACGATAAAACCGCTGATGACCGGGGGCAGGGTCCAGGGGATAAACACCCCGGTGGTGACGGCCACCGCGCCTATTTTCATCGCGACATACTGCACGGTGACCAGCACCAGCGGCACCAGGTTGAACGGGATGAGCATGATCGGGTTCATGATCACCGGCAGGCCAAACAGGATCGGTTCGTTGATGTTGAACACCGAAGCCCCTGCGCCTAAGCGCGCTACTTCACGCATGTTTTTACTGCGGGCGAAAATCAGCATCGCAATCACCAGCGACAGCGTGGCACCCGCGCCGCCCATCCAGATCATGTCAAAAAACTGTTCGGTAATAATGTGCGGCGGCGTTGTCCCTGCCTGAATGGCGGCGATATTGTCGGTCTGGTTCTCCATCCATAGCGGGCGGATGATGCCGTTGATCATCGAACCGGAGTTAATCCCCACCGACCACAGGATCGTGATGCTGAATACCGTCATCAGCGCGCCGAAATAGGAGGTGCCGTAGTGGCGAACCGGCGTGGCAACCACCTCATAGATGAACTGGTGAATGGTGTTGTAGTGTGTGTTTTCGAAGATGATGCGGATAATCAGCACCAGGATCATCACCAGCAGGGCAGGGATCAGCGCGGCGAAAGACTCCTGCACCGCAGGCGGCACGCCGTCCGGCATTTTGATGACCAGCTTTTTGCGCTTCAGCCAGCAGAACAGCTCCGTCCACAGCAGCGAGCCAATCATCGCCACGAACAGCCCTTTACTGCCAATCCACTCCACCGGCATAACGGTGATCCCGCCGTTTTCCGCCACCTTGATAAACGGCGTGAGGATCAGAAATGCCACCAGCGCCAGGATCCCGCAGGAGATGCGATCTTCGCCGTAATGTTCCGCCAGGCGAAACGCCACAAGGAAGCTGATAAACAGCGACATGGTCGAAAACACCGCGTTAAACGGGATCTCGATAATGGCGCTCCAGCTTTCGCCGAAGGCCCGGGACATAAAGTGCTGATAGGCCTGATTCGGAAAGGATGAGATAACCAGCAGGATGGAGCCGACGATGATAAACGGCATAAACGAAACGTAGGCCCCGCGTATGGCACCGAGATGACGCTGCTGTGCCGTTTTGGCTGCCAGCGGCATCAGTTTTGCTTCAAGAAATCCCAGAACATTGTTCATTGTGAACTCCGTACAAGATTGAGTGGCGTTGTTTATGTTATGTCTGGTGATTATCAGTGAATCGCGGCGAGCGAAAGGTGAAATCGGTCACAAAGCATTCGCTGACGCACTATAAATCTCACAAGATTAGTTTCATGGAATGTTGCGATGGAAATTAAACTGCACGCCAATGCCACGACCACACCACGGGTTCGCCGCTACCTCCAGCAGTCGACGAAAAGCGACAGAGAGCTGGCGCAGGAGCTGGGAATTTCGGTTACCACCGTCAGGCGCTGGCGCAATCGCGAGCAGGTTGCCGATAACCATACAACGCCAAAAGTGGTACACAAAGCATTGAGACAGGAACAGGTTGCGCTGGTGAATGTGCTGCGCGATGCCACCAGTGCACCGCTCGATGAGCTACTGCTGCTGGTGAATGAGGGGCTGGGGATTGCGGTTTCGCGGGCGACGTTAAACCGCTACCTCGGGTCTGCCAGACAAAAGGGCGCGGCGCTGCAGGGCAAAAAGGCCCTGAAGGCAGGCATCTTGCCGGATAAGCTTATGCTTTATCATCAGCCGCTGTCGCTGCATATGGACGATGGCGGTGAGCAGCATCTGCTGTGGGCGCGCGAACCGGTGAGCGGCTGGTGCCATGCCCGGCTCTATGCGGGACTGTCGCCCCAACTGCTCGCTCACTGGACGCAGGCGCTGCTGGCAGCATGTCCGGCCGATATCCAATCTGTTGAGACTTTTGGTTTTGACGTATCGCTGCCCGGGCAGGAGGTTACCGTAAAAGCGCATGCGCAAACACGCAGTGCCGTTCAGGTTACGGTGCCGTTACGTGAGATTATTCCACGCGTGAGCGTCGAGCCAGCCGGAGAGTTACTCATTCAGCTGTGCGCGTTTTACAACCAGGGGAAAGCGCAGAAAAGGCTGGGGGACTGCACGCCGCAGGTGTTTCTTGAAGCGCTGCGGCGTAAGGATTAGAGGATCTCAAGCACCTGTTCCGGCGGGCGTCCGATACGCGCCTTGCCGTTTGCCACGACGATAGGGCGTTCGATCAGCTTCGGATTGTCCACCATCGCCTGGACAAGCTCATCTTCAGAGAGACGGGTGTTATCCAGACCGAGTGATTTATACAGATCGTCTTTCTGACGCATCAGTTCGCGCGCGCTGCCCATATCCAGCATGCGCAGCAGCTGGCGGATCGTCTGCGCGTCCGGCGGTGTATCCAGATACAATACGATCTCCGGGTCAACGCCGTTAGACTTCAGCAGGCTGAGAGTATCGCGGCTCTTGGAGCAGCGGGGATTGTGGTAGATTTTTACCGCGTCTGTCATAACGTGCATTCTCCTTTGTTACATCTTTTCGTACGGCTTGAAGCGCTGCTGCAATCCGCGCAGCTGATCGATACGCGCATCGTAGCGCGCCTGCTGCAGGCTGCCGAGCTTAACCTGCGAACTGGCGCTGCTGAGCATTGATATGGCCTGATCGAGACGGCCCACCAGCGCAAAGCCTTCGGCGCGTGCCGCCAGCTCCTGATCGCGGTTGCCGAGCTGCGCTTCCGCTTGCGCCAGCAGATCCCAGCCGTTTTGATCGTCTTTGTTATTAAAGGTGTAGCGGTTCAGGATCGCCGCCGCTTCGCGGGCCTGCCCACCCTGTAAGTAAGCGTTCGCCAGGTTAAGCTGCAGTACCGGGTTGGTCCCCACCTCTTTCGCCCCTTTCAGACGGTTAATGGCATCGGTCGCTTTTTTCTGCCCCAGATCGATATCGGTCGCAAGGTCGAGGTACCACGAGTTATTGGGGTCGGCGGCCAGCAGTGGCTGGAGGGCTTTACGCGCCTCATCGTATTTACTGGCTTCCATCGCCTGCAGCGCCTGACCGTACCGGGCCGCATTTTTCTCGCGCACGTTGCCTTTTGCCAGGGCATCCAGCAGGTCGCTGGTGAGCTGGTTACGCCCGGAGTTGTACATCCCCAGGGTTCTGACCTTCGCCATGTAGAAATCCTGCGAAGACTGCACAACCACCGGGCGCATCTGGTTGGCGCGGTTGCGCGCATCCGACAGGCGGCTTTCCGGCAGCGGGTGCGTCAGCAAAATTTCGGGTGGACGCGACGAGTAGCGCGCCTGGTCGAGCAGTTTCTCCAGGAAGCTCGGCATCGCCTGCGGGTCAAAGCCCGCGCGCTGCAGCACCTGAATACCGATGCGGTCCGCTTCCTGTTCGTTTTGCTGGGTAAAGCTGATCATGCCCTGACGCGTGCCCGCCAGGGTGCCGGTCAGGGCAGCCATCCCCGCTTGCGGGCTGGCCATCGCCAGCAGGATGGAGCCGAGCGCGCCCACCCAGGTGAGCGGGGCGTTGCGCTTCTGGTCTTCCATCGCGCGGGCCAGGTGGCGCTGGGTGACGTGCGAAATTTCGTGCGCCATGACCGAAGCCAGCTGGCTTTCGTTATCGGAGTAGCGGAATAACGCCGAATGCAGCACCACGTTGCCCCCGAAGAAGGCAAAGGCGTTGATTTCGTCGTTATTGATCAAATAGAAGTGGAAGGGAGTCTTCACCGAGTTGGCGTGCGCGACGAGGCGCATCCCCAGGCCATTAATATATTGCACCAGCAGCGGATCGTTGATCAACGGCGCGCTGCCACGCAGCTGGCGGACATAGTAATCACCCATTTGCATCTCCTGACCGATGGAGAGCGTGCTTCCTGCGGTGGTGCCCATATCCGGCAAGGTATCGGCCGAGTCAGCGAAAGCAGGCACTACCTGACCCACCGTCAGCGCGGCGATAAGTGTCGCAACCAGTGTTTTTCTCAACTGCCTGAACATAACCACTGTCCTGTATGTTGGATGTGCTAATTTGACCGATGAAGCGGTATATCGTTCATCTCCACTGCCATGCGAGTGTAGCCGTGTTAAGGCATGAAGAAAATCCCATTCCTCAGGCTTTTGCGAATGATTACAGTGATACAAAAAGGAAAGTCTTTTTTGTGACAGTTAGATACAATTCACCGTCTCAGTCCCGCCATCCGATTCAGGGAAGGGTTGTATGCTCGAAATGTTAATGCAGTGGTACCGGCGTCGGTTCAGTGACCCGGAGGCCATCGCTTTGCTGGTTATTCTGGTTGCGGGATTCGGCATCCTGTTCTTCTTTAGCGGCCTGCTGGCGCCTTTGCTGGTGGCGATAGTTCTGGCGTATCTGCTGGAGTGGCCGACGGCCCGTCTGGAAAATATCGGTTGTTCCCGCCGCTGGGCGACCAGCATCGTGCTGGTGCTGTTCGTTGGCATTCTGCTGTTAATGGCGTTTGTGGTGATGCCGGTTGCCTGGCAGCAGGGGATCTATCTTATCCGCGATATGCCCGGCATGCTCAACAAGCTCTCTGATTTTGCCGCTACGCTGCCGCGCCGCTATCCCGCGCTGATGGACGCCGGGATTATCGACGCGATGGCAGAAAACATGCGCGCCCGCATCATGACGATGGGCGATTCGGTAGTGAAATACTCTCTGGCTTCGCTGGTGGGGCTGCTGACGCTGGCGGTCTATCTGGTGCTGGTGCCGCTGATGGTCTTCTTCCTGGTGAAAGATAAAGAGCAGATGCTGAACGCCGTGCGCCGGGTTCTGCCGCGCAACCGCGGTCTGGCCGGGCAGGTCTGGGAGGAGATGAACCAGCAGATCACCAACTATATTCGCGGCAAAGTACTGGAGATGATTGTGGTCGGCGTCGCGACCTGGATTGGCTTCGTGATTTTTGGCCTCAATTATTCATTGCTGCTGGCGGTGCTGGTGGGCTTCTCGGTGCTCATTCCCTATATCGGTGCCTTTGTCGTGACAATCCCGGTGGTGGGCGTGGCGCTGTTCCAGTTTGGTCTGGGGACCGAGTTCTGGAGCTGTTTCGCGGTGTATCTGATTATTCAGGGGCTGGACGGCAACCTGCTGGTGCCGGTGCTGTTCTCTGAAGCGGTGAATCTGCACCCGCTGGTCATCATTCTTTCGGTGGTGATCTTCGGTGGGCTGTGGGGATTCTGGGGCGTGTTCTTTGCGATTCCGCTGGCGACGCTGATTAAAGCAGTGGTTCACGCATGGCCGGATGTACCGGCGGTGGAAGAGAAGTAGATTTTGCCGGGTGGCGGCTTCACCTTACCCGACCTGCACGCGAATGTAGGCCGGGTAGGCGCAGTGCCACCCGGCACAAAAGTATCACGCGCTCGCTTTCAGCCAGTTCAACACCACGTCATGGTGGTTGCTGGTTTTGAAATCATCGAACACATGCTCAACTTTCCCGTCAGCATCAATCAGGAAGCTGATGCGGTGAATACCGTCGTAGGTTTTGCCCATAAAAGACTTCTCGCCCCAGACGCCAAACTGTTCGCAGACCTGGTGGTCCTCGTCGGAAAGCAGCGTAAAGTTCAGCAGCTCTTTTTCCGCAAACCGTGACAGCTTTTCGGGCTTATCGGTGCTGATACCCAGCACTTCTACACCGGCTTTTTTCAGGTCATCCATGTTGTCGCGCAAACCACAGGCCTGTACGGTACAGCCCGGGGTCATGGCTTTCGGGTAGAAATAGACCAGAACACGCTGTCCCTGGAAGTCGGTTAAATTTACTTGCTCGCCGTCTTGATCCGGCAAGCTAAATTTCGGTGCGATATCACCGGCTTTCAGTGGGTTCATTACTCGACTCCGTCTTGTTCATGCTGAGAATAATTAACGACGCTTATACTGCCCTGCGCGCGTAATTCTGTACAGAGGGCTTTGAAGGCTTGCTCAATATTTGAGGCATCCTGCGAGGCAGGACTGTGCGCCGTGATTTGAATAAACAGTGTGGGGGTCTCGCTATTGTCTCCCGGCTGTATGCGGGAAACCAGCTCGGCAATATTCATCTGATGGCTGTCAAACAGCGCGGTGAAACGCTCAATCAAATGCGGAGAATCAGGAACTTCAACCTGTACCCAGACGGTGGAAGGCAGCGCCGGGCGTGGGCGCGCGGTGGTACGCTTCATGACGATCAGCAGATCCAGCTCCGCGCCTTTCAGGGGCAGGGTGGATTCAATAAGCGTAATGGCGTTCCATGTCCCGGACAGCAGCATAATAAACGTGAACTCTTCGCCAAGCATAGCCAGGCGGCTGTCTTCGATATTACAGCCGCAGCTGCTTACGTGGCGGGTGATGGTGTTCACAATACCCGGCCTGTCAGCACCCAGCGCAGTGATAACCAGGTAATGTTGTGATGAGGTTGTCAAACCTGTTCTTCCTTTGCTTGGTTAAGTCTTCCTAAGGAAAGCATAAAAAAAACATGCATACAACCGCCTGAGAGCCTCAGGTCGCTTGCTTTTATTACAGTTCCAAACGTAACATTGAGGCTCTTGTTCGCACAGAGGATGGCCCATGTTCACGGGAAGTATTGTCGCGCTTGTTACACCGATGGATGAAAAAGGTAATGTCTGCCGGTCAAGCATGAAGAAGCTGATTGATTACCATGTCGCCAACGGAACCTCGGCGATCGTTTCGGTAGGGACTACCGGTGAATCTGCCACGTTGAGCCACGAAGAGCACGGCGATGTGGTGATGCTGACCCTTGAGCTGGCTGACGGACGCATTCCCGTCATCGCGGGAACGGGTGCGAATGCCACCGCAGAAGCTATCAGCCTGACTCAACGTTTCAACGACAGCGGCATTGTCGGCTGTCTGACGGTTACCCCTTACTACAACCGTCCTACCCAGGAAGGTTTGTTCCAGCATTTCAAAGCCATCGCTGAACATACTGACTTGCCACAAATTCTGTATAATGTGCCGTCCCGCACCGGTTGCGATATGCTGCCGGAAACCGTTGGTCGCCTCTCGAAAGTAAAAAATATTATCGGGATTAAAGAGGCAACGGGGAACTTAAGCCGCGTTCATCAGATCAAAGAGCTGGTTTCAGACGACTTTATCCTGTTGAGTGGTGATGACGCGAGCGCGCTGGACTTTATGCAGCTCGGAGGCCATGGCGTGATTTCCGTAACGGCAAACGTTGCGGCGCGCGATATGGCGGAAATGTGCAAGCTGGCGGCGGCCGGTCATTTTGATGACGCTCGCGTGATTAATCAGCGTCTGATGCCGTTGCACAATAAATTATTTGTCGAACCCAATCCGATCCCAGTGAAATGGGCCTGTAAGGAGTTGGGACTTGTAGCAACCGACACGCTGCGTCTGCCAATGACACCGATTACCGACCACGGTCGCGATATCGTCGCTGGCGCGCTCAAGCATGCTGGTTTGCTGTAAAGTTTAGGGAGATTTGATGGCTTATTCAGTACAGAAGTCGCGCCTGGCGAAGGTTGCGAGTGTTTCGCTTGTGATGCTGCTCGCTGCCTGTAGTTCAGACTCGCGCTACAAGCGCCAGGTGAGCGGTGATGAATCCTATCTGGATGCGACACCGCTTGCTGAACTTCACGCACCTGCTGGCATGATCCTGCCGATTCAAAACGGTGATTACAATATTCCCGTGACCAACGGTAGCGGTCAGGTGGGTAAAGCGCTTGATATTCGTCCACCGGCACAGCCTCTGGCGCTGGTGAGCGGCGCGCGTACCCAGTTTACCGGTGATACCGCATCGCTGTTGGTTGAAAGCGGTCGTAACAGCACCCTGTGGCCGCAGGTGGTGAGCGTCATTCAGGCGAAGAATTACACCATCGACAAACGTGACGACGCCAGCCAGACGTTAACCACCGACTGGATTAACTGGAACCGTCTGGATGAAGATCAGCAGTACCGTGGTCGTTATCAAGTCTCCGTTAAGCCTCAGGGTTATCAGCAGGCGGTCACCGTTAAGCTGCTGAACCTGGAGCAGGCGGGTAAAGCGGTGGCCGATCCGGCTTCCATGCAGCGCTACAGCACCGAAATGCTGAACGTGATTGCCGCCGGGCTGGATAAAAACGCGACGGATGCGGCTAACGCAGCGCGGAGCAGTAACGGGATCACCTTCGACGTGCAGAGCGCCGCTGATGAGACCGGTCTGCCAATGCTGGTCGTTCGTGCGCCATTTAACCAGACCTGGCAGCGCCTGCCAGCGACGCTGGAAAAAATGGGCATGAAGGTTTCTGACAGCACGCGTTCAACGGGTAGCATGACGGCAACCTATAAGCCGCTGTCCGATAGCGCATGGCAGGAGCTGGGCGCACGCGATCCACAGCTGGCCTCCGGCGATTATAAAATTCAGGTCGGTGACCTCGATAACCGCAGTAGCCTGCAGTTTATCGATCCGAAAGGGCACACGCTGACCCAGTCGCAGAACGATGCGCTGGTCGCGGTCTTCCAGGCTGCATTCAGCAAATAAAAATGAGGGCTGGTTAATCCAGCCCTTTTTATTTTCGTGCTACGCAAACGTGTGCGTGGCATAATATTCCCAGTTTTGAACTCAAATTATCACACCAGGAGTAATGAAGATGCAGAAGCAAGCTGAGTTGTATCGTGGCAAAGCGAAGACCGTATACAGCACGGAAAACCCCGATCTGTTGGTGCTCGAGTTCCGCAATGATACGTCAGCAGGGGATGGCGCGCGCATTGAGCAGTTCGATCGTAAAGGCATGGTGAACAACAAGTTCAACCACTTCATTATGACCAAACTGGCCGAAGCGGGTATTCCGACCCAGATGGAAGCGTTGTTGTCCGATACGGAATGTCTGGTGAAGAAACTTGATATGGTCCCGGTGGAATGCGTAGTGCGTAACCGCGCCGCTGGCTCTCTGGTGAAGCGTCTTGGCATTGAAGAAGGTATCGAGCTGAATCCTCCGCTGTTCGATCTGTTCCTGAAAAACGACGCCATGCACGATCCGATGGTTAACGAATCCTACTGCGAAACCTTTGGCTGGGTCAGTAAAGAGAACCTGGCGCGCATGCAGGAGTTGACCTACAAAGCCAACGACGTGCTTAAAAAGCTGTTCGACGACGCGGGCCTGATCCTTGTTGATTTCAAGCTGGAGTTCGGTCTGTTCAAAGGCGAAGTGGTGCTGGGCGATGAGTTCTCCCCGGACGGCAGCCGCCTGTGGGACAAAGAGACGCTGGATAAAATGGATAAAGACCGTTTCCGTCAGAGCCTGGGCGGTCTGATTGAAGCCTACGAAGCGGTTGCTCACCGTTTAGGCGTTAAGCTCGACTGATCCTCTCTGTTGCCAAAGGATGTTTGCATCCTTTGGCGTCTTACCTTTGTTTCCTATGGTAATCTTGCCATTAACCGCCTACGATCATAGCTATGAATAATAGGATATTTTCGAGGTGTTTATGCGCTGGCAAGGGCGTCGTGAAAGTGACAATGTAGAAGACAGGCGCAGCAGTAGCGGCGGCGGCCCGTCTATGGGCGGTCCTGGCTTCCGGTTACCCAGTGGAAAGGGCGGGATTATTCTGCTGATCGTGGTGCTGGTTGCGGGCTATTACGGTGTCGATTTAACCGGGATGCTGACCGGAGAACCTCTTCAGCAGCAGCAACAATCGTCGCGCTCCATCAGCCCGAATGAAGATGAAGCGGCGAAATTTACCTCCGTGATCCTCGCCACGACCGAAGACACCTGGAGTCAGCAGTTCGAGAAGATGGGGAAAACCTATCAGCCGCCGAAACTGGTGATGTACCGCGGTGCGACGCGTACCGGCTGCGGTACCGGGCAGTCGGTGATGGGCCCGTTCTACTGTCCGGCTGACAGTACCGTCTATATCGATCTCTCTTTTTACGACGACATGAAACGCAAGCTCGGCGCTGACGGCGATTTTGCCCAGGGCTATGTAATTGCGCATGAAGTCGGACACCACGTACAGAAGCTGCTCGGTATCGAACCTAAAGTGCGCCAGATGCAGCAGAATGCCTCTCAGACGGAAGTGAATCACCTGTCGGTGCGCATGGAGCTGCAGGCGGACTGCTTTGCCGGCGTGTGGGGCAACAGCATGCAGAAGCAGGGCGTGCTTGAAGCGGGGGACCTGGAAGAGGCGCTGAACGCGGCAGAAGCCATTGGCGACGATCGTCTGCAACAGCAGAGCCAGGGCCGCGTGGTGCCGGACAGCTTTACGCACGGAACCTCTGAACAGCGCTACACCTGGTTCAAACGGGGTTTCGACAGTGGCGACCCGGCGCAGTGCGATACCTTCGGTAAAGCCATGTAATGCTGGCGTTTGAAAATCTGATAACCCTGCTCGGGCGCACAGGCCATCGTCGGCTGGTGGTGCTCAGCGGGGAGCCGCAGTGGGCGCTTGCGCAGGCAGTCGCCCTGCGCGATACCCTGCCCGGCGACTGGCCGTGGCTTGGTGAACATCCCTCAAAGGCCATGAGCGGGCTGCTGGGGCGCGAGTTTCTGCATGCCGTCTTTGATGCCCGCGTTGGGTTTGACGTCTCCGCTTTTGCCGCGCTTGCCGGAACGCTGCGTGCCGGAAGCCTGCTGGTGCTGCTGGTTCCGCCCCTGTCCCGGTGGGCTGATACGCCGGACGCGGATTCCGTACGCTGGAGTGACCGACCCGACCCGATCGCCACGCCGCACTTCGTTCACCATTTTTGCCGGATAATCGCCGCCGATCCCGACGCGATTATCTGGCAGCAAGAAAAGGCGTTATCCCTTCCATCCTTCCCTGACGTGCCTGACTGGCAGCCCGCCCGCGGCGAGCCGCAGCGCGAGCAGGCCGCTATTCTGGCGGCGCTGCTGGCGATGGAGCCTGGCGTTGCGGCCATCACCGCCCCGCGCGGGCGCGGGAAATCGGCCCTCGCGGGGATGTTGCTTACGCGTGTGGCGGGCTGCGCTATCGTCACCGCGCCGGCAAAAGGCGCGACCGACGTGATCGCGCGCTTCGCCGGAGAGCGCTTTCACTTCATGGCTCCGGACGCCATCCTGGCAAGCGACGTGCAGGCGGACTGGCTGATCGTTGACGAGGCGGCTGCCATCCCCGGCCCGCTGCTTGAACAGCTGGTCAACCGTTTCCCACGGGTTGTGCTAACCACGACGGTGCAGGGCTATGAAGGCACCGGCAGGGGCTTTTTGCTTAAATTCTGCGCACGGTTTAGCGCGTTGCAGCGTTACACGCTTTCCAGCCCGATCCGCTGGGCGGCCGGGTGTCCGCTTGAGCGGGTTGTTGATAGCGCCCTGCTGTTTGACGATGCGCTTATTGACCAGCGTCCCGCAGGCGACGTGACCTTAGGCTCGCTTGAACCGCAGGACTGGGAGCGTCATCCGGCGCGCGTGGCGGGCGTTTACGAGCTGCTGTGCGCCGCACACTACCGTACGTCGCCGCTCGATTTACGCCGAATGATGGATGCCCCCGGTCAGCATTTTGCCGTCGCGCAAGCGGGCAGGGCTATTGTCGGGGCGCTCTGGCTGGTGGAGGAGGGCGGGTTATCCCCTGAATTGAGCCGCGCGGTGTGGGCGGGATATCGCCGTCCACGCGGAAATCTTGTGGCCCAGTCTCTGGCGGCGCACGGCGGGTCACCGCTAGCCGCAACGCTTAGCGGGCGACGCGTGACCCGCATAGCCGTGCATCCCCATCGTCAGCGGGAGGGGATCGGCCAGGCGCTGATCCGCACTGCCGGCGGGCAGGATTACCTCTCCGTCAGTTTCGGCTATACCGACGAGCTGTGGCGCTTCTGGCAGCAGTGTGGCTTTGTGCTGGTGCGCATGGGCAGCCACCGGGAGGCCAGCAGCGGCTGCTACACGGCGATGGCGATGCGACCGCTAACTGATCCAGGGCACCGGCTGTGCGAGCAGGAACACCAACGACTGTGCCGCGATGCGCGCGTTCTTTCGGCGTGGAATGAAGAAAAGATCCCCGTGCCCGATCGCTGGGAGGCTACCCTTAACAGTGATGACTGGCTGGAGCTGGCAGGGTTTGCCTTTGCTCATCGCCCGTTTTCGACCTCGGTGGCGGCCTTAACGCGTCTGCTGCTCGCGGTGGATGCGCCGCTGGCGGCGCTGCGCGGAAAAATTGAGGCACGAAAAGAGGAGGCCGCGCTCAGTGCCGAACTCTCTCTTTCCGGGCGTAAAGCATTGCTGGCGCGCCTGCGTAGTGACGCCGCCCTGGCGCTGGAAACGCTCGATCGCGCGCGCTGTCAGCAACTGAGAGAGCGCGTTTTGCAATGGCAATTTTTTCAATGACTTCTTCAGTAAAGTGGCATAGTCATTACCCCCGAGAGGCGTAAAATCCTGCTTATCAATTAAGGAGCTCGCCATGAAACATGACCATTTTGTTGTTCAAAGCCCGGACAAACCGGCTAAACAGTTACTGCTGCTGTTTCATGGCGTTGGCGATAATGCCGTCAACATGGGGCAGATTGGCAGCTGGTTCGCACCGATATTCCCGGACGCGCTGATTATCAGCATTGGTGGCGTGGAGCCATGCGGCCCGGATGGCCGGCAGTGGTTCTCCGTGCAAGAAGTGACCGAAGAGAACCGTCAGGCGCGCATTGATGCCGTCATGCCTGCTTTTATCGAAATCGTGCGCTACTGGCAGCAGCAGAGCGGCGTGGGGGCTAACGCCACCGCGCTGATAGGCTTCTCACAGGGGTCGATTATGTCGCTTGAGAGCGTGAAGGCGCAGCCGGGTCTGGTTTCGCGCGTCATTGCTTTTAACGGACGCTTTGCGACCTTGCCGCAGCGGGCCACTACGCACACTACCATTCACCTGATCCACGGTGGTGAAGACCGGGTAATCGATCTGGCTCACGCGGTGGCTGCCCAGGAGGCGCTCATTCGTGAAGGCGGGGATGTCACGCTGGATATCGTCGAGGATCTGGGGCATGCGATTGACGATCGTAGCATGCAGTTTGCGCTCGACCATTTGCGTTACACCGTGCCGAAGCACTACTTCGATGAAGCGCTCAGCGGCGCTAAGCCGAATGATGATGATATTGTCGAGTTTATGTAATTGTTTCCCCTCTACCTTACAGGGTGAGGGGAATGACAATTACTTCTTCTGGTCTTTCTTCGGCCAGTCGTCTTCATCGTCCCACTTGTCGTTAAAGTCACGATGCGGCGGGAGATCCGGTTTGTTGGCGAGGAATTTTTTGTGATCAACGCGCTTCAGATCTTTAATTACGTTAAGCAGCACGCCCACTAAAAACACCAGCACCAGGATCCACCAGTACTTTGAAAGCCAATCCATTCGCTATTCCTTCTCAGAGCAACCGTCAGGCGACGAGCTGCTCCATAATACGTTGATACATACGGGCCAGCAGTTGTAAATCTGCCGCGTTGACGCACTCATTGATTTTATGAATGGTCGCGTTAACTGGACCCAGTTCGACTACCTGTGCCCCCATGCGGGCAATAAAGCGTCCGTCGGAGGTGCCGCCCGTTGTCAGCAGCTGTGGCTTAATTTCATTATAGTGCGCGATGGCATTCACCACCGCATCCACCAGTTTACCGCGCTGCGTCAGGAACGGCTGGCCGGACAGCCACCAGTCCACGGTATAGCGCAATTCATACTTCTCCAGCAGCGCCATCACGCGCGCTTTGATCATTTCGTCGGTCAGTTCAGTGCTGAAGCGGAAGTTGAACTGAACGAAACAATCGCCCGGGATGACGTTGTTACTGCCCGTCCCGGCCTTGATGTTTGCTATCTGCATACTGGTCGGTGGGAAGTATTCGTTGCCTTTGTCCCACTCAATACCCACCAGCTCATTGAGCATCGGGGCCGCACGGTGAACCGGGTTATCGGCGAGATGCGGATAGGCCACGTGTCCCTGCACGCCGTGGATCGTCAGGTTACAGGTCAGCGACCCGCGACGCCCGTTTTTTACCACATCGCCGACGACCTCGGTGCTGGACGGTTCGCCCACCAGGCAGTAGTCCAGACGTTCGTTGCGCGCCATCAGCGCCTCAACCACTTTAACCGTGCCATTGTGCGCGCTGGCTTCTTCATCGGAGGTGATCAGAAACGCGAGACGGTTTTTATGGTCTGGATGCTGCGCCACGAAGCGCTCGGCCGCCACGACCATGGCCGCCAACGAACCTTTCATGTCCGCCGCACCGCGGCCAAACAGCATGCCGTCGCGGATAGTCGGCTCGAACGGCGGGTTGATCCAGCGGTCTGCGTCGCCCGCAGGAACCACATCGGTATGCCCGGCAAACGCCAGCGTTTCGCCTTCGCCGCGCCATGCCCAGAAGTTCTGCGTGTCGCCGAAGTCCATCGTTTCAACGGTAAACCCGATGGCCCGGAGGCGTTCAATCATTAATGCCTGACAACCTGCATCGTCCGGGCTCAGGGAAGGACGGCGAATAAGCTGCTGAGTCAGCTCAATGACCGGGCATGACATAGACTACACCTCAACAAAAAAGTCTGAATATAAGGTTTCACTGAAACCCAGCAGCATAGGCTGACCTGGCTTGCAGAGCAATGGGCGTTTGATAATTGCTGGCATTTCAAGCATCAGCCTGGCCGCGCTGTCGGCGTCGGTGATGCTGGCTCGCAGCGATTCATCAAGTTTTCGCCAGGTGGTACCGCGGGTGTTCAGCAGCGCTTCCCACCCCAGCTCGTTGATGGCGGTATGCAGAAATTCTGCATCAAGGCCATCGGCGCGGTAGTCATGGAAGCGGTACTCAATGTTCCTGGCCTCCAGCCAGCGGCGGGCTTTTTTGATGGTGTCGCAGTTTTTAATGCCGTACATCACAACCATGTTGAATCCTTTTGCTCTAATGATGATGAAATGTTCAATTATTTCGAAGATATATCCTTAAGTGAAATATAGCACGCTCAGTAAATCGCTTAATTCATTATTCTTCATAATTCAACGTACATCTGTATGCTGAATATTATTTCATCATTTAAGCATAGTTGTCCATTAACTCTAAATAGTGAACAGCGTGAGTAAGTTAATAGAATCTCACCCGCTTACAGGGTTATTTCTAAATATTGCTGTACGTCACATAAAATTTACTCACCCCGGCGCATAGTTACCCTGAACACCGGGTAGGCGCGGTGTGCAATCGCAGCGATTGGCTAAATTATCTTCACAATGATGATGGTTTTCCGTAGAATACGCATAATAATAAGAGAGGTTGTTATGATTGAACGTGAACTGGGGAACTGGAAAGACTTTATCGAAGACATGCTTCGTAAATGATATTCAGTAAGAATTGCAAGAGCACTTAAATAAGTAAAATAACCATAGTGTGAATCTATCACACAGTAAAAAGGCGGCTAACTAAGCCGCCTTTTTTATACCCGTCACGCGTTGCCCGCTTATTCAGGGCGTTCCTTCAGCGGGAAACGGCGACGAACCAGCACAAAGAACAGCGGGACGAAATAGATAGCCAGGATCGTCGCCGAAATCATACCGCCCATGACGCCAGTCCCTACCGCGTGCTGGCTGCTGGAGCCAGCCCCTGAACTGGTCGCCATTGGCAGCACGCCAAAGACAAACGCCAGCGAGGTCATCAGGATCGGTCGCAGGCGCTGGCGGCAGGCGTGGAGCGTGGCGGCCATCAGGTCGTGCCCCTTAGCGTTCATCTCGTTGGCAAACTCGACGATCAGAATGGCGTTTTTCGCCGACAGGCCAATCACGGTGAGCAGCCCGACCTGGAAGTAAACGTCATTCTCCAGGCCGCGCATCCAGGTGGCGAGCAGGGCGCCAATCACCCCTAGCGGCACCACCAGCATGACCGAGAACGGCACCGACCAGCTTTCATACAGGGCGGCAAGACAGAGGAACACCACCAGCAGCGACAGCGCGTACAGGGCAGGCGCCTGCGCACCGGAGAGGCGCTCCTGGTAAGACATGGCCGTCCACTCAAGGCCAAAACCGGCCGGCAGTTGCTGCACCAGTTTTTCCATAATGTCCATCGCCGTACCGGTACTCACCCCCGGTGCCGCTTCGCCGACAATTTCCAGTGCCGAGTAGCCGTTGTAACGCTCCAGACGAGGCGAACCGGTTTCCCAGCGGGAGGTAGCAAACGCCGAGAACGGCACCATACCGCCCGCGTTACTTAGCACGTACCAGCGGTTGATATCATCCGGCAGCATGCGGTATTTGGCGGCTGACTGGACGTAGACCTTTTTCACACGGCCGCGATCCATAAAGTCGTTCACATAGCTCGAGCCCCAGGCGGTTTGCAGCGTATCGTTGATATCGTCAATAGAGACGCCAAGCGCCTGCGCTTTACGCTGATCGATATCCACCTGCAGCTGCGGGCTGTCATCCAGGCCATTGTGACGAACGCGCGTGAGCTGCGGATCTTTGCCAGCCAGATCCAGAAGCTTATCGCGGGCAGCCATGAGCGCGTCGTGCCCCGCGCCGGCGTGATCCTGCAGCTCCATATCAAACCCTGCCGAACTACCCATTCCGCTGATGGCGGGAGGGCTGCTGGCGAAGACGCGCGCCTCTTTGATGTGGCTAAACGCCTTCGTGGCTCGCTCAATAATGGCAAAGGAGGAGCCGGTTTTGCTGTCGCGCTGTTCCCAGTCTTTCAGACGTATGAACATACGCGCCACGTTCTGCCCGTTACCGCCTGGGCCGGAACCCACGGTGGAGAAGACGGAAACCACGTTATCCTTCTCCTGGGTGTGGAAATAATTCTCCACCTTCTGCACCACTTTCAGCGTCTGCTGCTGGGTTGAGCCGCTCGGGAGCTGGACCGAGGTGATAAACATCCCTCTGTCTTCCAGCGGCAGGAAGGAGGTGGGCAAACGCAGGAACAGGAAAACCATGCCGCCCAGCAGCAGGACATACACCACCATCCAGCGCACGCTGCGGTGGAGGACCTTCCCCACGCCCGCTTCGTAGCGCGCTGCGTTGCGGTTAAACATGCGGTTAAACCAGCCGAAAAAGCCTTTCTGGCCGTGTTGTTCACCTTTATGCAGCGGCTTAAGAAGGGTACAGCAGAGGGCAGGGGTGAGGATCATCGCCACCAGCACCGACAGCACCATGGCAGAGACGATGGTGATAGAGAACTGGCGGTAAATTGCGCCGGTAGTGCCGCCAAAGAAGGCCATCGGGATAAACACCGCCGACAGCACCATCGCGATGCCTACCAGCGCGCCCTGAATCTGCCCCATCGATTTGCGCGTTGCCTGGCGCGGCGAAAGTCCTTCTTCGCTCATGATGCGCTCAACGTTCTCCACCACCACAATAGCATCATCCACCAGCAGGCCGATGGCCAGCACCATGGCGAACATGGTCAGCGTGTTGATACTGTATCCGAAGGCGTAGAGCACCGCGAAGGTGCCGAGCAGGACCACCGGCACGGCAATGGTGGGGATAAGCGTGGCGCGGAAGTTCTGTAAGAACAGGTACATCACCAGGAACACCAGCGCGATGGCTTCGAGGAGGGTTTTCACCACGTCCTCAATGGACGCCTTCACAAATGAGGTGGTCTCGTAGGCGACCTTGTACTCCAGGCCGTGCGGGAAGAAGTGCGACAGTTCGTCCAGGCGGTTGAGTACGAGTTCAGCGGTCGCCATCTCGTTAGCGCCTGAAGCCAGTTTTACCCCCAGACCTGACGCCTGATTACCGTTAAAGCGGCTCAGGTAATCATATTTCTCCGCCCCCATTTCAACCGTGGCAACATCGCCCAGGCGCACTTCAGAACCGTCCTGATTGACCCGCAGGGTGATATTGCGGAACTGCTCCGGCGTTTGCAGCAGCGACTGCGAGTTAATGGTGGCATTCAGCGCCTGATTATCCACCGACGGCGTGCCGCCGAGCTGGCCCACCGCGATTTGCGCATTCTGGGATTCGATGGCGTCGGTGACATCTTTAGCGGTCATCTGGACGCTGGTTAACTTATTCGGGTCAAGCCAGATGCGCATCGAGTACTGCGAACCGTAGGCGTCGATATCCCCCACGCCGTTAATACGGCTCAGCGGATCCTGAATATTACTGGCGACGTAGTCGGAAATATCCTGCTTA
This sequence comes from Enterobacter sp. V87_3, assembly GCF_029967835.1. Lineage (NCBI taxonomy): Bacteria > Pseudomonadati > Pseudomonadota > Gammaproteobacteria > Enterobacterales > Enterobacteriaceae > Enterobacter > Enterobacter sp. V87_3. The sequence goes on along the minus strand of NZ_JASCAM010000026.1, from coordinate 31,331 downwards.
TCCATCGAGCCATCGGTGGAGACAAAGGCTATGGTCAAAATGTTGGTGTCACCGGTTTTACGCACGGTCACGCCCTGGTTCTGCACGGCCTGAGGCAGCTTGCGCAGGGCCGACTGGAGTTGGTTTTGCACCTGCTGCACCGCTTCGTCCGGGTCGGTACCCGCCGTAAAGCTGAGCGTCACGGTTGCCTGACCGGTGGCGCTACTCTGGGAAGACATATACATCAGGTTGTCGAGGCCGGTCATGTTCTGCTCGATAACCTGCGTCACGGTATTCTCAAGCGTCTGCGCCGAGGCACCGGGATAGTTAGCCGTGATGCGCACGTTAGGCGGCGCCAGTTCGGGATATTGCTCAACGGGAAGCGACGTAATCGCCAGGACACCTGTCAGACACAACAGGATGGCAAGTACCCAGGCAAAAATGGGGCGATCGATGAAAAAATTCGCCATGAAAAAGTGACCTCGTTTTGCTGCACGTCATTATTGTAAATTGCCCGCATCACTGTAGCGGCAAGAGCAGAGCCAAACGTGGAGAAATAAAGGAGATATTGTAAATTATCATGCGCGTTTACGCCGCGCCCCCACGCGGGCGCGACGGAAAGTATCATGCATCTTCAGGACGAGGCGTTGGCATAACGCATGACTTTACCGTTATTTACCCGCAGGTGTACTGAACCTTACGCTGACCTGCGTCCCGCCATTTGGCGGCTGAGAGAAGCTCAGCGTGCCCCCAAGCCGCCCTGCGCGTTCGCGCATGATATTCAGGCCGTAGTGCCCCGGTGGTTCGCTGGCCTCCCCAATACCGATGCCGTTGTCGCGGATCGTCACCGTGTGGGTGCCATCCGCAGCGGTAATACAGCTTACGGTGATCTCGCTCGCTTCGGCGTGCTTGATGGCATTCAGCACCGCCTCGCGCACAATTTGCAGCAGGTGAACCTGCTTCTGGGCATCCAGCGCCAGCGAAGAGAGGCGGCAGTCGAGCGTCAGCTTCGCCTGGGTCTGGCTTTGTAAGCCGTCGAGCGACTCCTGCAGCGCGGCGGGGAGGTTGGCATGGTTCAGCGTCAGGCGGAAGGTGGTGAGCAGCTCACGCAGCTGCTGCCAGGCGTTGTTGAGCTCGCGGGAAAAGTCGGCAATGATGGTCTGCGCGGGCGCGTTCTCCTCCGGGACAGTATGTTTGAGCAGCGTAAGCTGGATCCGCAGGTAAGAAAGCACCTGCGCCAGCGAGTCATGCAGTTCGCGGGCGATGGTCGCGCGCTCTTCCATCAGCAGCAGCTGCTGAAAGTGCTTTTGCCCCTGATTGAAGTAAAGCCCACGCCCCAGCATCGTTGCGACGCTTTTCATCAGGGGCAGGGACACGTTCGCGGTATCGCTCTGCCAGCGGAGTTCGCCATACAGCGTGTCCTGCATCAGCACCGGCAGGCTCTGCATCTGGACGGTGTCAGACTCGGTGCCCTCCGCCAGCCGCCAGTCGTCGCTGGTGCGAAGCTCCAGATAATTCATCTGCGTGTAGTCATGCACAATCTGCAAAATATGCCTGAAGCAGTGGCTGTCTATCTGCCCGGTGTTGAGCGCCTGAGAGCAGGTGAAGAGCATTTCCAGCTGCTGATGCGCTTCATTCAGGTGCCGGGTTTTTTCGGCGACGGAGTGCTCAAGCGAGCGATACAGCGTGTGCAGTTCGCCTGACATATGGTTGAAGGCGCGGGAGAGCTGGCCCAGTTCGTTGGGCAGATGGGTGTCGGGAGCCGGGGTATCAAACGCGCGTTGCTCGATGCGCTCGCTTGCCGCTACGAGGTTTTTGAGCGGCAGAACGACCTGACGCCGGATCCGCCGCAGGGTCGTCATCGCCAGCAGCAAAATGCCGAGGCCGCCTGCCAGTGACATCAGGATAACCAGCTGAATTTTATGCTCGGTATAGTGCTGAAGCGCCAGCACAAAGGCATCAATACGGCCCACAAAATCTTCAATGTGGCTCTGGTACCACGCGGTGTCCCCGCTGGCGATGCGTTTGTCCATCTCCTGCCAGGCGAGATGTAACTGCTGATAACGCTGCTTCACGTCGTCCGGCACGTACCAGCGGCTGAGTTTTTGCAGCGCGGGCGCGCTGAGGGTCTGTTGCCACACCGCCCGGTGTTCAGCCAGCGAAGGGCTGGTGCGCTGCATCTCGTAGCCCAGCCGGTAGCTCTGCATGCGTAGCGACCCGGCGATATTGATCGCCTCGGCGTCGCGCTGGCTGCTGGCAAGCGTCAGCAGCGCAATGGCGCTGGTGAGCACGGACAGCATAATAATCGAAAAGAAAGCCTGAGCCAGGCTTCGGGAGACGGGGCGTTTAACGGTCACAAAACGGCTTCCTGAAAAAATTAATCTGCCACAGGGTCACTGGACATAGCCCGGCTTCCGGAGATGTGAACCCTGTCCGCAAGCCCCGCTGTGGGTAAAACGATTTTTTATATAAAGAGTAGGGGTATTGTTTACACGAAATTAGCGGCTGCGTCTGCTCGCCGACGCGGTGATTTTGCAACGGCGCGGCGTAAAACGCTTAAAACACACGCGTGTCGACGGGCGACAAAGCGGATTTCGCGGCGTAGTATACCCACACTCATTTAGCCGTGGAGCCTGTATGACCCTGAAAATAGACGTTATCAAAGACAAAATCCTCTCTGAAAATTACTTTGTCCTGCGTAACATCACCTACGATTTAACGCGTAAAAACGGCGAGGTGATCCGCCATAAACGCGAGGTCTACGATCGTGGCAACGGCGCAACTATTCTGCTCTATAACCGCGAAAAACAGAGCGTGGTGCTGATCCGCCAGTTTCGCGTCGCGACGTGGGTGAACGGCAACCCGGACGGGCGGCTGATTGAAACCTGTGCAGGCCTGCTGGACGACGATGAGCCGGAAGTCTGTATTCGTAAAGAGGCAATTGAAGAGACAGGCTTCCAGGTGGGCGAGGTTAAAAAGGTCTTTGAGCTGTTTATGTCGCCGGGCGGCGTGACGGAGATCGTTCATTTCTTTATCGCCGAATACCACGACGCGCAGCGGGTCAACCCGGGCGGCGGCGTGGAAGATGAAGATATCGACGTGCTGGAGATCCCCTTTACAGAAGCCCTTAACATGGTGAAAAACGGTGAGGTCAGGGACGGTAAGGCGGTGATATTGTTACAATATTTACAAACATCCGGCCTCATGAATCCCTCTTTCGAACGTCAGGAGTGAGGCTTTCGGATAAATCTATCCGATAAATCTGATTGAGCAAGCCCGGTTGTGCCACGAAGATACCGCCCAGTTTTGCGTTTTCGTTTCCGGGGTTGTGCCATTCATGCGCCTTTTCTTTCTGTTCCTTCTTTGCGTATTGCCCGCGCCGCTGGTGTGGGCTGCGCCTGCTCAGCAGTCCTTCTCCGACTGGCAGGTCACCTGCAATAACCAGAATTTTTGCGTGGCGCGCAATACCGGCGAGCATCATGGACTGGTCATGACGCTGAGCCGCAGCGCCGGGGCCAAAACCGATGCCACGCTGCGCATCGATCTCGGCGGGTTTTCCTCGCCTTCGGTGAAAGAGCCAGACATCGCGCCGCGATTACTGCTCGACAACGCGCCGGTGAAGCTTGACCCGCAGCGCTGGCAGCTTACGCCCTGGCACCTGAAAACCGAAGATGCGGCGACCATCTCTGCCTTTTTAAAGCATATACAGGAAGGGCATACGCTGACGCTGCGCGGCGGCAGGCAGATTGCATCACTGGACGGCCTTAAAGCCGCGCTGCTGTTTATAGACGCTCAGCAAAAGCGTGTCGGCAGCGAAACCGCCTGGATTAAAAAAGGGGACGATCCGCCGCTGAGCGTTCCCCCTGCGCCAGCCCTCAAAAAGGTGGCGACAGTCAATCCGACGCCCACGCCGCTTACTCACGCTGAGCTAAACGATCTGCTGGACTATGGCACTTGGCGGATGAATAACAGCCAGTGCTCGCTGGATCCCAGCCGTCGCGAGGTCCGCGTCACGGCGTTAACGGATGACAAAGCGCTGCTGATCGTCAGCTGTGAGGCGGGGGCGTACAACACTGTCGATCTGGCATGGCTGGTGTCACGCAAAAAGCCGTTCGCGGCCCGTACCGTCAGGCTGCGGCTGCCGTTTACCCCGTCAAGCGAGAGCAGTGAGATGGAGCTGATGAATGCCAGCTTCGATGGGAAAAACCGGGAGTTGACGACCCTCGCGTTAGGACGCGGTATCGGGGATTGCGGCATCCAGACGCGCTGGCGTTTTGACGGCCAGCGCTTTCGCCTGGTGCGCTATGCGGAAGAGCCAAGCTGCGATGGCTGGAATGGGCCAGATGCCTGGCCCACGCTGTGGATCACGCGGTAGTTATTTGGCCGTATGGCGCTGTCGCTTACCCGGCCTGCAAAGCCACCACATCGTAGGCCGGGTAAGGCGTCGCCGCCACCCGGCAACGAAAACCGCACTACATCACGCTTAGCGCCTTCTCCACCACGTTCTCAACCGTAAAGCCAAAATACGGGAACAGCTTGTCGGCTGGGGCCGATTCGCCGTAGCCGCGCATCCCGACAATCGCGCCTTTCAGCCCGACATACTTGTACCAGTAGTCGGCGATCCCCGCTTCCACCGCCACGCGTGCCGCAACGTTTGAAGGCAGGACCGATTCACGGTAAGCCTCATCCTGTGCGTCAAAAATATCGGTAGAGGGCAGGGAGACCACGCGCACCGCGTGACCTTCGGCGGTCAGCTTCTCCGCTGCCTTAACGGTGATTTCAATCTCAGAACCGGTAGCAATCAAAATCACGTCCGGCTTGCCGCCGCTGTCTTTCAGAATGTAGCCGCCGCGGGCGATATTTTTCACCTGCTCCGGTGTACGCTCAATCTGCGCCAGATTCTGACGCGACAGGATCAGCGCCGTCGGCCCGTTGTGGCGTTCAACCGCCAGCTTCCAGCCGACCGCGGCCTCTACCTGATCGCACGGACGCCAGGTGCTGAAGTTCGGCGTCAGGCGCAGGCTCGCCAACTGCTCAACTGCCTGGTGCGTCGGCCCGTCTTCCCCCAGACCGATGGAGTCGTGGGTGTAGACCATGATCTGCCGCGCCTTCATCAGCGCCGCCATACGCGCCGCGTTGCGGGCATATTCAACAAACATCAGGAAGGTGGCGGTATAAGGCACAAAGCCGCCGTGATGGGCGATACCGTTGGCAATGGCCGTCATCCCGAATTCACGCACGCCGTAGTGAATGTAGTTCCCGGCCACGTCCTCCTTCAGGGATTTAGAGCCAGACCAGATGGTCAGGTTACTTGGTGCCAGGTCCGCCGAGCCGCCGAGCAGTTCCGGCAGGATCGGGCCAATGGCATTTAGAGTGTTTTGCGATGCCTTACGGGTGGCAATTTTGGCCGGATTGGACTGCAACTCTTCAATCAGCGCCTGGGTTTTCGCTTCCCAGTCCTCCGGCAGACCCCCGCTCATGCGTCGGGAAAACTCGGCGGCCAGCGCCGGATGCGCCTTTTTGTAGGCGGCGAACTTCTCGTTCCAGGCGTGCTGCGCGTGTTCACCCGCTTCACGCGCGTCCCAGGCTTTGTAGATCTCTTTTGGGATCTCGAACGCCGGGTATTTCCAGCCCAGTTTCTGACGGGTCAGCGCCACCTCTTCTTCGCCCAGCGCCGCGCCGTGCGACTCTTCCTTGCCCGCTTTGTTAGGCGAGCCGAAGCCGATGGTGGTCCGGCAGATAATCAGGGACGGTTTGTCCTTCACGCTCTGCGCTTCCTGAATCGCTTTTTTCACCGCCTCAGGGTCGTGACCGTCGATTTCGTGCACCACGTGCCAGTGGTAGGCCTCGAAGCGTTTGGCCGTGTCGTCGGTAAACCAGCCTTCGGTTTCCCCGTCAATCGAGATGCCGTTGTGATCGTAGAAGCCAATCAGCTTGCCCAGCCCCAGCGTGCCCGCCAGCGAGCAGACCTCGTGCGAGATCCCCTCCATCAGACAGCCGTCGCCCATAAACACATAGGTGTAGTGGTCAACGATGTCATGGCCCGGCTGGTTAAACTGCGCGCCCAGCGTGCGCTCGGCAATGGCCAGACCGACGGCGTTCGCCAGACCCTGACCGAGCGGCCCGGTGGTGGTCTCTACGCCCGGCGTGTAGCCAATCTCCGGGTGGCCCGGCGTTTTCGAATGCAGCTGGCGGAAGTTTTTGATCTCCTCAAGCGGCAGATCGTAGCCGGAGAGGTGCAGCAGGCTATAGAGCAGCATGGAGGCATGGCCGTTTGAGAGAATAAAACGGTCACGATCGTACCAGGTGGGATCGGTCGGGTTGTGCTTCAGGAAGTCGTTCCACAGCACTTCGGCAATATCTGCCATGCCCATCGGGGCGCCAGGGTGGCCGGAATTGGCTTTCTGCACGGCATCCATGCTGAGGGCGCGAATGGCATTAGCGAGCTCTTTACGGGACATAGTTCACTCCATGGCAAGGTTAAAGTTTGGCGGCAAGAAGATCTTCAAGTTTGCGCTGGTCGACGGCGAACAGGCGAATGCCTTCCGCCAGTTTATCGACGGCCATTGCGTCCTGGTTGTGCTCCCAGCGGAACTCCGCCTCCGTCATCGCTTTCGGTTTTGGCAGCACGGTTGAGGTCGGCACCAGTTTACGGATCACCGTCTCGTCGCTCTGCTGCAGCTTTTTCAGCAGGTCAGGGGAGATAGTCAGGCGGTCACAGCCTGCCAGGGCGAGGATCTGCTCGGTGCGGCGGAAGCTGGCCCCCATCACGATGGTCTCGTAGCGGTGCTGTTTGTAATAGTCATAGATATTGCGGACCGACTTCACGCCGGGGTCTTCTTCCACCACGTACGGGTCCATGGGCTGTTTTGCCTGATACCAGTCGTAGATACGCCCGACGAACGGCGAGACGAGGAACACGCCCGCCTCGGCGCAGGCCCGTGCCTGAGCAAAGGAGAACAGCAGCGTCAGGTTGCAGTGGATCCCCTCTTTTTCCAGCACCTCGGCGGCACGAATGCCTTCCCAGGTTGAAGCGAGCTTGATCAGAATGCGCGATTTATCAATTCCCTGCTCCTGATAAAGCTCTACCAGGCGGCGGGCTTTGTTGATGCTTTTTTCCTGGTCGAAGGAGAGGCGGGCGTCCACTTCGGTCGACACGCGTCCCGGTATGCTTTTCAGAATTTCCGCACCGATATTGACCGCCAGCTTGTCGCTGGCTTCGGCGACCTGCTGCTCCTGGGTTTTCCCGCGCTGTTTGCCATAGGCGATGGCGTCATCAATCAGATGACTGAAATGTTCAAGCCCTGCCGCTTTGAGCAGCAGCGAGGGGTTGGTGGTCGCATCTTCCGGCTGATAGCTGCGGATAGACTCGATATCGCCGCTGTCCGCGACTACGGTGGTGAATTGTTTGATGCCGTCTAGCTGGTTCATAAATAATTACTCCTTGGAAATAAAAGAGTTAGTCGAGTGTGTTTGTTCACACTTCTGCGAAAATCATGATCGACTTAACAAAAAAGCATAGCAGACGGGGGAGGCATTGCTTTCTGAGACGGGTAACATCACTGTTATAAATTGATAACAATTTTTGTTCTGCAATGGTGAGAGTTTGGCAGCCTTCAAAGTTTAGTCGGCCACCTGCGGCGATACTATGCGGCACTCCAGGGTGTGCATCAGGATCGTAAACATCACCCTTTTTGATCGATACGTGAAGGAATAACAAGATGGATGATCAGTTAAAACAAAGTGCTCTCGATTTTCATGAATTCCCGGTTCCGGGCAAAATCCAGGTTTCCCCTACCAAGCCGCTGGCGACCCAGCGCGATCTGGCGTTGGCCTACTCGCCGGGCGTTGCCGCGCCGTGTCTGGAAATTGAAAAAGACCCGCTGGCAGCCTACAAATACACCGCGCGCGGTAATCTGGTGGCGGTGATCTCCAACGGCACGGCGGTACTGGGATTAGGCAATATCGGTGCGCTGGCGGGTAAGCCGGTGATGGAAGGGAAGGGCGTACTGTTCAAGAAATTTGCCGGTATCGACGTGTTTGATATCGAAGTGGACGAGCTGAACCCGGACAAATTCATCAACGTGGTGGCAGCCCTGGAGCCCACATTCGGCGGCATCAACCTGGAAGATATCAAAGCGCCGGAATGTTTCTATATCGAGCAAAAGCTGCGCGAGCGCATGAACATTCCCGTGTTCCACGATGACCAGCACGGCACGGCGATTATCAGCACCGCGGCCATTCTGAACGGCCTGCGGGTGGTGGAAAAAAATCTGTCTGACGTGCGCATGGTGGTCTCGGGTGCGGGCGCGGCGGCGATTGCCTGTATGAACCTGCTGGTGGCGCTTGGGATGCAGAAGCACAACATTGTGGTCTGCGACTCCAAAGGCGTGATCTATAAAGACCGCGAGCCAAACATGGCGGAAACCAAAGCGGCGTACGCGGTGGACGATGACGGAAAACGGACCCTGGACGACGTGATCGAGGGCGCGGATATCTTCCTGGGCTGCTCCGGACCGAAAGTCCTGACCCAGGAGATGGTGCAGAAGATGGCGCGCGCGCCGATGATCCTGGCGCTGGCGAACCCGGAGCCGGAAATCCTGCCGCCGCTGGCGAAAGCGGTGCGTGAAGACGCCATTATCTGTACCGGTCGTTCGGACTACCCAAACCAGGTGAACAACGTGCTGTGCTTCCCGTTCATCTTCCGCGGCGCGCTGGACGTGGGTGCGACGGCAATCAACGAAGAGATGAAGCTGGCCGCTGTTCACGCCATCGCCGAGCTGGCCCACGCCGAGCAGAGCGAAGTGGTTGCCTCAGCCTATGGCGATCAGGATCTGAGCTTTGGCCCGGACTACATCATTCCTAAACCGTTCGACCCGCGTTTGATTGTCAAAATCGCGCCAGCGGTAGCCAAAGCGGCGATGGACTCCGGCGTGGCGACGCGTCCGATTCAGGATTTCGATGCCTACGTCGATAAGCTCACCGAGTTTGTTTACAAAACCAACCTGTTCATGAAGCCGATCTTCTCCCAGGCGCGCGCCGACGCGAAGCGCGTGGTGCTGGCGGAAGGGGAGGAGGCGCGCGTGCTGCACGCGACGCAGGAGCTGATCACCTTAGGGCTGGCGAAACCAATCCTGATTGGCCGTCCGAGCGTAATCGAGATGCGTATCCAGAAGCTGGGGCTACAGATTAAGCCGGGCGTGGACTTTGAGATCGTTAACAACGAATCCGATCCGCGTTTCAAAGAGTACTGGAACGAATACTACGCGATCATGAAACGTCGCGGGATCACCCAGGAGCAGGCGCAGAAAGCCGTGATCAGCAACACCACGGTGATCGGCGCGATCATGGTTCAGCGTGGTGAAGCAGATGCGCTGATCTGCGGCACTGTCGGTGATTACCATGAGCATTTCAGCGTGGTGCAGGAGATCTTCGGCTATCGCGACGGGGTGCATACCGCCGGGGCAATGAACGCGCTGCTGCTGCCTAGCGGGAACACCTTTATTGCGGATACCTACGTCAACGACGATCCGACGCCGGAGCAGCTGGCGGAAATCACCGTGATGGCGGCGGAAACCGTGCGCCGGTTTGGTATCGAGCCGAAAGTTGCGCTGCTCTCTCATTCAAACTTTGGTTCCTCGAAATCTGCGGCGGCCTGCAAAATGCGCGAGACGCTGGAGCGGGTGCGCGAGCGTGCGCCGGAGCTGATGATCGACGGTGAGATGCACGGCGATGCCGCGCTGGTGGAGAGCATTCGCAACGAACGGATGCCGGACAGCCCGCTGAAAGGCTCGGCTAACGTGCTGATCATGCCGAACGTCGAAGCGGCGCGGATCAGCTACAACCTGCTGCGCGTGTCCAGCTCTGAAGGGGTCACCGTAGGACCGGTGCTGATGGGCATCTCGAAGCCGGTGCATGTGTTAACACCGATTGCCTCTGTGCGGCGGATTGTGAACATGGTGGCGCTGGCGGTGGTTGAGGCGCAGACGCAGCCGCTGTAAGGGCGTGGTGTCGGGTGGCGCATTCGCTTACCCGACCTACGGATAATGCAGGCCGGGCAAGCGCCGGCATTAAACCCAGTCCCGAACCCGAATAAACGCTTTCAGGGCAGCCTCAGGGCTGCCTTCTTTCGGATCAAAGTTGTACTCCCAGCGCACCAGCGGCGGCATCGACATCAGGATCGACTCCGTGCGCCCGCCGGTTTGCAGGCCAAACAGCGTACCGCGATCCCACACCAGGTTGAACTCCACGTAGCGCCCGCGTCGATAGAGCTGGAACTCCCGTTCGCGCACGCCGTAATCGGTGTTTTTGCGCCGCTCGACGATGGGCAGGTAGGCGTCGGTAAAGCCCTGGCCTACCGCCTGCATAAAGCGAAACGCGGTGTCAAAATCCGGCGTGTTGAGATCGTCAAAGAACAGCCCGCCAATGCCGCGCTGCTCATCGCGGTGCTTGAGATAGAAATAGTCGTCGCACCACTTTTTGTAGGTCGGGTAAACGTCTTCGCCAAACGGCAGGCACAGGTCGCGCGCGGTGGTGTGCCAGTGCACGGCGTCCTCTTCAAAGCCGTAGTAGGGCGTAAGATCGAACCCGCCGCCAAACCACCAGACCGGATCGGCCCCCGGTTTTTCCGCAATGAAAAAACGCACGTTGGCGTGGCTGGTCGGCACAAAGGGATTATGCGGATGCACCACCAGCGATACGCCCATCGCCTCGAAGCTACGGCCCGCCAGCTCCGGGCGGTGCGCGGTTGCGGAGGCGGGCATGGCATCGCCATGAACGTGGGAAAAGTTTACGCCGGCCTGCTCAAAGACGCCGCCGTTACGCAGCACGCGGCTTCGGCCACCGCCGCCCGCGTCGCGCTGCCAGCTATCTTCCTGGAATTCACCGCCGTCTTCGGCGGCCAGTTTCTGGCAAATCTCATCCTGCAGCTGCATCAGGAAGGATTTCACCCGCTGTGCATTGGGTTTCATTAACGTTTCCTGGAGTGCGCTTTTTGATTATCAAACCAGTTGAAATAACTGATGATCCCGGAGGCAATGGCATTGGCGATCTTCTGGCGAAACGCCGTAGTACCGAGCAGTCGCTCCTCTTCCGGGTTGGTGATAAACGAGGTTTCAACCAGCACCGAGGGGATCGACGGCGATTTCAGCACCACAAACGCCGCCTGCTCGGTGCCTTTACTGTGCAACCGATGCACGGGCTTGATCTTTTTCAGGATATGCGAGCCGAGCGTCAGGCTGTTTTTAATGGTGTCCGTCTGAACCAGGTCAAACAGCACCTGCTGGAGCAGGTGATCTTTGTCGGTCGCTTTCTTCCCGGCCACTTCGTCCGCCCGGTTTTCACGGTCGGAGAGGTATTTAGCCATGGCGCTACTGGCCCCACGGTTAGAGAGGGCAAACACCGATGCGCCCGCCGCGGATGGATTAGTAAAGCCGTCGGCGTGAATCGACATAAACAGATCGGCGCCGTGCTGATGGGCGATTTCAACGCGGTCGTACAGGGGAATAAAGGTGTCGCCGGTGCGCGTCAGACGCGCGTCAATGCCGTTGTTGCGTAAAATCGATCGCACATTTTTTGCAATCGCCAGCACGACGTGTTTTTCTTTCGAACCGTTTCTTCCAATGGCGCCGGTATCAATGCCCCCATGACCCGGATCCAGCATAACCAGGCGTCGTGCGCCCGCTTTTTTAGCTTTTGGCTTGCTGTGCCCGTTATGGGTTTTTAGCGTGCTCTCGTCTTTTGCCTGAGCCTGCTTTGCGATGCCCGTTAACGTTAAGGCCGCCAGCCCCGCTTTGAGAACCTGACGACGCGATGTGAGTGCTTTTAATGGTTTGAATGTGCTCATGCGGCCTGAATAGTAAAAATTGGGGTCCTGGTGTTATATCGTATCGCGTTTGGCGTTACGACAGTCCTTATTGAGAATTGTTTTACTTTTCATTTCAATACGTGACAAAGTGACATTATGCCAAATTTTGGCGAGATTTTCCCCGCATATTGGCTAAACGGGGCGTTCGGGCGATAATTACTGTTTTTAAACCCAAAAAGGCGGTTAATACCATGGAGATACGCGTTTTTCGCCAGGAAGATTTCGAAGAGGTGATTACCCTTTGGGAGCGCTGCGATTTGCTGCGTCCGTGGAACGATCCGGAAATGGATATCGAACGTAAGGTCAATCACGACGTCAGTCTGTTCCTGATTGCGGAAGTGAATGGCGAGGTGGTCGGTACGGTGATGGGCGGTTACGACGGACATCGCGGCTCGGCCTATTATCTGGGCGTTCATCCGGAATACCGCGCGCGCGGCATAGCTAACGCGCTGCTTAATCGTCTGGAAAAGAAACTGATTGCTCGCGGCTGTCCGAAGATCCAGATCATGGTGCGGGAAGACAACGACGTGGTGCTGGGCATGTATGAGCGTCTGGGCTATGAGCATGCCGACGTGCTGAGTTTAGGTAAGCGTTTGATCGAAGATGAAGAGTATTGAGTTTCACCCTGCCGATTACGACACCCAGGGTCGTCTTCGTTTGCCCTTTCTGTTCTGGTGCGTGCTGCTGTTACAGGCACGCACCTGGGTACTGTTTGTGATGGCCGGCGCGTCGCGCGGGCAGGGCGACACGCTGCTGAATCTGTTCTACCCCGACCACGACGCGTTCTGGCTCGGACTGCTGCCCGGCGTGCCTGCGGTGCTGGCGTTTCTGTGCAGCGGACGGCGGCAGGTTATCCCGCGCGTCTGGAGCGCGCTGCGCGGGCTGTTGATCCTTGCGCAGGTGGTGCTGCTGGGCTGGCAGCCGTGGCTCTGGCTTAACGGCGAGCCGCTGTCGGGCATCGGGGTTGCGCTGGTGGTGGCGGACATCGTCGCGCTGCTGTGGCTGCTGACCAACCCGCGTCTGCGCGCCTGTTTTACCCCCGAGAAAGATTAAGCGGCACTTTTTGCCGATGCCGCACTCCAACAAGCGTTGATTGACTAAGAAAGGACGTTTTAATGAAATCGCTGCGTTTACTTTTATGCGCTCTGCCGCTGGCGTTAACCGGCTGCTCAACGCTCTCCTCCGTTAACTGGTCTGCAGCCTATCCGTGGAACTGGTTTGGCTCTTCAACGGAAGTCACCGAGCAGGGCGTGGGTAACATCACCGCCGCCACCGCGCTGAACCAGGACGCCATTCAGGACGCGCTGGGCAGTGACTACCGCCTGCGCAGCGGTATGAAAACCGAAAACGGCACCATCGTGCGTTATTTTGAAGCCCTGAAGGATGACAAACTGGCGCTGGTGATCAACGGCGATAACGGCACCGTTAATCGCGTGGCGGTGATGGATGAGGACATTCCTACGGCGAGCGGCGTGAAGGTCGGCACGCCGTTTGGCGATCTTTATCAAAAAGCCTTTGGTCACTGCGCCAGCGTGCCGTCGGACGACCGCGTCGCGGTAGAGTGTAAGGCGGAGGGCAGCCTGCACATCAGCTATCTCTTCACCGGCGAGTGGAGCGGCCCGGAAGGGTTAATGCCGTCTGACGACACGCTGAAAACCTGGAAAGTGAGCAAGATTATCTGGAAGCAGTAATTTGCGCCTGAACAAACCGCCTCGCTGAAATCCAGGTATAATAGCCGCCATCAATGCCACGCTACCGTGGCATCTTTTTTTCAGGAGGAACGATGTCTCAGGTTCAGAGTGGCATTTTGCCAGAACATTGCCGCGCGGCGATTTGGATTGAAGCCAACGTCAACGGGGACGTGGATGCCCTGCGTGCGGCCAGCAAAATTTTTATCGATAAACTGGCGACGTTTCAGGCGACATTCCCGGATGCCCACCTTGGCGCGGTTGTCGCGTTTGGCAATAACGTCTGGCGCCAGCTGAGCGGCGGCGAAGGAGCGCAAGAGCTGAAAGATTTCATCCCTTACGGCAAAGGCCTGGCCCCGGCAACCCAGTACGACGTGCTGATCCATATCCTTTCCCTGCGTCATGACCTGAACTTTTCCGTGGCCCAGGCGGCGCTGGAGGCCTTTGGCGACAGCATCAAGGTGCAGGAAGAGGTGCACGGTTTCCGCTGGGTGGAAGAGCGCGATTTGAGCGGCTTCGTTGACGGAACCGAAAACCCGGCGGGTGAAGAGACGCGTCGCGAAGTGGCGGTGATCAAAGACGGCGTGGACGCGGGCGGCAGCTACGTGTTCGTCCAGCGCTGGGAACATAACCTCAAGCAGCTTAACCGCATGAGCGTGCACGATCAGGAGATGATGATCGGCCGCACCAAGGACGCCAACGAAGAGATCGACGGCGACGTCCGTCCTGTGACCTCGCACCTGACTCGCGTAGACCTCAAGGAAGACGGCAAAGGGCTGAAGATTGTGCGCCAGAGCCTGCCGTACGGCACCGCCAGCGGCACGCACGGCCTTTACTTCTGCGCCTACTGCGCGCGCCTGTATAACATTGAACAGCAACTGCTGAGCATGTTCGGCGACACCGACGGCAAGCGCGACGCCATGCTGCGCTTCACCAAACCGGTGACCGGCGGCTACTACTTTGCGCCGTCCGTAGAGCGACTGCTCGCGCTGTAAACCGCTCCCCATACCCAGGCCGGGTAAGCGTTAGCGCCACCCGGCAATTTTCCCCGCAGCCTTATTCTCTTTTCTGCTTCTAAATCACCAAACGGTATATAAAACCGTTACTCCTTTCGTCCTCGTTATAAATATTATGACCATAAGATAGTCATCTCATTTATAAGGGTGCGTAATGGCCGCTTCTGTACTGAAAAAAGGTTCCCTGGCGCTGGCAGGTTTACTGCTGGTGGCACAGGCGCAGGCAACCGAGCTGCTGAACAGCTCGTATGATGTCTCCCGCGAGCTGTTTGCCGCCCTTAACCCGCCGTTTGAACAGCAGTGGGCTAAAGACAACAACGGCGACAAGCTGACCATTAAGCAGTCTCATGCCGGTTCGTCCAAGCAGGCGCTGGCGATCCTGCAGGGGCTGAAAGCGGACGTGGTGACGTATAACCAGGTAACGGATGTACAGATCCTGCACGACAAGGGCAAGCTGATCCCGGCGGACTGGCAGAGCCGCCTGCCGAACAACAGTTCGCCGTTCTACTCCACCATGGGCTTCCTGGTGCGCAAGGGCAACCCGAAAAATATCCACGACTGGAACGATCTCGTGCGTTCCGACGTGAAGCTTGTCTTCCCGAACCCAAAAACCTCCGGTAACGCGCGCTACACCTATCTGGCCGCGTGGGGCGCGGCGGACAAGGCGGACGGCAACGATAAAGCCAAAACCGAGCAGTTCATGACCCAGTTCCTGAAAAACGTCGAGGTGTTTGATACCGGCGGACGCGGAGCCACCACCACCTTCGCCGAGCGCGGCCTGGGTGACGTGCTGATCAGCTTCGAATCGGAAGTGAACAACATCCGCAAACAGTACGAGGCGCAGGGCTTCGAGGTGGTCATCCCGAAAACCAACATCCTGGCCGAGTTCCCGGTGGCGTGGGTGGATAAAAACGTGAAGGCCAACGGCACCGAGAAGGCGGCGAAGGCTTACCTGAACTATCTGTACAGCCCGCAGGCGCAGACCATCATTACTGATTATTACTACCGCGTGAATAACCCGGACGTGATGAACACGCTGAAGGATAAATTCCCGCAGACCGAGTTGTTCCGCGTGGAAGATCATTTTGGCGCGTGGCCTGAGGTGATGAAGACGCACTTTGTCAGTGGCGGAGAGTTAGACAAACTGCTGGCGGCGGGGCGTAAGTAATGTTTGCAGGATCAACAAGACGCGTGCTGCCGGGCTTTACCCTGAGCCTCGGGACCAGCCTGCTGTTCGTCTGCCTGATTTTGCTCTTGCCGCTCAGCGCGCTGGTCATGCAGCTCGCGCAGATGAGCTGGGCGCAGTACTGGGAGGTCATTACCAACCCGCAGGTGGTGGCGGCCTATAAGGTCACGCTGCTGTCGGCGTTTGTGGCCTCCATTTTTAACGGCGTGTTCGGCCTGCTGATGGCGTGGATCTTAACCCGCTACCGTTTTCCGGGCCGTACGCTGCTGGATGCGCTGATGGACCTGCCGTTTGCGCTGCCGACCGCGGTTGCAGGCTTAACGCTGGCGTCACTGTTCTCCGTCAACGGGTTTTACGGCGAGTGGCTGGCGAAGTTTGATATCAAAGTGACCTATACCTGGCTTGGTATCGCAGTGGCGATGGCTTTCACCAGCATCCCGTTCGTGGTGCGTACCGTTCAGCCGGTGCTGGAAGAGTTAGGCCCGGAGTATGAAGAGGCGGCAGAAACGCTGGGGGCCACGCGCTGGCAGAGCTTTCGCAAGGTGGTGCTGCCGGAGCTGTCTCCGGCGCTGCTGGCGGGCGTGGCGCTGTCGTTTACCCGCAGCCTCGGTGAGTTCGGCGCGGTGATTTTCATCGCCGGGAATATCGCATGGAAAACGGAAGTGACCTCGCTGATGATTTTTGTGCGTTTGCAGGAGTTTGATTATCCGGCGGCCAGTGCGATTGCCTCGGTGATCCTCGCCGCGTCGCTGCTGCTGCTGTTCTCGATTAACACTCTGCAAAGTCGCTTTGGTCGACGCGTGGTAGGTCACTGATGGCGGAAGTTACTCAATTGAAGCGCTATGACGCGCCCCGTATCAACTGGGGTAAATGGTTTCTGATTGGCACGGGCGTGCTGGTGTCGGCGTTTATTCTCGTCGTGCCGATGGTCTACATCTTTGTACAGGCGTTCAGCAAAGGGCTGATGCCTGCGCTGGAAAACCTGGCGAACCCGGATATGCTCCACGCCATCTGGCTGACCGTGCTGATTGCGCTGATCACCGTGCCGGTGAACCTGGTGTTCGGTACGCTGCTGGCCTGGCTGGTGACGCGCTTTAACTTCCCAGGCCGCCAGCTTTTACTGACCCTGCTGGATATCCCCTTTGCGGTTTCGCCGGTGGTGGCGGGCCTGGTTTACCTGCTGTTCTACGGCTCCAACGGCCCGCTGGGCGGCTGGCTGGACGAGCATAACCTGCAAATCATGTTTGCCTGGCCCGGCATGGTGCTGGTGACGGTTTTTGTCACCTGTCCGTTTGTGGTGCGTGAACTGGTTCCGGTGATGCTAAGCCAGGGCAGCCATGAAGACGAAGCGGCGGTGCTGCTGGGCGCCTCCGGCTGGCAGATGTTCCGTCGCGTCACGCTGCCGAATATCCGCTGGGCATTGCTCTATGGCGTGGTGCTGACCAACGCCCGCGCAATTGGCGAATTTGGTGCGGTGTCGGTGGTGTCCGGCTCGATCCGCGGCGAAACCCTGTCGCTGCCGTTACAGATTGAATTACTGGAACAGGACTACAACACCGTCGGTTCCTTTACTGCCGCAGCGTTGCTGACGCTGATGGCGATTTTGACCCTGTTTTTGAAGAGTGTGGTGCAGTGGCGTTTAGAGAATCAGGAAAAACGTCAGCATCAGGAGGGAAATCATGAGCATTGAGATTGCCAATATTAAGAAGTCTTTTGGTCGCACCCAGGTGCTGAATGATATCTCGCTGGATATCCCTTCCGGACAAATGGTCGCGCTGCTGGGGCCGTCTGGTTCCGGTAAAACCACGCTGCTGCGCATCATCGCCGGGCTTGAGCACCAGACCAGCGGACACATCCGCTTCCACGGTACCGACGTGAGCCGCCTGCATGCCCGCGACCGTAAGGTGGGCTTTGTGTTCCAGCACTACGCGCTGTTCCGCCACATGACCGTATTCGACAACATCGCCTTTGGCCTGACCGTGTTGCCCCGTCGCGAACGTCCCAATGCGACAGCCATCAAAGCGAAAGTGACCAAACTGCTGGAGATGGTGCAGCTCGCCCATCTGGCAGATCGTTTTCCCGCCCAGCTTTCCGGCGGTCAGAAACAGCGTGTCGCCCTGGCGCGGGCGCTGGCCGTTGAGCCGCAGATCCTGCTGCTGGACGAACCGTTCGGCGCGCTGGACGCGCAGGTGCGAAAAGAGCTACGCCGCTGGCTGCGTCAGCTGCACGAAGAGCTGAAGTTTACCAGCGTCTTCGTGACCCACGATCAGGAAGAGGCGATGGAAGTCGCGGACCGCGTGGTGGTGATGAGCCAGGGGAACATTGAGCAGGTTGACGAGCCGGAACAACTCTGGCGCGAGCCGTCCACCCGCTTCGTGCTCGAATTCATGGGGGAAGTGAACCGCCTGCAGGGCACCATTCGCGGCGGCCAGTTCCACGTCGGTGCGCACCGCTGGCCGCTGGGCTACACTTCCGCCCATCAGGGGCCGGTGGATCTGTTCCTGCGTCCGTGGGAAGTGGACGTCAGCCGTCGTACCAGCCTGGATTCACCGCTGCCGGTGCAGGTTCTTGAGGCTAGCCCTAAAGGGCACTACACCCAACTGGTGGTACAACCGCTGGGCTGGTACACCGAGCCGCTGACCGTGGTGATGCGTGATGACGTGCCGCCGCACCGGGGTGAACGCCTGTTTGTGGGCCTGCAGCATGCCCGTATTTATCATGGCAACGAGCGTATTGAGACGCGCGAGGATATTGCTCTGGCGGAGTCGGCCTGATAGGTTAGGATTACGTAGTTTTGCCGGGTGGCGCTGCGCTTACCCGGCCTACAATATGACGTCTGTAGGCCCGGATCGCTGCGCGCCACCGGGCTTTTTATTGGACAGCGATCATGAATACATTAGAACACACCATCGGCAATACCCCTCTGGTCAAACTACAGCGCCTGGGGCCTGGCAACGGCAGCGAAATCTGGGTCAAACTTGAAGGCAACAACCCCGCTGGATCGGTAAAAGATCGGGCGGCGCTGTCGATGATAGTCGAGGCCGAAAAACGCGGTGAAATTAAGCCCGGCGACGTATTGATTGAGGCAACCAGCGGCAACACGGGCATTGCGCTGGCGATGATAGCCGCGCTCAAAGGCTACCGGATGAAGCTTTTGATGCCGGACAACATGAGCCAGGAGCGCCGTGCGGCAATGCGTGCCTACGGTGCAGAGCTGATTCTGGTCACCAAAGAGCAGGGGATGGAAGGGGCGCGCGACCTGGCGTTAGAGATGGCCGGGCGCGGCGAAGGCAAGCTGCTCGACCAGTTCAACAATCCCGATAACCCGTACGCTCACTACACCACCACCGGGCCAGAAATCTGGCAGCAAACCGGGGGGCGCATCAGCCACTTTGTCTCCAGCATGGGCACAACCGGCACCATTACCGGCGTGTCGCGTTTTCTGCGTGAGCAGGAAAAAGCGGTCACCATCGTCGGCCTGCAGCCGGAAGAGGGAAGCAGCATCCCCGGCATTCGCCGCTGGCCCGCAGAGTACATGCCGGGCATTTTTAATGCGCAACTGGTGGACCTGGTGCTGGATATTCACCAGCGTGAGGCGGAGAATACCATGCGTGAGCTGGCCGTGCGTGAAGGTATCTTCTGCGGCGTCAGTTCGGGCGGCGCGGTAGCCGGTGCGATCCGGGTAGCGCAGGACAATCCGGGCGCGGTGGTGGTGGCGATAATCTGCGATCGCGGGGATCGTTATCTGTCTACCGGCGTCTTTGGTGAAGAGAGTTATTCGCAGGGGGCGGGGATTTAAGCGTCATGGAGATGATTTTATTCCGGGATAAAACCCGGGCGCAGCAAACCGACATTGTTGCCGTGCAGTCGCAGGTGGTTTACGGCAGCGTGGGTAACAGCATTGCGGTGCCGAATATCAGGACCCATCAACTGAACGTTACGGCGGTGCCAACGGTGCTGTTCAGCAACACACCCCATTACGATACGTTTTACGGCGGGGTAATCCCGGACGAGTGGTTTAGCGGCTATCTGAAGGCGCTGGAAGAGCGCGAGATTTTGCGCGAGCTGAAAGCCGTGACCACGGGCTATATGGGTAGCGCCAGCCAGATTGCGCTGCTGTCTCACTGGCTGAAAGCGATCAAAGTTCAGCATCCCGACCTGCTGGTGCTTGTTGACCCGGTTATCGGGGATATCGATAGCGGCATGTACGTGAAGCCCGATATCCCGGAAGCCTACCGCCAGCATCTGCTGCCGCTGGCGCAGGGGATTACGCCTAACGTCTTTGAACTCGAGGTGCTCAGCGGCAAACCGTGCCGCACGCCTGAAAGCGCCATCGCGGCGGCTCAGGGGTTGCTCTCAGACACGCTGAAATGGGTAGCCATCACCAGCGCGCCCGTTGCTGACGCCCCGGAAAACATCCATGTGGTGCTGGTCACCCAGGAAGGCGTTACCGTGAGCGCGCACCCACGCGTGAAGACGGACCTGAAAGGCACCGGCGATCTGTTCTGCTCTGAGCTGGTGAGCGGTATCGTTGAAGGAAAGAGCGTTGCAGAGGCGATTCGCAGGGCGGGGGACCGCGTCACCGAGGTGATGATGTTCACGCATGAAAAAGGCTATGACGAGCTTATTCTTCCTGCATAAACAAAAATGGCGCCCGAAGGCGCCATTTTTCTGTGCGGCAAGAATTACTTCTTGATGCGGATAACCGGGGTTTCACCCACGGTCACGCTGCCAGACAGTTTGATCAGTTCTTTGATTTCATCCATGTTGGAGATAACAACCGGCGTCAGGGTAGACTTGGCTTTTTCTTCCAGCAGTGGCAGATCGAATTCAATCACCGGGTCGCCAACTTTAACGCGCTGGCCTTCTTCTGCGATACGTTTGAAGCCTTCGCCTTTCAGTTCAACGGTGTCGATACCGAAGTGAACGAACAGTTCGATACCGCTATCAGATTCGATAGAGAACGCATGGTTGGTTTCAAAAATTTTACCGATGGTGCCGTCAACTGGAGCAACCATTTTGTTGCCAGTTGGTTTGATAGCAATGCCATCACCAACGATTTTCTCAGCAAACACTACATCCGGCACGTCTTCGATGTTGACGATCTCGCCGGAGAGCGGAGCAACAATCTCAATAGTTCCGGAGTCTTTCTTGTCATCAGAAACCAGAGATTTCAGTTTATCGAACAAACCCATGATCTTCTCCTAAGCAGTAATTGGGCCGCATCTCGTGGATTAGCAGATTGTTTTTTCTTCAATGAACTTGTTAACCAGCGTCATTAACTCGTCCGTTGTCGGTTGAGCAAGAGCCTGCTCTGCTAATACCTTCGCATCTTCGAAGTTCGTGTTACGGATAATCTTCTTAATGCGAGGGATGGAAATGGCGCTCATAGAGAATTCGTCCAGACCCATACCCAGCAACAGAAGTGTAGCACGTTCGTCGCCTGCAAGCTCACCGCACATGCCAGTCCATTTACCTTCTGCATGAGAAGCATCAATAACTTGCTTAATAAGCGTCAGTACGGACGGTGACATTGGCTGGTAGAGATGTGAAATCATATCATTACCACGGTCAACTGCCAGGGTGTACTGCGTTAAATCATTGGTACCGATACTAAAGAAATCAACTTCTTTGGCTAAATGACGCGCAATGGTCGCCGCCGCAGGTGTTTCCACCATTACGCCGATCTCAATTGACTCGTCAAAGGCTTTGCCTTCGTCGCGCAGCTCCTGTTTGTAGATTTCGATCTCTTTTTTCAGTGCACGCACTTCTTCAACAGAGATGATCATCGGGAACATAATGCGCAGCTTACCGAACGCAGAGGCACGCAGGATAGCGCGAACCTGGTCACGCAGGATCTCTTTACGATCCATGGCGATACGAACCGCACGCCAGCCCAGGAACGGGTTCTCTTCTTTCGGGAAGTTCATGTACGGCAACTCTTTGTCGCCACCGATGTCCATCGTACGTACGATAACCGCCTGAGAGCCACAGGCTTCAGCCACCGCTTTGTAAGCAGCGAACTGCTCTTCTTCGGTTGGCAGCGCGTCGCGGTCCATGAACAGGAATTCAGTACGATACAGACCGACACCTTCCGCGCCGTTGCGCTCAGCGCCGTCGACGTCGCGGACGGTACCGATGTTAGCGCAAACTTCAACCTGATGACCGTCCAGCGTAATGGCTGGCAGATCTTTCAGCTTAGCGAGTTCCGCTTTCTCGGTAGCAACCTGCTCCTGAACGGTGCGCAGCTGCTCGATCACGTCGTTAGTTGGGTTGACGTAAACCACATTGTTTACGGCATCCAGAATCAGATAGTCGTCGTTTTTCACCTGAGAGGTGACGCTACCGGTACCCACGATGGCAGGCAGTTCCAGAGAACGCGCCATGATAGAGGTGTGGGAGGTACGTCCACCCGCATCGGTGATGAAACCCAGCACCTTGTTCAGGTTCAGCTGTGCGGTTTCAGACGGGGTCAGATCGGCGGCAACCAGGATAACTTCGTCCTGAATCGCGCTCAGATCGATAATGGCCAGACCCAGGATGTTGCGCAGCAGGCGCTTACCGATGTCACGTACGTCCGCCGCACGCTCTTTCAGGTATTCATCATCCAGTTCTTCCAGGGCAGTTGCCTGACCTTCGATAACTTCATGCGCAGCTGCATCAGCCGTCATGCCTTTATCTTTAATCAGGGCTATGATTTCCTGCTCCAGCTCCTCATCTTCGAGCAGCATGATGTGCCCTTCGAAGATGGCTTCTTTTTCTTCACCGAAAGTTTCACCAGCTTTAGTTTTGATCGCTTCCAGTTGCGCAGATGCCTTGGCACGACCGCTCAGAAAACGTTCAACTTCCTGATCAACCTTGTCGGCAGAAATTTTTTTCCGGTCGATGACGATCTCGTCTTCTTTCAGCAGCAGTGCTTTGCCGAAAGCGATACCCGGGGATGCTAAAATGCCTGAAATCATAACCCTACCTTACTTGTGACTGATATATAAAAGAACCCGTAAACTTACTCGAGCTCAGCCATCAGTTTTACCAGATGCTCAACTGCTTTCTGCTCATCTTCGCCTTCTGCGGAGATGGTCACAACGGTACCCTGAGTCAGGCCCAGAGTTTGCAGTTTGAACAGGCTTTTTGCGCTGGCGCTTTTGCCGTTGGAAGTCACAGTGATTTCAGAAGTGAAGCCTTTCGCTTCTTTAACAAACTGAGCAGCAGGGCGGGTATGCAGACCGTTCGGAGCGGTAATGGTAACTTCTTGCTGGAACATTGTATTTCCCCAACTTATAGGTTTAGTGTTGTGGAACTAAAGTCTAGCCTGGCGACTTAACTTTAGCCTGTATTGTTAGCGCTGACGTTTCTACCGTCATTAAACATTATGCAGTGAAAGCAAGACTTGAACCAAATCATAAAATCGATTCAGCAAGGCGATTTCGTTGAATGATTAATTTCGCGCTTCAAAATAATTGCTGGTTTAAATACCAGACCAGACGGGGTGAATCAATGCCAGGAGGGGTAAAACTTTGAAGCAGACCACAAAAAAGCACCCGAAAAGGTGCTTTTTTACGCGTTTTTAACATGCTGGCATTACTGTTGCAGCTCTTTTTCAGTAAAGAGATCGGCGAACAGGGCAGTACTTAAGTAACGCTCACCCGAGGAGGGCAGGATAACCACAATATTCTTATTGGTAAAGGTTTCATCTTCCTGAAGCTTGAGCGCCGCCGCGACGGCCGCTCCTGAGGAGATACCGGCCAGAATGCCTTCTTCGTCCATCAGACGACGCGCGGTGGAGATCGCCTCTTCGTTAGTAATAGCGACAACCTTGTCGATCAGCTTCAGATCCAGGTTACCCGGAATGAAGCCTGCGCCAATGCCCTGGATTTTATGCGGGCCTGGTTTCAGCTCTTCACCCGCCAGCGCCTGAGCAATTACTGGAGAGTCGGTTGGCTCCACGGCCACGGTGATTAAATCTTTTTTGCCTTTGGTGCCTTTAATATAGCGCGATACGCCCGTCAGGGTGCCGCCGGTACCCACGCCGGAGATGAAAACATCAACCTGGCCGTCGGTATCTTCCCAGATTTCCGGGCCGGTGGTTTTCTCATGAATCTCCGGGTTTGCCGGGTTGCTGAACTGCTGCAGCAACAGGTATTTGGCCGGGTCGCTCGCCACAATCTCTTCGGCTTTCTGGATGGCCCCTTTCATGCCTTTCGCGCCTTCGGTCAGCACCAGGTTTGCACCCAGCGCTTTCAGCAGCTTGCGACGTTCAATACTCATGGTTTCAGGCATGGTCAGCGTCAGCTTATAGCCGCGCGCGGCTGCCACGTAAGCCAGAGCAATACCGGTGTTGCCGCTGGTAGGCTCAACCAGCTCAACGCCAGGCTTCAGCACGCCACGTTTTTCGGCATCCCAAATCATGTTTGCACCGATACGGCATTTCACGCTGAAGCTCGGGTTACGAGATTCGACCTTCGCCAGGATGCGTCCATTACCGATACGGTTCAGTCGAACCAGGGGCGTATGACCGATAGTCAGCGAGTTGTCTTCATAAATCTTACTCATGGCCTGTCCTTAACTGTATGAAATTGGGATACCGACCCAGCATACCTGTAGTACAGGTAGGGGGAAGTAAGGAATTCGCATATCTATATGCTGCAAGGAAATAATGGGGATCAGTATGGAATAAGGGAGAGCATAAGCTACTCCCTCTTTACACATTTTTGCATTATTTCCATAACGCGTGCTTAGCACGGTAGCAGTCCACCCACATTGCGGTGGCACCGCACACAGCGACCGGCATGATGAACAGATTCAGGAACGGGATCATGGTGAACAGGCTGGTCAGCGCGCCGAACTGCATGTTGGCCACCTTCTGCGTTCGCAGGGCGGTGCGCATCTCTTTGAACGGCACCTTATGGTTATCGAAGGGGTAGTCGCAGTACTGGATGGCGAGCATCCACGCGCTGAACAGGAACCACAGCACCGGGGCCACCGTCTGCCCGATGCCCGGCACGAAATAGAGAATGAGCAGCACAATCGCGCGCGGCAGGTACCATGCAAACTTTTGCCACTCGCGCTTCATGATGCGCGGCACATCTTTCATGATGCCCAGTACGCCCGTGTCCGGCGGTGTCGCACCGGTCAGTCGCGCTTCCAGCTGTTCCGCCAGCAGGCCGTTAAACGGCGCGGCGATCCAGTTGGCAATCGTTGAGAAGAAATAGCCAAACACCAGCAGCACGGACACAACCGCAACCGGCCACAGCAGGTAGTTCAGCCACTGTAGCCAATCCGGCACGTAGCTCATCAGCGAGGGGATCCAGCTTTCCAGCTTCGTGAACAGCCACCAGAACGCGCCGCCCATCAGCAGGATGTTGATCAGCAGTGGCAGAATAACAAAGCGGCGAATACCCGGCAGGGAGACCAGTTTCCAGCCCTGAGAGAAATACCACACGCCGCTGCGGGGCGTTGAAGACGATGTTGAAACCATAACCAGGCTGTACTCCTTTTTACACAACCAGTGAAATTGCCCGCCTATATTATCCAGTTGCGGGCCAATGACCAGTTCGGAAATGTTCGAAAAAACAGCAAAAAGCACGTTTTAGCGCATCTTTATGCTGTGAATGCTCTGCATACACTTGCACTTGACGTAAACGGCAAATACTCTTAGTGAGTAAATGTTTGCCGTGGTGGCAAGGTGTTAGAACAACAGAGAATATAATGATGCAGGATTTGCGTCTGATATTAATCATTGTTGGCGCGATCGCCATAATCGCTTTACTGGTCCATGGTTTCTGGACCAGCCGTAAAGAGCGCTCTTCTATGTTTCGCGATCGCCCACTGAAGCGCATGAAGTCCAGTCGTGAAGACGATGACGGTGAAGACGACATCGTAGGAAGCGACGACGACGGCGTGGGTGAAGTTCGTGTTCATCGGGTCAATACTGCGCCCGGCGTAGCGCATGGGGAGCATGACGCCCCTCGTCCTGCGCAGCACCAGTATCAACCGCCGTATGCCTCTGCCCAGCCGCGCCAGCCCGCGCAGCCGCCTGTTCAGGAGCCGGTGCGTCAACCGCAACAGCCTGTTCAGCAGCAGCCTGCCGCGCCACAACCGGTGCAGCAGCAACCTGTGCAGCAACCGGTACAACAACCGCAGCCGCAGCCGCAGCCGCAGCCGATGCAACAGCCGCAGCCGATGCAACAACCGCAGCCTGAACCCGTGCAGCCCGCTCCGGCGCCGCTCGTTGAGCCAGAGCCGGTTGTTGAGCCAGAGCCGGTCGTTGAAAAACCGCAGCGTAAGGAAACGGTCATCATCATGAACGTGGCTGCGCATCACGGTAGCCACCTCAACGGTGACGTGCTGCTTAACAGCATTCAACAGGCTGGCTTCAAGTTTGGCGATATGAACATCTTCCATCGCCACTTAAGCCCGGACGGTAGCGGCCCGGCGCTGTTTAGCCTCGCTAATATGGTGAATCCTGGCACTTTTGATCCGGAAATGACCGGGGATTTCGTGACGCCGGGGATCACCATCTTTATGCAGGTGCCGTCCTACGGTGACGAGCTGCAAAACTTTAAGCTGATGCTGCAGTCTGCCCAGCACATTGCCGACGAAGTCGGCGGTGTGGTGCTTGACGATCAGCGTCGGATGATGACGCCGCAAAAACTGCGCGAGTATCAGGACCGCATCCGCGACGTTAAGGAAGCGAACGCGTAATACACGCGCTCACTTCACCACCTCCTCAACCCCCGCATGTCGGGGGTTTTTTCTCATTGATGGTGCGATATGGACTCAATCGAACAACAACTCACTGAACTGCGAACCACGCTTCGCCATCATGAATATCTCTATCACGTTATGGACGCGCCGGAAGTGCCGGATGCGGAGTATGACCGCCTGATGCGTGAGCTGCGTGAATTAGAAGCGCAGCATCCCGAGCTTATTACCCCGGACTCCCCAACGCAGCGCGTCGGTGCAGAGCCGCTGGGTGCATTCAGTCAGGTGCGTCATGAAGTGCCTATGCTGTCGCTGGATAACGTCTTTGATGAAGAGAGTTTTCTGGCATTCAACAAGCGCGTGCAGGATCGGCTTAAAAGCAGCGATGCGCTGACCTGGTGCTGCGAGCTGAAGCTGGACGGCCTGGCCGTCAGCATTCTGTATGAAAACGGCGTACTGGTGCGCGCGGCGACCCGCGGCGACGGCACCACGGGTGAGGATATCACCACGAACGTTCGCACTATTCGCGCCATCCCGCTGAAGCTGCACGGCGATAACATTCCTGCGCGTCTTGAAGTGCGCGGGGAAGTGTTCCTGCCACAGGCGGGCTTTGAAAAGATTAACGAAGAGGCGCGTCGGACCGGCGGCAAAGTGTTTGCTAACCCGCGTAATGCGGCGGCGGGCTCCTTACGCCAGCTTGATCCGCGTATCACCGCGAAGCGACCGCTGACGTTCTTCTGCTACGGCGTGGGTATTCTGGAGGGCGGTGAACTGCCTGATACTCATCTGGGCCGTTTGCTGCAGTTTAAGGCCTGGGGGCTGCCGGTAAGCAACCGCGTGCAGCTCTGTGATTCCCCTGAGGCCGTGCTGGCGTTCTACCACAAGGTGGAAGAAGATCGTCCGACCCTGGGCTTTGACATCGACGGCGTGGTGATTAAGGTCAACTCGCTGGCGTTACAGGAGCAGTTAGGCTTTGTCGCACGCGCGCCGCGTTGGGCGGTGGCCTTTAAATTCCCGGCGCAGGAGCAGATGACCTTTGTTCGCGACGTGGAGTTTCAGGTCGGGCGCACCGGGGCGATCACGCCGGTGGCGCGTCTTGAGCCGGTGCAGGTGGCTGGCGTGCTCGTCAGCAATGCGACGCTGCACAATGCCGATGAAATTGCGCGCCTGGGGCTGCGCATTGGTGACAAGGTAGTGATTCGCCGTGCGGGGGATGTGATCCCGCAGGTGGTGAACGTCGTGGAGTCAGAACGCCCGGACGATACCCGTGCAATTGAGTTCCCGTCACATTGCCCGGTATGCGGTTCGGACGTTGAACGCGTTGAAGGTGAGGCCGTAACGCGCTGCACCGGTGGCTTGATCTGCGGGGCCCAGCGCAAAGAGTCGCTGAAGCACTTCGTTTCACGTCGCGCCATGGACGTCGACGGCATGGGCGACAAAATCATCGATCAACTGGTGGAAAAAGAGTACGTCCATACGCCAGCCGATCTGTTTAAGCTGACGGCGGGTAAACTGACCGGTCTTGATCGCATGGGGCCAAAGTCGGCGCAAAATGTGGTGAACGCCCTCGAAACCGCCAAAAAGACGACCTTTGCCCGTTTCCTTTATGCGTTGGGTATTCGTGAAGTGGGCGAAGCTACGGCCGCTGGTCTGGCCGCGTATTTTGGTACCCTGGAGGCGCTGGAGAAAGCCAGTATCGACGAACTGCAAAAAGTCCCGGACGTTGGAATTGTGGTCGCGACGCATGTCTTTAACTTCTTTGCTGAAGAGAGCAACCGCGAGGTTATCGGCAAGCTGCTGGCCGAGGGGATCAGCTGGCCTGCGCCGGTTGTGGTGAATGCCGAGGAAATAGACAGCCCGTTCGCCGGTAAAACGGTGGTCCTGACAGGGAGCCTGAGCCAGCTTTCACGTGATGATGCGAAAGCGCGTCTGGTGGCGTTGGGCGCAAAAGTGGCGGGCAGCGTATCGAAGAAAACCGACCTGGTGATCGCCGGAGAAGCCGCCGGTTCGAAGCTTGCTAAAGCGCAGGAACTGGGCATTGAGGTAATCGACGAGGCGGAAATGCTGCGCCTGCTGGGAGAATAACGTGGAGAAAGAGCAGCTTATCGATATCGCCAACACGGAGATGCCGTTCGGCAAGTATAAAGGCCGCAGGCTGATTGATTTGCCGGAAGAGTATTTGCTGTGGTTTGCCCGTAAGGACGAGTTTCCCGCCGGGCGACTGGGTGAACTTATGGCTATCACGTTACTGGTTAAAACCGAGGGGCTGACACAGCTGGTTCAGCCCCTGAAACGCCCTTAAGCTTTCGCGGCGCGGGTCTCTTCCTGCGCCTGCTTTTCTGCCTGACGCTTGTAGCGACGCGCCAGCACCGCGCAGACCATCAGCTGGATCTGATGGAAAATCATCAGTGGCAGCACCATCATCCCTATCATCGAAGTTGGAAAAAGAATGTTGGCCATCGGGATACCGTTCGCCAGGCTCTTTTTCGATCCGCAGAAGACAATGGTAATTTCATCGGCTTTGTTGAAGCCGCATTTGCGTGCCACAAACACGTTCACCGCAATGACTATCGCCAGAAGAACAATGCTTACCACCACGATGAAGAGCAGCGAGCCAGCACCGACTTTATGCCAGATGCCATTGACCACGGCTTCACTGAAGGCGGAGTAGACCACCAGCAGAATTGACGTCTGATCGGTTTTTGAAATCCACTTTTTGTGCTTCGTAACGAAGTTCGCCGTCCACGGACGGGAGAGATGCCCAAGCACAAACGGCAGGAGCAGCTGCAGACAGATCTTCCCGACCTGCTCCAGGTTACCTTCCGCGCCATGCATGTTCATCAGCAGCCCGACCAGCAGCGGCGAGACAAAAATGCCCAACAGGCTGGAGGCGGAAGCCGAACACACCGCCGCCGCAACGTTACCACCTGCCAGCGACGTAAACGCAATTGCGGACTGCACGGTAGCGGGCAAAATGCACAGATACAGGAAGCCGGTATAGAGCGCCGGGTCGACGTTAACCGGTGCCCACCAGGCAAAAAGGACGCCGAGAACGGGGAAGAGAATGAAGGTGCTGCACATCACCCACAGGTGCAATCGCCAGTGGCTGCCGCCTGCGATGATCGCTTCACGCGACAGTTTTGCACCGTGCATAAAGAACAGCAGGGCGATGGCCGCCGTGGTCAGCCCTTCAAAAAAGGGAACGAATCCGCCGCGTGCCGGAAAGAACGAGGCCAGCAGAACGGTGACGATGAGGGTAAGCGTAAAAGGATCAAGGATACGAAAGAGTTTCATAATGACTCCTGAATGCAGATATGGCTATTGTGCTTTTTTTCATTTGAGAAATAAAATTGATTTATTGCATCCATATATGAATAAAACAGATGAATTACTCACTCCGCCAGCTACGCATTTTTGTCACCGTTGCCCATGCCCGAAGTTTTAGCCGGGCAGGGGAGATGATTGGGTTGAGCCAGTCCGCCGTTAGCCACAGCGTTAAAGAGCTGGAAAACCAGACCGGCGTGAAGCTGCTCGACCGCACCACGCGCGAAGTCGTGCTTACCGAGGCCGGGCTACAGCTGGCGACGCGGCTGGAACGGCTACTGGATGAATTGAACAGCACATTGCGGGATGTGGGGCGGCTCGGACAGCAGCTTTCGGGTACCGTGCGGGTGGCGGCGAGCCAGACCATCTCTGCTCACCTCATTCCGCAATGTATTGCCGAGAGCAACCGCCGCTACCCGGACATAGATTTTGTTCTTCACGACCGTCCACAGCAGTGGGTGCTTGAGAGCATACGTCAGGGGGAGGTGGATTTCGGTATCGTTATCGATCCGGGGCAGGTGAGCGATCTGGAGACGGAGATTGTGCTTTCAGAGCCTTTCCTGCTGCTGTGCCGCGACGACGATCCGCTGGCTCTGCTGCCGCACGTTGACTGGATGGCGCTGCAGGGCGCGAACCTGGTTTTGCAGGATTACGCCTCGGGAAGCCGTCCGCTGATTGATGCTGCGCTTATTGCGCAGGGCGTGCAGGCGGAGATTGTGCAGGAGATTGGGCACCCTGCCACGCTGTTTCCGATGGTGGAGGCGGGAATTGGCATCAGCGTGCTACCGGCGCTGGCCTTGCCCCTGCCGCAGGGTAGCCGTCTGACGGTGAAGCGACTGGTTCCCTGTATTGAACGTCAACTGATGCTGGTGCGTCGTAAAAACCGCTCGTTGTCGGGCGCGGCACAGGCTGTCTGGGAAGGGGTGCGCATTCAGGCCCGGAAGCTAACCGAGGCTCGCACGCGCGACCCGCTGTTCCACGCGCCGGAACGTCAGATATAGATGTCAATCTGACGATCGTCTGAAGGAATATTTACCCCTTCAACGCGGGCCTGCTTCTGCTCATGTTTTTGCTGCGCCTCTTCGGCCTGCTGACGCTGAAGTTGCGCCAGCTGTGTCTGCAAAAGCTTAATCTGCGACTGAATGATATCCTGCTGTTTTTTCTTATCTTCTACACTGCCGCTGCCGTTAGGGATATCTTTTAACTGCTGCGTCAGTTTGACGATTTTTGCTGTGATACGGCTAATCTGAGCTGCGATATCGTTACTGCTTGAGTTGCCGCTTCCGCCGCTGCTGCTGGTTTGCAGAGAGGGAGTTGATGTCTGAATGGTTGTCATGCTTTTTCCTCGCGCCATAAAACAGAGATATCGGCAAAAAAAGGATTAGCTTGAGGGAAATTGCTATACGGCGTAGAGGGTTAGGGGAGCGCTGATTGCCTCACTGCGTTCGGCTTAACCTGCTGCAGGTTCGAATCATTAAAATCGCAGATAGCAAAAAGGCGCCTTTAGGGCGCCTTTTTACATTGGTGGGTCGTGCAGGATTCGAACCTGCGACCAATTGATTAAAAGT
>NZ_JASCAM010000031.1:0-159320 GCF_029967835.1 Enterobacter sp. V87_3 | reverse complement strand
AGTACTCGGCTACGAACCGAGCGGTCGGAGGTTCGAATCCTCCCGGATGCACCATATTCTCCGAGATAATAGCTACGCTATTGTTTCAAGGTCTGCGGTTTAGCCGCAAGCACCAGGGAGGATAACGTTGCTTTAGCAACGGCCCGAAGGGCAAGGCGCAGCCGAGTAATCCTCCCGGATGCACCATATTCTCCTCTTGTTTATTCCTTCGACGTTCCGTCAGTAATCCCACTCTCTTTCAGCGACAAAAACGCCCGTTTACGATAAAGTAATGCTTTGTTAATCGTTTAGCGAGAGCACGATGTACGCACAGTATGACGGTCTGATCTTTGATATGGATGGCACCCTCTTAGACACCGAGCCGACGCATCGCAAGGCCTGGGATGATGTCCTGGGTCGTTACGGTATGCGTTTCGATTTGCAGGCGATGGTTGCCCTCAACGGATCTCCCACCTGGCGTATTGCCCAGGCCGTGATTGAGCTGAATCAGGCCGATCTCGACCCGCATCAACTCGCACGCGAAAAAACCGACGCAGTGAAAGCTATGCTATTAGATACCGTACGTCCTTTGCCATTGATTGATGTGGTGAAGGCATGGCACGGACGTCGTCCGATGTCGGTCGGTACGGGCAGCGAAAGCGCAGTGGCGGAAGCCTTGCTGAATCATCTGGGCCTGCGCCACTATTTTTCTGCCGTGGTTGCCGCCGATCATGTTAAAAATCATAAGCCCGCACCGGACACTTTTCTGCTCTGTGCTGAACTGATGGGCGTACCCGCAGCAAAATGCGTTGTTTTCGAGGATGCCGATTTTGGTATTCAGGCTGCGCGTGATGCCGGAATGGCCGCGGTGGATGTTCGCTTACTGTGAGTGACGCGCTGTCACTTGCTTCACTGTTTGCCAGCAGTTTCTTAAGCGCTACGCTATTACCGGGCAACTCGGAAGTCGTACTGGTGGCGATGCTGTTGTCCGGCGCAAGTCAGCCCTGGTTGCTCGTGTTAATAGCAACAATGGGTAATAGCCTTGGAGGGCTGACTAACGTTATTCTTGGGCGTTTCTTTCCGCTACGCGAAAAATCGCGCTGGCAGGAAAAGGCAGTCGGCTGGCTAAAACGCTATGGCGCTGCCACGCTGTTATTAAGCTGGATGCCTGTAATAGGTGATTTGCTGTGCCTTCTGGCGGGATGGATGCGCATCTCCTGGGGGCCGGTTCTCTTTTTTTTGTGCCTTGGCAAGGCGTTACGGTATGTTCTCGTGGCATGGGTAACACTACAGGGTATGACGTGGTGGCACTAATTGGTGGAGTGAGATAGCGACCTTCAATCGTCAACCATTACAATTATGCTGAGAAACATTACTTTGACAGGCGGGAGGTCAAATTGATCCCGGACGTATCACAGGCGCTGGCCTGGCTGGAAAACCACCCTCAGGCACTGAAGGGTATTCAGCGTGGGCTGGAACGCGAAACGCTGCGCGTTAATGCGGATGGTAGCTTAGCGACAACGGGTCACCCGGAAGCGTTAGGCTCGGCGCTGACACATAAATGGATCACAACTGATTTCGCCGAAGCGCTGCTGGAGTTCATTACTCCGGTAGACGGCGATATTGATCATATGCTGAAAACGCTGCGCGATGTCCATCGCTTCACCGCCCGTAATCTGGGCGACGAGCGCATGTGGCCGCTCAGCATGCCGTGCTATATCGAGCAGGGGCAGGAGATTGAGCTGGCGCAGTACGGCACCTCTAACGTGGGTCGTCTGAAAACGCTCTACCGCGAAGGGCTGAAAAACCGCTACGGCGCGTTGATGCAGACTATCTCCGGTGTCCATTACAACTTCTCACTGCCGATGGCGTTCTGGCAGGCGAAATGCGGTGAAACGGATAAAGAGGCGATCTCTGCGGGTTATTTCCGCCTGATCCGCAACTATTACCGTTTTGGCTGGGTCATTCCTTATCTGTTTGGTGCCTCTCCGGCCATCTGCTCGTCGTTCCTTCAGGGGAAACCGACCACATTGCCGTTTGAGAAGACCGAGTGCGGTATGTACTACCTGCCCTATGCCACCTCTCTGCGCCTGAGCGATCTTGGCTATACCAATAAATCGCAAAGCAATCTCGGTATTACGTTTAACGAATTGCATGAGTATGTGGCAGGATTGAAGCGGGCAATCAAAACGCCGTCTGAAGAGTACGAAAAAATCGGCCTCGAAAAAGACGGCAAGCGCCTGCAAATCAACAGCAACGTGCTGCAGATTGAGAATGAACTGTATGCGCCTATTCGTCCGAAGCGCGTAACGCGCAGCGGTGAAACGCCGTCGGATGCGCTGCAGCGTGGGGGTATTGAGTACATCGAAGTTCGCTCGCTTGATATCAACCCGTTCTCACCGATAGGCGTTGATGAACAGCAGGTTCGCTTCCTCGATCTGTTTATGGTCTGGTGCGTGCTGGCGGATGCGCCGGAAATGAGTGCGGATGAGTTGCTCTGTACCCGCACGAACTGGAATCGGGTGATTCTGGAAGGGCGCAAGCCGGGTCTGACGCTGGGCATTGGCTGTGAAACGGCGCAATTCCCGCTGCCGAAGGTAGGCAAAGATCTGTTCCGCGATCTGAAACGTGTCGCCCAGACTCTGGACAGCGTCTATGGCGGTGAGGAGTATCAAAAAGTGTGTGACCAGCTGGTCGAAAGCTTTGATAACCCTGAACTGACGTTCTCAGCGCGTATCTTGCGTTCTATGATTGATCAGGGCATTGGCGGCACCGGGCGTTCGCTTGCAGCGGAGTACCGTGAGATGCTGATGCAGGAGCCGTTAGAGGTGCTGAGTGAAGCCGATTTTGTGGCGGAGCGCGAGGCGTCTATCGTGCGTCAGAGAGAGGTCGAGGCGGCAGATACCGAGTCGTTTGAGGCGTTTCTGGCGAAGCAGGCCTGAGCCAAAAGAAAAAGGCCACATCGCTGTGGCCAAAATATACATCTCTGAATTCAGGGATGATGATAACAAATGCGCGTCTTTCATATACTCAGACGCGCATTCTGTAGAAGAGTTCAGTTTATTTTAAAAAAAATCACTATCGGAGGTGACGTATGCCGTTATTAGATAGCTTTACCGTCGACCATACCCGTATGGAAGCACCTGCTGTACGTGTGGCGAAGACCATGCACACCCCGCACGGCGACACGATCACCGTTTTCGATCTGCGCTTCTGCGTGCCGAACAAAGAAGTGATGCCTGAAAAAGGCATTCACACCCTGGAGCACCTCTTCGCCGGGTTTATGCGTGACCATCTGAACGGCAACGGCGTGGAGATCATCGATATCTCTCCAATGGGCTGCCGGACCGGTTTCTACATGAGCCTGATTGGCACGCCGGAAGAAAAACGCGTGGCGGATGCCTGGAAAGCGGCGATGCAGGACGTGCTGAAGGTAAAAGAGCAGAATCAGATCCCTGAGCTGAACGTATACCAGTGCGGTACTTACCAGATGCACTCTCTGGAAGAAGCGCAGGAGATCGCGCGCCACATCATCGAACGTGATGTCCGCGTGAACAGCAACGACGAGCTGGCGCTGCCGAAAGAAAAACTGCAGGAACTGCACATCTAGTGCACCTTTTCCCTCTCCCTCAGGGAGAGGGTAGGGTGAGGGTTGTTTAGCCCATGACCACAACCGCAACCTTCTCCTTTACCCATCGCCCCCTCGTTCCCTTTGCGCATGATTACCTTCATGGCGACAGCGAGCCGTGGCATCAGCACGACTGCGCCCAGCTGCTGCACAGCCTGAGCGGCGTGGTGCGGGTGGACACCGCCTCCGGCTGTTGGGTTGTCCCACCGGGGCGCGGCGTCTGGCTACCGGCGGATACACCGCATTCCCTGCGCATCTCCGGCAACGTTGCTGCCCGCACGCTGTTTATCGATCCGCTGGCGCGCGCCGATCTCCCGGCCACCTGTCAGATCGTGCAGATCTCCGCGCTGTTGCGCGAGCTGATCCTTGCCTCCCTGACGCTTCCCGAATCTTACGCGCCCGGCAGCCGCGATGAACGCGTGTATGAGTTGATTCTGGATGAAATCCGCGTGATGCCGGTGCTGCCCTTTCATCTGCCCGAACCGCAAAGCGAACCGTTACGTACCCTTAGCCTGCGTATTCGCCATTCTCCGGGTGAACCCTGGAGCAGCGCCCAGGCTGCCAACGCCCTCGGGATGAGTGAGCGCACGCTGAACCGCCATTTTCAGCAGCAGACGGGGTTACGCTACGGCGAGTGGGTGAGAAGGGCGCGTTTGCTGGAGGCGCTGGTACGGCTGGCGCAGGGCCAGCCGGTATTACGCGTGGCGCTGGATCTGGGCTACGGCAGCCACAGCGCCTTTACCGCAATGTTCCGCCGGGTGATGGGCATTTCACCCAGCGATTATTTCAAAGACGGTTAACCGACGGCATTCAGCAGCGCCTGCAGCGAAGCGCGCGCCACGTCGCTGTCGATCCCCACGCCCCAGCGGCTGCTGCCGTCCTGGAACAGGCAGCGAATATAGGCCACTGAACGGCTGTCGCTGCGCTCGCCCAGCGTGTGTTCGTGATAATCCTTGATCGCAAACGGCGCATTGATCCAGCGGCTCAGCCCGTTAGCCGCGGCGGATAACAAACCGTTTCCCTGTCCGTCCAGCTGGCGGGTTCCCCCCTCGGTCAGGATATTTGCCGTCAAGCGTAACTGCCCGTCCTGCTCGCTGTCGCTGCGATAGGACTGCAGCGCAAAGCGCGGCGTCGCCACCAGGCCGTAGCGGCTGCGGAACAGCTGCCAGAGCGCGTTCTGGGTCATCTCTTTTCCGTGACGGTCGGTTTCCTGCTGCACGTGCTGGCTAAACTCCTGCTGCAACGCACGGGGTAATTTCAGTCCATGGTTCTGCTCTATCAGCCACGCGCTCCCGCTCTTACCGGACTGGCTGTTCACGCGGATCACCGCTTCGTACGTGCAGCCAATATCCTGTGGGTCGACCGGCAGATAAGGCATCTCCCAGCGCGCGTCAGGCTTGCGGGCATCAAAACCTTTTTTAATCGCATCCTGATGCGAGCCGGAAAACGCGGTGTAGGCCAGCCGTCCGGCCCACGGATGGCGCGGATGGACCGGAAGCTGATTACAGTTTTCTACCACTTCCACCACGCGCGCCATCTCGCTGAAGTCGAGGTTCGGGCTAACGCCCTGGCTGTAGAGGTTCATCGCCAGCGTTACCAGGCAGACGTTGCCCGTGCGCTCGCCGTTACCAAACAGGCAGCCCTCCACGCGGTCGGCCCCGGCCATCACGGCCAGCTCCGCGCTGGCAACGCCGGTGCCGCGGTCGTTATGCGGGTGCACGCTGATACAAATGTCGCGGCGGCGGCTAAAGTGGCGGCAGAAATACTCAATCTGATCGGCATAGACGTTCGGCGTGTTGACTTCTACGGTGGCGGGTAAGTTGATCACCATCGGGCGTACAGCGCACGGCTGCCAGATGTCCGCCACGGCTTCGCAAATCTCCAGGGCAAACTCCGGCTCGGTAAAACAGAAGGTTTCCGGCGAGTATTCATACTGCCAGCGGGTTTCAGGGTTAGCCTCGCAAAGCTGACGGATCAGGCGCGTGGACCGCGTGGCCAGCTCCACGACGTGCGCCTTCTCCATGCCGAACACCAGGCGACGGAACAGCGGGGCGGTTGCGTTATAGAGATGCACCGTGGCCTGTTTGGCGCCGCGCAGGGAATCAAAAGTGCGGAGGATCAGATCTTCCCGCGCCTGGGTTAACACCTGAATCGTGACGTCATCCGGAATGCGGTTCTCTTCAATCAGCTGGCGAACAAAGTTGAAGTCGGTCTGCGAGGCCGACGGAAAGGCGACCTCAATCTCTTTGAACCCACAGCTCAGCAGCAGATCCCAGAACTGCAGCTTGCGCGCGCTGTCCATCGGCTCGGCAAGCGCCTGGTTGCCATCGCGTAAGTCCGTTGAGAGCCAGCGTGGCGCATGGGTAATGCGCTGCTCAGGCCAGCGGCGGTCGGGCAATGAAACGGTAGGGTAGGGTTGGTATTTGTCGGCGGGTGTGTTCAGCATGATGCGCTCCTGTTGTCTTTTTACTATCGTGAATCGATTTCAGGTGCGCTGCTTTATCGGAACTGACAATCGCTGTCGCGTTTTGGACAAGGGTGGCGATGGTTGCCCGGTGGCGGCTACGCCTTACCGGGCCTACGGATGTGCCGGTTATCGTAGGCCGGATAAGGCGTAGCCGCCGCCCGGCATCCTGCACAGAAGGTTAGTGCGCGCCGCCGCCGCCGCTACCGGCACCAAACGGTGGTCTGGCAAACCACACCAGCCCCAGCAGGACGAGGAAAATCCCTGCTGAGATCCAGAAAATCTCGTTGGCGGAGATAATCAGCCCCTGGTTGGTGATCTGCTGGGCGATCCAGCCGGACGCCTGCTGCTCCGTCATGCCCATACCCTGCAGCTGGCTGTACATCTGCTGGGCATTCGGGTTAAACGGATTCACCGCTTCCGTCAGCTGGGCATGGTGCATCGATTCACGGTTGGTCCAGAGCGTGGTGGTGATCGATGTCCCGATGGAGCCTGCCAGCGTTCGGGTAAAGTTCGACAGGCTCGACGCTGCCGCCATACGCTCAGGCGGCAAGCCGGAAAGCGTGATGGTGGTGAGCGGCATAAAGAAGCACGCCACGGCGAAGCCCTGAATAAACTGCGGCCACGCGGAAGCGCCAAAGTCCATGCCCGGTTCGAAGGTATAGGCGCGCCAGTAGAAGCACACGGCATACATAATGAAGCTGAACGTCACCAGCCTGCGCATATCGAGCTTGTGGGCGAAGCGGCCAATAATCGGTGACAGCAGCACCGGGATCAGCCCTACTGGCGCAGAGGCCAGCCCTGCCCAGGTTGCGGTGTAGCCGTATACCTCCTGCAAAAGCTGCGGCAGCAACACAATTGCGCCGAAGTAGAGCATATAGGCCAGGCTGATACACAGGCAGCCGATGGTGAAGTTTCGCGACTTAAAGAGCGAGAGATCGACAATTGGGTTATCGTCCGTCAGCTCCCAGACAATCAGGAAGCTCAGCGAGATCACCGCGACAACCGTCAGAACGATAATCTCTTTCGAGTTAAACCAGTCCAG
Source organism: Enterobacter sp. V87_3 (assembly GCF_029967835.1). NCBI lineage: Bacteria > Pseudomonadati > Pseudomonadota > Gammaproteobacteria > Enterobacterales > Enterobacteriaceae > Enterobacter > Enterobacter sp. V87_3. The sequence continues at coordinate 152,204 of NZ_JASCAM010000031.1, read as the reverse complement.
CTCTTTGCCCTGGTCGAGCATCACCTGCAGGCTACCAATCCCCAGCACCAGCAGCGCCAGGCCAACGGCATCAATTCGCCGCTGCTCGGTTCGGGTTTCGCGACCGCGCAGCGTTTGCAGGGTCAACATCACCACGACCGCGCCAATCGGCACGTTGATGAAGAAGATCCAGCCCCAGTGATAGTTATCGCTGATATAGCCGCCCAGAATAGGACCGCAAATCGGGGCGACAATCACCGTCATTGACCACAGTGCCAGCGCGATAGAGCGTTTGGCGGGCGGATAGTTGTTGAGCAGCAGACTCTGCGACAGTGGAATCAACGGCCCGGCAACGATCCCCTGGATCACGCGGAAGAAGATCAGCATGGTCAGGCTGGATGACACGCCGCACGCCCACGAAGCAATGACAAAGGCGATAGTCGACCAGAGGAACAGTTTCACTTCACCGACGCGCTTCGCCAGCCAGCCGGTGATGGGGATAGAGATGGCGTTCGCCACCCCGAACGAGGTAATGACCCAGGTTCCCTGGCTCAGCGACGAGCCAAGGTTGCCGGCAATCGTTGGGATCGCCACGTTTGCGATGGTGGAGTCCAGCACCTGCATGAATGTCGCCAGCGAAAGCGCAATGGTCATAATGACCAGTTGCGCCCCTTCCAGCGGTTTTTGCGGCTTTTGCTGTTGCATAGCGCTCACCTTCGGCTTAACCGGCGTTTGCCTTCACGATGTCATCGATCAGCTTGTTGACCGGATCGAGGTTGATTTCACGGGCGTTACTTTCGTACGCCGGGCTGCTACGCACCTGGCTTGCCAGGATCTGTCCGTCGCGGTTGGCGGTGTCGACCGTCACCAGCGTGGAAAGGCCAATACGCAGCGGATGGTCCGCCAGCTGTTTGGCATCCAGTTCGATACGCACGGGCAGACGCTGAACCACTTTGATCCAGTTACCGGTGGCGTTCTGCGCAGGCAGCAGGCTAAATGCGCTGCCGGTACCCATATCGAGACCCACCACTTTACCGGTGTATTTCACATCATCACCGTAGATGTCGCTGACAACGGTTGCGGTCTGGCCGATACGCATGTGGGCAAGCTGCGTCTCTTTGAAGTTGGCATCCACCCACAGGTTGTTTGCCGGCACCACCGCCATCAGCGGCGTCGTTGTGCCGATCTGCGCGCCAGGCTGAACCGAGCGGCGAGAGACGTAGCCGGTCATCGGGCTGACGATTTTGGTACGCTGCAGGGCAAGCCATGCGTTACGCACTTCGGTCGCCGCCTGTTTTACCGCAGGCTGGTTTTCCAGGCTGGTGCCCAGCACCATCGCCTGGTTGGCGTTGTATTGCTGAATGGCGACATCCAACTGGGCCTGCGCGCTGGCCACTGCGTCACGCGCGTGCTGCAGCTCTTCACGGCCAATCAGGTTGGCGGTGCCGAGCGGAACGCGACGGTTCAGGTCGCTCTGGGCCTGCGCCAGTGCGGTTTTCTGCACGTCGATGCTGGCCTGCAGCTGTTTACTGTTGATCATCAGCTGGCGGGTCTGACGCACGCTGGAGGCCAGCTGCGTCTGCGCTTTTTCAAACGCCTGTTGGGCGTCGGTCGGGTCGAGCGTGACCAGCACATCGCCTTTTTGCACAAAGTCGGTATTGTCAGCCCAGACTTTCGTCACGCTGCCCGACACCTGCGCCATAATTTGTACCTGGTTCCCTGCCACGTAGGCATCGTCCGTCTCTTCGACGTGACGCAATACCAAAAACCAATAAATCCCATATGCCACGGCAATAATAATAAAGAGCAAGGTCAACAGAAGAAGGGCGCCCTTACGTTTACCTTTCTTGTTGGCCGGTTGCTGCGGGTTGGTGGTCTCCGCATTTGCGCTCATTGTTGTTCTCCACAATCTTCTTATTTTCACATCGGCTGAGCCGACCTGTTGTCAGAAAGGCCAGCAGTATTACGTGCTGGCCTGTCGATTTTCTTTTTAAACTCTGGATGTTCGAGCGTGTTGTCGCGTTAGCGCAGCGCCTCAAGAACGGCGCCATCTTCATCCATCTGATCCAGACGGGTAAGAAGTTTGCGCGTGATTTGCTCAAGCTGCTCGCGCTCGGCGGTGCTGAGGGCAGACCAAAGCTGATGCAGGCAGTTGTGCTGAGGTGGCAGCACCTCACGCAGGAATTGGTGACCTTTATCGGTCAGTTGCAGATGCAGGCAACGGCGATCGTTGTCGCTTTCACGGCGCTCAATCCAGCCGCGTTTTTCCAGCTCATCGGCAATACGGGTAGCATTGGTGCGGGACGAGCCCAGCGCGCAGCTCAGCTCAGATGGCTGAATACTGTGGTTTTCCTGAGACTCCAGCGTAATCAACGCCATAAATAACGTCTCGTTAATCCCTTGAGCTTTCAGCATCTTATTACGGTTATCCAGCAGCTTACCCTGCATGTGCATGCACAGGCGGGTCAACAGGATCTCCTGATACGGGAAGTCCTCATGACGACTGGCGCGGAATTTAAGCATTTGTTCAATGGGCGTAAACGAACTATCCATTTGGGCATAACCTCATTAATTACAGCCGATATAGTAACGATAGTGACAAATAATGTAAATGAATTATTTGTGCGGTTATATCCGCAGCATGAATATCACCATCATAAAGCGCCGGGTAGGTCCGTGACCCGGTGAGCACAGAAAGGGCGGGGAATTTCCCAGGGAAGGAGGATGTGAGGACGGGGGTCTGAACTATTCATGCCGGTTGTAAATATGTCACCCACATTAAAATTTCTGGGATAAATGATTACGTTTACATTAACAGAGAGCAGGGCCCCTTTACACCCTAAGAGGCCCAAAGCAATGTAAAACTTAATGAATCGCGTCCTGCCGATGATAGCCGCGCCACCAGACCAGCAGGTTCAGCGTGGCGACAATGGCCCCGATGGCGCAGACGCCCGTCCAGCCGGCATGCTGCCAGGCAGAGGCCGAAATCAACGACCCGGCTGCACCGCCGATAAAGTAGCTGGTCATGTAGCCCGCGGTCAGGCGGTTACGCGCTTCAGGCTTCACCCGGTAAATGACGGTCTGGTTAGTGATGTGCACGCCCTGCACGGTGAGGTCGAGCACCAGAATACCGACGATCAGCGCCAGCACGGAAACATGTCCATACCAGATAGCGGCCCACGAGAGCAGCAACAGCATCAGCCCGGCGCTGGTGGTCATGTGCGACTTGCCCTTATCGGCCAGCCCACCGGCCGGACGCGCGCCCAGGGCACCGGCCGCCCCCGCGAGGCCAAACAGGCCAATCACCCCTTCGGAATAGTTAAACGGCGGCGCAGCGAGCAGGAACGCCATCGATGTCCACAGAATGCTAAAGTTGGCAAAAGTGAAACAGCCCAGAATAGCGCGGGTGCGCAGCAGTTTGTCCTGAGTGAACAGGCTAAAAACGGAGGCCAGAAGCTGGGGATAGTTCAGGTGGTTTTCCTGCTTCACCTTTGGCAGACCGCGCCACAGCGCCAGGGCCATGATTACCATCAGCACGCTCGCCACCCAGTACACGGTACGCCATCCGCCGAGACTCGCCAGTAGCCCCGCAACGGTTCGCGCCAGCAAAATCCCCAGCAGCAGGCCGCTCATGATGGTCCCGACCACTTTGCCACGCTTTTCCGGTGCGGCAAGCGTAGCGGCGAGCGGGACCAGAATTTGCGCCACCACCGAGAACAGCCCCGTCAACGCGGTACCGAGGATCATCATCCCCAGCGACTGGCTGCTTGCGGTGATCAGCATGCCGCCTGCGGCCAGCAGCGTCATGGAGACAATCAGCATGCGACGCTCAAACATATCACCGAGCGGGACGAGGAACAGCAGCCCTGCGGCATAGCCGAGCTGCGCGGCCGTCACAATAAAACCCGCCGAGCTGGCAGAGAGGTCAAACGCGCGGGCGATGGTGTCGAGCAGAGGCTGTGCGTAATAGTTGCTGGCGACGGCAAGGCCCGTTGCCACAGACATTAAAAGGATAAGCGCCGGGCTAAGCCCTTGAGTTGATTTGGTCATCAGGTTTGCGGATCGTCAGTTGAGTGATTATTTTTCCGGAAACCATCATACCGAATGATTGAGAATGTTGGGGAGTTGTTACGTGGTGGATTGTGCGGTTTAGGTCTCCCTTACCCTGACCCTCTCCCGGAGGGAGAGGGCAGGAGTGAAGGGACAAAGCATTACTTCTGCGCGGCCAGCGCCTCTTTCACCCAACCATCAAACTGCTGCTGGTGGGCTTTGATCCAGCCGTCGACATGGCCTTTCACGTCCGCTTCAGACGATTTGCCGTCATGCATCATGGCGTTCTGGGCGTTGATGTCCGCCAGCGGCAGTTTCATTACCGAGAACAGCTTCGCAGCCGCCGGGTTTTTCTCAGCCCAGGCTTTGTTGGCAACGATGTGCATGGTATTGACCGGGAAGCCGTAGTTCATGCCGTTCGGCAGCTTAGTGTCAATATCTTTCTGCTCGCCAGGCAGAGAAGAGAACGGCACCTGCAGCCACACCACGTCTTTACCCGGCTTCAGCACGTCGCTCACCCAGTATGGGGTCCAGGTGTAATAGATAACCGGCTTACCCTCTTTGAAGCGGGCAATGGTATCGGCCATCATCGCCGAGTAGTTACCGTGGCTTACGTCGACGGTTTTCTCCAGATCGAAGGCTTTATTCTGGTGGTTAATGACCGCCTCGCAGCCCCAGCCCGGTGAGCAGCCCATCATATCGGCCTTGCCGTCACCGTTGGTGTCGAACAGTTTGGCGATCTTCGGATCTTTCAGCTGTTCAATATTGGTGATGTGATACTGCTCGGCGGTTTTCTTGTCGATCAGATAACCCTGCGCCGCGCCGGTCACGAAGGTGCCTTCACGATAAAACTTCTTGTCCCCGCCCGCAGCGGCATACATGTCGTCGTGCAGCGGCTGCCAGTTAACGGCGGTGAACGTCGCATCGCCGGAGGCAATGGAGGTATAGCCCACGTTGTAATCCACTTCGCTCGGCGTGTTCACCGTGTAGCCCAGTTTTTCCAGCGCGCGGCTGACGATCAACGTCTGGAAGCTCTCTTCCGAAATGGTGCTCTGCACCGGCTGTACGGTGATGCCTTTGCCCGGCAGGTCTGCGGCAAACGTGCTGGTGGAGACAAGGGTGGCAAACGCTGTGGCAAAAAGTACCTTATGTCGCATCGTTGTTCCTTATTTTGATTTCGTGAAAGGGCGGGTGATTAACCCGACAGGGCCGGTGGTATACCAGCGACGGTTGCCGCGACTGCGTGAATCACGACCGACGGCCTGGGTCAGGCGGTCAAGAATAATGGCGAGGATCACAATGCCCACGCCGCCTACGGTAGCCAGCCCCATATCGAGGCGGCCAATGCCGCGCAGCACCATCTGGCCCAGACCGCCCACGGCGATCATCGAGGCGATAACCACCATCGACAGCGCCAGCATCAGCGTCTGGTTAACGCCTGCCATGATGGTTGGCATGGCCAGCGGAAGCTGAACCTTAAACAGCATCTGACGCGGGCTTGCACCGAACGAGCGTGACGCCTCAATGAGATCGGCTGGCACCTGGTTAATCCCCAGAATGGTCAGACGAATAATCGGCGGCAGGGCGAAGATAATGGTCACCACCACGCCCGGCACGTTACCAATACCGAACAGCATGACGATAGGTACCAGGTAGACGAACGCGGGCGTGGTCTGCATGGCATCCAGCAGCGGGCGAATGATCTTCGCCGCCCGCGGGCTTCGCGCCAGCCAGATCCCCATCGGCAGGCCGATCACCACGCAGAAGAGCAGGGCGGTTAAGACCAGCGCCAGGGTGATCATCGCCTGCGACCATGCACCAATCGCCCCGATGGCAATCAGCGAGATCAGCGTGGCGACCCCCATCCCCGCGCTGCCAAACTGCCAGGCGATCAGGGAGAACAGGATAATCGCCACCGGCGCGGGCATACCCAGCAACATCTGCTGGAAGCCGTTCAGGATGTAATCCACCGGGACGCGGATCCCCTGGAATACCGGGCGGAAGTGCGTCACCACCCAGTCGATCCCTTCGGTTACCCAGCGGTCGAGCGGGATCAGCGTTTTGTGGAACGGATCCATAATATTGAAGTGTTCAGGCGCCGGTGCAGGCGCGCTGTTGAGCCAGTCCGCCGTGCCGCCATCGGTTGGCGCAGGCGTGGATGACCCCCACGCGTCGGCAGATTGTGCAGCGCTATCCGCTGCTTCAGTGGTGCCCCACGGGTTAGATTGATCAGCCATTGTTTGCCCCCTCGCGATCTAAAGCCTGCAGCAACATGCGTTTTGAGATGATGCCGACGTACTGTTGTTCTTCACCGACGACCGGAACGGCACAGGGTGCCTGGCCAACGTGTGAGAGCAGCTCGCTAAGCGGCGTTTCGGCGTCCACGGCAAGCGGGGCGTCGATCACGGCCGCATCAATGCTCTGATTTTCAGCCAGAGCGGTTTTCAGGGAGTCGATGGAGACCACGCCAACAAATTTGTTACCGCGTTCAACCAGATAACCGTATTCACGGTCTTCATCCTGCAGCAGTTTGAGCGCGGAGCGTGGGCCGAAGCCTGGCGTTTTGCGAATGATGCCGTTCGGCGTGCGGCGCGCAATATCTTTGGCGCTAAACACCTGGCTAATATCCACACCGCGGAAGAAGGTTCGCACATAATCATTCGCCGGATTATTGAGAATTTCATCCGGTGTACCGACCTGCACGACTTCACCGTTTTGCATAATGGCAATGCGATCGCCAATACGCATGGCTTCATCAAGATCGTGGGAAATAAATACCACGGTTCGTTGATGTTTAGCCTGTAATTTTACCAGCTCATCCTGCATTTCAGTACGAATTAGCGGATCGAGCGCGGAGAAGGCTTCATCCATTAATAAAATATCGGGATTAATGGCTAATGCGCGGGCTAATCCTACGCGCTGACGCATCCCACCAGAAAGTTCATCTGGATAAGCGTGGGCATAATTTTCAAGGCCCACCTGACGTAATGCATCCAGCGCTTTTTCCTGACGTTCAGCGGCACCTGCGCCTGCTAATTCCATGCCAAAGGCGGTATTATCTAATACCGTCATGTGTGGCATCAGCGCAAATGACTGAAAGACCATTGCAATCTTCTTTCTGCGCACCTCGCGAAGCTCTGCATCTGATATTCTGGCGATATCCACACCATCAATCAGCACCTGTCCACGGGTGGGTTCAATCAGGCGATTGAGAAGGCGAACCATAGTGGATTTACCCGAACCGGATAATCCCATGATGACAAAAATCTCGCCTTCTTCAATGGCCAGACTGGCGTCTTTAACGCCAAGCGATAGCCCGGTTTTTTCCAGAATTTGTTCTTTCGAGAGGCCTTTCTCAATATATTTGAATGCGCGCTGCGGATGCTCGCCAAATATTTTATAAAGATTTTTCACTTCTAATTTAATTGCCATGCAATAGAGAGTGTCCTGTTATTTGTTTATGTCGATATCATTACCATGGTAAATAGTTAACTGGCATTACCCTAACATACTCAGAATCTGAGACAACCCTGGGTTTGCTTATGGCACGAATTTTGCCACAGGCGAAACGGCTGAATTTCCCATGATAGAAGGGCTGAGGGCAGTTTCAATTTTTCTCAATTTTTTGTTTCTGCATCGGGAAATTTCGCCTGTATCGAAGAGATTCAGGCGAATATGACGTGGAAATTACAGTGTAGTTGTCAGGGAAATATAAGGGAGAAAATCATGGGATTTATCATAAATTAATGAACGTTAATTATCCCCTCACGCTGCCCTCAGGGGAGAGGGCAGCGTGAGGGGAATAATGCTTTAAAAATCCCAATCCTCATCTTCAGTTTCAACCGCTTTGCCCATCACGTAAGACGATCCGGAGCCGGAGAAGAAATCGTGGTTTTCATCGGCATTCGGTGAAAGCGCCGCCAGGATGGCCGGGTTCACGTCCGCCATGTCCGGTGGGAACAACGCCTCGTAGCCGAGGTTCATCAGCGCCTTATTGGCGTTGTAGCAGAGAAACGCGTTGACCTCGTCCTCCCAGCCGGAGCCGGCGTACAGCGCCTCGGTATAGCTCAGCTCGTTGTCATAGAGATCCATCAGCAGATCCAGCGCAAAGCCTTTCAGCTCCTCGCGCCGGGCTTCGCTGACGCTCTCCAGCCCTTTCTGATATTTATAGCCAATGTAATACCCGTGTACGGCTTCATCACGAATGATCAGACGAATCAAATCGGCGGTGTTGGTCAGCTTGCCGCGGCTCGACCAGTACATCGGCAGCCAGAATCCGGAATAGAACAGGAACGATTCCAGAAATACGCTGGCGATTTTCTTCTTCAGCGGATCGTCGGCCTGATAATGCTCCAGCACCAGGTTCGCCTTGCGCTGCAATGATTCGCACTCCTCACTCCAGTCGTACGCGGCGTCCACATCTTTGGTCTGACACAGGGTTGAGAAAATGGAGCTGTAGGAGCGGGCGTGAACCGCCTCCATAAAGCTGATGTTCGACATCACCGCCTCTTCATGCGGCGTCAGCGCGTCACTCATCAGCGCGGGCGCACCCACGGTATTCTGAATGGTGTCGAGCAGCGTCAGCCCGGTAAAGACGCGGATGGTCAGCTGCTGCTCGGCGTGGCTAAGTGTTTGCCAGGCCGGAATATCGTTAGATAACGGCACTTTCTCTGGCAACCAGAAATTGCTGGTCAGGCGGTTCCACACCTCCAGGTCTTTATCGTCCTGGATTTTGTTCCAGTTAACGGCACTCACGCGTGACAGTTTCATCCTTTCTCCTTACAGCGCGCAGGACACGCAGCCTTCGATTTCGGTGCCTTCCAGCGCAAGCTGGCGCAGGCGAATGTAGTAGAGCGTCTTGATGCCTTTCTTCCAGGCATAGATCTGCGCCCGGTTGATATCGCGCGTGGTGGCGGTATCCAGGAAGAAAAGCGTCAGCGACAGACCCTGATCCACATGTTTTGTCGCCTCGGCGTAGGTATCAATGATCTTCTCCGGGCCGATCTCATACGCGTCCTGATACAGGGCCAGGTTCTCGTTGGTCATAAACGGGGCCGGGTAATAGACGCGGCCGGTTTTGCCTTCCTTGCGGATCTCAATTTTCGACACAATCGGGTGGATGCTCGACGTGGCGTGGTTAATGTAGGAGATCGACCCCGTGGGCGGCACCGCCTGCAGGTTTTGGTTATAGATGCCGTATTGCATCACCTCATCGCGCAGTTGCTGCCACATCGCGCGCGTGGGCAGCGTGACCCCGGCGCGGGCAAACAGCTGGCGCACCTTTTCGGTTTTCGGCTGCCAGTCATTTTCCAGATACTGATTAAAATACTCGCCACTGGCATAGCGCGACTGCTCAAAGCCCGCGAAACGCTGGCCGCGCTCGCGCGCCAGCATCATTGAAGTGTGCAGCGCGTGCCAGGTGATGGTGTAGAAATAGAGATTGGTGAAATCCAGCCCTTCGGGGCTGCCGTAGGCTATTCCTTCGCGCGCCAGATAACCATGCAGGTTCATCTGCCCAAGGCCGATGGCGTGCGACGCGGCGTTGCCCGCTTCAATCGAGGGTACGCTGCGAATATGGCTCATGTCCGACACCGCCGTTAGCCCGCGCACGGCGGTCTCCACGGTGCGGCCAAAATCGGGGGAGTCCATGGTGTGCGCAATATTCAGCGACCCGAGGTTGCAGGAGATATCCTTGCCCACGTCGGCGTAATCAAGGTTTTCGTCATAGGTCGACGCCGCGTTGACCTGCAAAATTTCCGAGCACAGGTTGCTCATGTTAATGCGCCCGGCAATCGGATTGGCGCGGTTTACCGTGTCCTCGTACATGATGTACGGATAGCCGGACTCAAACTGGATCTCGGCGAGCGTCTGGAAGAAATCGCGGGCGTTAATGTACTTTTTGCGGATGCGATCGTCGGCCACGAGTTCATCGTAACGTTCGCTTATCGCCACGTCCCCAAAGGCTTTACCGTAAATACGCTCGATATCGTAGGGTGAGAACAGCGCCATATCGGCATTCTCTTTCGCCAGTTGGAAGGTGATATCCGGGATCACCACGCCAAGTGACAGGGTTTTAATGCGAATTTTTTCATCGGCGTTTTCGCGTTTGGTATCCAGAAAACGCAGGATATCCGGGTGGTGCGCATGCAGATACACCGCCCCGGCTCCCTGACGCGCGCCCAGCTGGTTAGCGTAGGAGAACGCATCCTCGAGCATTTTCATCACCGGAATAACACCGGAGGACTGGTTTTCGATGCGCTTAATCGGCGCACCCGCTTCGCGCAGGTTGGAGAGCAGAAACGCCACGCCGCCGCCGCGTTTGGAGAGCTGCAAAGCCGAGTTCACCGCCCGGCCAATCGACTCCATATTGTCTTCGATGCGCAGCAGGAAGCAGGAGACCAGTTCGCCGCGCTGCGCTTTCCCGGCGTTGAGAAACGTTGGGGTGGCAGGCTGGAAACGGCCCGAGAGGATCTCATCGGTGAGTTGCACGGCCAGCGCCTCATCCCCCTGCGCCAGGGTGAGTGCCACCATCACCACCCGATCCTCGAAGGTTTCGAGATAGCGTTTACCGTCGAAGGTTTTCAGGGTGTAGCTGGTGTAATACTTCCACGCCCCGAGAAAGGTCTGGAAACGAAAACCCCGGGCGTGCGCACGCTCGAACAGCTTAACGATGGCGTCACGCCCGTAGCGGGCGAGCACGCGCTCTTCGTAGTAGCCCTCTTTGACAAGATAATCGAGACGCTGTTGGATGCTCTCAAAAGCCACGGTGTTCGGGCGAACGTGGGCGGCAAAAAAGGCGTCCACCGCATCATGGTCTTTGCCAAACTGAATGTGCCCCTCACGATCGTAGAGGTTAAGCATCGCGTTTAATGCGTGATAATCCGGTGTCGCCTGGACTACGGGTTCTGCGGTTGTCGTTGCCAAAATTCGTTCACTCCTTTACGCACGTTTTCTACGTCCTGCTGTGTCCCCATCAGTTCAAAGCGATAGAGATACGGCACGCCGCATTTTTGAGAGATGACATCCCCGGCGCGTCCAAACGCATCGCCGAAATTACGGTTACCCGCCGCGATCACGCCGCGGATAAGCTGTCGGTTTTGAGGATCGTTAAGAAAGCGGATCACCTGCCGGGGCACGGCCCCCGCCGTTCCGCCGCCGCCATAGCTGGGCACCACCAGGATGTAGGGTTCAGTCACCTGAATCCGCTCCCGCTCGTTGAGGGGAATGCGGATCGCAGGTAACCCGACGCGCGCCATAAAGCGGAGCGTGTTTTCCGAACTACTGGAGAAGAAGACCAGCCCACTCATGCACGGGCGGCCTGGGCGGCAAGGCGGTTGATCATATCCGGGCGAAAGCCAGACCAGCTGGTTTCCCCGGCGATCACTACCGGCAACTGCCGGAAGCCCTGCGCACGCAGGGTGTCTGCGGCGTCCGGGACCGTGTCGATATTCACCATCTCAAACGCAACGCCGCGGCTTTCCATGGCGCGTTTGGTGGCGTGGCACTGAACACAATTGTTACGAGTGTAAATAATAATGCTCATGATTCGTATTTCCATTTAGAATGAGAAAGCGGCGCGATGTATCGCGTCAGGTTGTGTGTATCTTGCTAAAGGGAATACTAGATGTAGTTGTGATAAGTTTCAACCATACAAGATATGGGAAATTTAGATTGATATCGCCACGATGATGAGCATAGCGGGGCAGGGTGTGCTGTACGGGTTTTTCAGCGCAGCAGGCAAAGAAAAGCCCCGGCGCCTGAGGCAACCGGGGCAGCGTTCACCGCGAATTACTTACGCAGGCTGAGCAATGCGCCGACAAAAATACCGACGGCGGCGACGGTTCCCAGCGCGCACATCGGTTTCTCACGCACGAAGGTGGTGGCGCAGCTCATCGCGTCGCAGGCGGCCTGTGAAGTGCGTGAACGGCCGTTCATCCGGGCACGGGTTTCACGCAGCAGAGACTGAGCCTTACGTTTCGCGGCATCTGCTTCGTCCTTCGCATCAGAACCCCAGGATTTCAGCACTTCCTCCAGCGTGTCCGCTAATTGGCTGACATCGTTACGAATATCCTGAGCGTCGTCGTTAATTTCGTTTCGGTTCGGTCTGTTAAACATACGATCCTCCTTAATTTTGCATTCCCGTTTAGTTTAGCTCATGAATTTAATATCTGAAGTCAGTCACGGCGTATTGCGCAGTTTATGGAATATTCTGAGGGCGCTGCTATTGCTCAATACGGTAAGGTTGCCGTGCAGGAAAAGATAACGAGGAATATATATGTATTTACGACCTGATGAGGTGGCGCGCGTTCTTGAAAAGGCGGGATTTACCATGGATGCGGTGACGACTAAAGCCTATGGATATCGCCGCGGTGAGAATTATGTTTACGTCAACCGTGAAGCGAGAATGGGGCGTACGGCTCTCATTATTCACCCGACGCTGAAAGACAGAAGTCAGACATTTGCTGAGCCTGCCTCGGATATTAAAACCTGCGATCAGTATCAGCAATTTCCGCTCTATTTAGGCGGAGAAAGGCATGAGCATTATGGTATACCGCATGGTTTCAGTTCACGCATGGCGCTGGAACGGTTCCTGCAGGGACTGTTTGGCGACGCGCAGTAAACGTGCGACTGGCCTGCGCCAGTCGCTTACCTTCCTGCTCAGGCCTGGCTGTAACGGCTGACCTTAAACAGGCGACGGCAGTAGTCGAGAAAATAACCGTACACCGCACCCATCATCATCGACACCACGATATTCGAGCTGACCGCCGCGGCGATTTGCTGCCAGCTTGCTCCTACCGTCAATAAAATCACCACATATACCGGCGACTGGAAGGTCACATACGCCAGCACATCTGCCAGATTCTTCGCCCATCCACCCGGGCTAATGCGGCGAGCAAAGCGCATCGCAGCGTCACGGTAAAACCCGTAAGGCCAGGCAATCAGGATATTGACCGGGATGGCCACCAGGCGCGAGGAGAGCGACTGCTCAAACGTCATGCCAGAGAGAACGATTTCAATCACCATGTTCACAACGGAACAGTAGACAACCATCGCGAACGTATCCGCTACCGCGTGGCGCAGGCGAGATTGCGGTGAGAACATGTCTGAACTCCTTGAAATGGACAAAATGACGGCGTTGAGCGGGTTAAGCCAGTGCATTAGGTTGGTTTGTTTATCGAGCATAGAATAAGTCTCTGGCTATAAACTAACAACTAGTGATAAATTTTTATTTGTAGGCGTTTTGTCCACAAAATTCTCTAAAATTGGTTATTTCTTACGCGCTGCGTTATTTTCTCTCTCTTACCCGCATTTATTACTACAAATCAATGTGTTGAGCTAACAGTGTGCCGAAACCTGCCTTTCATCCGGGGAGGCATTGATTGATGGGATGATTAATACGCCGGAACGCTATCCATGTGCTGAGGGGATATATGAATAATATGTTTTCAAAATATTTACAATAATGTCAAAAAGGGTCCATGGGTGGATATTGCGATAAAAATGAATTATTCTTGCAGCTTAATTTTCAATTTACCCCTCTGAAAAGGTTTTTAATTTATATGTCTTTGACGTTACAGAATCTTAATAATATCCGTACGCTTCGTGCCCTGGCGCGTGAATTATCCCTGGAAGTTCTGGAAGACGTGCTGGAAAAAGTCAGGATCGTGACTGAGGAAAAACGCACCGAGCAGGCGGAATTGGAACGGCAGCGCGCTGAACAGCAGGACAAAATTAATGCGCTGCTGGAGCTGATGAAAGCCGACGGTATTTCCCCGAGCGATCTGCTCGGCAATGAGCTGGTAAATGCAGGTCAGCCGGCGAAAAAACGTAAAACGCGTGAAGCAAAATATCGCTTTACCGACGCCAACGGTGAGGTGAAAACGTGGACCGGCCAGGGCCGCACGCCGAAGCCTATCGCGACTGCGCTGGCAAACGGTAAGAGCCTGGATGATTTCCTGATCTAATCCGTGAATCGGGCGGCAGAGTCCGCCCGGTTATTGACTTAGCAGACGCCGAAGTCACCTTCTTCGGTATACAGCACAACGTCCGCCGCTTTCAGGGTATATTTCTCGCCCTGCTCATCGCTGGCCTGCACGGCCACAATGCTTTCACCCTTCACGTCGAGCACTTTTAATTTCGGACCGCCCTGACGCGGTTGGACATAATCGCCGACAGAAAACATAGCACCTCCTCATCGTTGTAATGATCTTCACCATAGCCCACGTCCCGGACGGGGTACAGTCTAATTTGTCTGTTACTGCTTATGTGGTACGGCGGTTCCACGGCATCACTTTCAGCAATCGCGCCATGCCGCAAAAACCGGTTACGCCGGCGAACAGCAGTCCGGCCCCCACAAACCCGCTCAGCAGGAAAAAGAGGCTGGAGACGCCGTAACCCAGCAGCACGCCGCAAAGGATCAGCAGCCCGGCGGCGATCTGCACCTGACGCATCAGCGGAAGCGGCTGGGTTTTGTCTTCAATGGTCGGCAGCCCGGCCTGTTTCCAGCCCTGAATTCCCCCCTCAACCACGAATGCCTGCGCAGGCGATGCCGCCTGGGCAAGACGTGCGGCATTGTTTGAGGTTCGCATCCCGGACTGACAGTGAAAAATGACCGTTTCACCGGGGGCCGGGTGTAGCTCCCCGGGTAATAAATCCAGCGGTATGGCGCACGCGGCCGGAATATGCTCGCGGGCATACTCGTCGGCATCGCGAATATCGACAAGTTTTGCGCCCTTTTCAATCAGGGCGCGTGCCTGCTGCGGTGAAATAACAGGAAGTGACATAGCAGCTCCTCACGGACAGTAAAGGGATTTAAGGGTGCTGATAAGCTTATGCACCGCATCGTTTTTGATGGAGTAAAGAATGCGTTGCGCTTCCCGGGTGCTGTCGATAAGCCCCTCTTCACGCATACGCGCCAGATGCTGAGAGGTGGCCGAGGGGCTTAGCCCGGTGGCGCGCGCCAGATCGCCCGCGCGGGTTCCGGGGGCGTCGCACAGCGTACACAGGATCAGCAATCGGTGCGGATTGCTCATGGCTTTTAACAGCGTGGCGGCCTGTTCAGCGCTGGCCTGAAGTTGTTCGAGTTCAGTCATGGTTATTTAGCATTACCTTAATTAAGGTAATGCTAAACTAATGGGGTGGATTAAACCAGTGTAAAAAGCGTAAAAGAGGGTAAAAGGGTGAAAAAGTGATGGCGAGGGCAGGTAAACTGGCTACGCTTAGAGGGCATACTCTTTTTTAGATTCAACTGTTTAGCTTGCATGGAGATTTTATGGGTTTTTGGCGCATCGTCTTTACAATCATTCTTCCGCCACTGGGTGTTTTACTGGGTAAAGGCTTCGGATGGGCATTTATCCTGAATATCGTCCTGACGCTGCTGGGCTATATTCCTGGCCTGATCCACGCGTTCTGGGTGCAGACCAAAAGCTAAGTGCGCCAGAGTAAATCGCGATAAATTCCGGTCAGTACCCCCTCAGGGCCAAACT
Source organism: Enterobacter sp. V87_3 (assembly GCF_029967835.1). Taxonomy (NCBI): domain Bacteria; kingdom Pseudomonadati; phylum Pseudomonadota; class Gammaproteobacteria; order Enterobacterales; family Enterobacteriaceae; genus Enterobacter; species Enterobacter sp. V87_3. The sequence continues at coordinate 136,689 of NZ_JASCAM010000031.1, read as the reverse complement.
GTTGTTTAACCCAGCGGGTCACCTGACCGGTAGCCGCATGCTGTGTGGCAAGCAGCATGCGCGAATCCTGACGCGGGTTATTAATGCGCCGCGTCACCAGCAGCCCCTCTTCCACGGCCTCCCGCGCCATATACTCCGGTAAAAATCCAATCCCTTCCCCCAGGATCTGACACTGGCATTTGGTGTTGAAGTCCGGCACCAGAATCGCCTCCTGACCGTGCAGCAGCCAGCCCACCTTTTTGTTGATGGTATGGGCCGTGTCTTCGACCATGATATTGGGGTACAGGCGCAGCTGGCTTTCGGCAATCGGCTCCAGGGTAAATGCCAGCGGGTGTTCGGGCGAGATCGCAAAGACCCAGCGAATCGCGCCGATTTCGGTGTAATCAATGCCGCCGCCGTCGAGCAGGGTGTCCGGCGCGCCGATGGCGATATTAGCCTGATTATTGATGATGGAATCCCACACCCCGTTGTAGACCTCGGTTGTTACCGTGATCTGGCAGGTCGGAAACTGTTTTTTCAGCACCTGCAGCAGCCGGGCGGTGTGGCGGGGCGTATACAAAAGCTGATTAATGCAGATCCTGACCCGCGTTTCGATGCCCTGCGAGATGGTGTCGATCCCGCGCTTGATGGCGTGAAAGTCGTTCAGCAGGTCGGTCGCCTTGCGATAAAAGTAAAACCCGGACTCGGTCAGCTCAATATTGCGGGTGTTACGCACGAACAGCACCACGTCCAGCCCGGTCTCCATGCGCTTGATGGTGTAGCTGATGGCTGAGGTCGTCACGCCCAGCTCTTCCGCCGCCTTGCTGAAGCTGCTGTAACGCGCCGCCATGGTGAAGGCCAGCAGGTTCTCTTCGGTAAAGATGGAATTCATATCACTGCTCCCGTCCACCATCAGTTTTGAACATATTTTAACAACGTAGTTACACCGCATTTGAAGCGGATCACAATTTTGACGCGTAGCTACGTGCCGCGTGGCGCAAGGCTTTTTTAGCCATAAGCATAATGTCGCGCCGGGCGTAAAAACGCGGCGAAACATAAGAAAAAGAGTGCACACCCGCACATTTTGGCTGAACTGTTGAATTTAACTCAATAATGAATTGCCTGTCGATGAATGATTTTTAAGCGGATTCTTTTCCTGAAAGGCTGTTGCTATTCTCGGGGCATCAGCAATGAAAAAACCAGGGAGTGTGAATATGTCTGCAACTGAACTCGTGACTGAATTTCTGCTGGCGGCCGAGCAGGGAAACGTGGATGCGCTTAAAGCCTGCCTCGATAAAGGTGTGGATATCAACGCCACGAATCGCCAGAAAAGAACCGCCATTATTATTGCCAGCCTGAAAAAGCATTATCCGTGTGTGGAATATTTAATTGCCGCCGGCGCGGATATTGATAAACAGGATCAGACCTGCTTTAACCCTTTCCTGATTAGCTGCCTGACCAACGATCTTACTTTGCTGCGCATTGTGCTTCCTGCGAATCCCGATCTCGATCGCCTTACGCGCTTTGGCGGCGTGGGGATCACCCCCGCCAGTGAAAAAGGCCACGTCGACATTGTTCGCGAGCTGCTGGAAAAAACCGATATCAACGTCAACCACACCAACTTTGTCGGCTGGACGCCGCTGCTGGAGGCCATTGTCCTCAATGACGGCGGCGCGAAGCAGCAGGAGATCGTCAGGCTGCTGTTGGAAAACGGCGCGAACCCGCACATGACCGATAAATACGGAAAATCTCCCCTCGAACTGGCCCGGGAAAAAGGCTTCGATGAAATCGCCGACCTGCTGCTTGCCGCAGGCGCGTAATTAATCCGGCCAGCCCTTTCCGGCTGGCAGCGACATAAAAAAGCATTCTACCGTCGTGCGTTTTGCACGATGGCGGCCCCCTTTTATCCGCATTCAGGAGAAACCCATGCCCACCAAAATCGTTATCAAAAAGAATACCTGGTTTGATTCCGTCTCGCTCATGTCGGTATCGACCAAAGCCAATAAATTACCGGGCGTTGAGCAAGCCGTCGTGGCCATGGCGACGGAAATGAATAAGGGCGTATTACATAACCTCGGGCTGCTTACGCCGGAATTAGCCGAGGCCAAAAACGGCGACCTGATGATCGTGATTAAAGGCGAGGCGGCGAATGATGAAACGCTGGCCGCCATTGAAGCCTTATTCACCCGCAAGGAAAGTGCAGGCTCCCATGAAGCCCGCTACGCCACTATTGCCAGCGCCAAAGCCCACCGCCCTGACGCAAACCTGGCGGTGATCTCCGTCAACGGCACCTTTGCCGCCCGCGAGGCGCGACAGGCCCTGGAGAACGATCTCAACGTGATGCTGTTCTCCGATAATGTCTCCCTCGACGACGAACTGGCGCTCAAGCAACTGGCGCACCAGAAAGGGCTGCTGATGATGGGGCCGGACTGCGGCACCGCCATCATTAACGGCGCGGGGCTGTGCTTCGCCAACGCCGTGCGTCGCGGGTCGATCGGCATCGTCGGGGCGTCCGGCACCGGCAGCCAGGAGCTGAGCGTGCGCATTCACGAATTCGGTGGCGGCGTGTCGCAGCTGATTGGCACCGGCGGGCGCGATCTGAGCGAAAAAATTGGCGGCCTGATGATGCTCGACGCGATCGCCATGCTGGAAGCCGACGAGAACACTCAGGCGATCGTCCTCATCTCCAAGCCGCCAGCTCCTGCGGTGGCGGAGAAAGTGCTGGCCCGCGCCCGCGCCTGCCGCAAACCGGTTATCGCATGTTTCCTCGGGCGCAACGCACCGCCCGCAGACGAGGACGGCCTGCAGTTTGCCCGCGGCACCAAAGAGGCAGCCCTTAAAGCGGTGCTGCTGACCGGCATTAAACAGGAATCCCTCGATCTACACCCGCTCAACTGGCCGCTGATTGAAGAGGTACGCGCCCGCCTGACTCCGCAGCAAAAGTATATTCGCGGCCTGTTCTGCGGCGGCACGCTGTGCGATGAAGCGATGTTTGCCGCGCTGGAGAAATACGACGACGTCTACAGCAACATTCAGCCCGATCCGGCAAAGCGACTGAGCGACATCAACGTCAGCCAGGCCCACACCTTCCTGGATTTTGGCGATGACGACTTCACCCACGGCAGGCCGCACCCGATGATCGATCCGAGCAACCGCATCACCCGCCTGCTGCAGGAGGCGCGCGATCCGGAAGTGGCGGTGATCGTGATGGACTTCGTGCTCGGCTTTGGCGCACATGACGATCCGGTCGGGGTGATGATCGACGCCATACAGGAGGCGCAGGCGATAGCGAAAGCCGATAACCGTCCGCTGGTCATTCTGGGCTACGTACTCGGCACCGACCAGGATCCCCAGTCGCTGGCGCAGCAGTGCCAGCGGCTGACCGACGCTGGCGTGATTTGGGCCAGCAGCAGCACCAACACCGGCTTACTGGCCCGCGAATTTGTCTGCAAAGGGGAGAATGCATAATGACCACCTTATTTAACCAGCCGCTGAACGTGATCAACGTTGGCATTGCGATGTTCAGTGACGATCTTAAACAGCAGCACATTCCTGTCACCCACCTCGAATGGACGCCGCCGGGGCAGGGCAATATGCAGGTGGTGGAGGCGCTCGACCAGCTGGCGGACGCACCGCTGGCGGAAAAAATCGCCGCCGCCAACGCCATTGCGCTGGAGCGCATTATTCAGTCCCATCCGGTGCTGGTGGGTTACGACCAGGCGATCAACGTGGTGCCGGGCATGACCCGTACCACCATTCTTCATGCCGGTCCGCCGGTTGCCTGGGAAAACATGTGCGGTGCGATGAAGGGGGCGGTCACCGGGGCGCTGGTATTCGAGGGGCTGGCGAAAGATATCGAAGACGCGGAGCGCGTCGCGGCCTCGGGCGACATCACCTTCTCGCCGTGCCACGAGCACGACTGCGTGGGTTCGATGGCGGGCGTCACCTCCGCGTCGATGTTTATGCACATCGTGGAGAATAAAACCTACGGCAACCGCGCGTTTACCAACCTCAGCGAGCAGATGGCGAAGATCCTGCGCATGGGGGCCAACGATCAGAGCGTGATCGACCGTCTGAACTGGATGCGTGACGTGCTCGGCCCGATGCTGCGTGACGCAATGAACATTCTCGGCGAAATCGATCTGCGTCTGATGCTGGCGCAGGCGCTGCATATGGGTGATGAGTGCCACAACCGCAACAACGCGGGCACCACGCTGTTGATCCAGGCGCTGACGCCGGGGCTGATTCAGGCGGGGTATCCGGTAGAGCAGCAGCGCGAGGTGTTCGAGTTTGTCGCCAGCAGCGACTACTTCTCCGGCCCGACGTGGATGGCGATGTGCAAGGCCGCGCTCGACGCCGCGCACGGTATCGAGTACAGCACCGTGGTCACCACCATGGCGCGCAACGGCTACGAGTTTGGCCTGCGCGTCTCCGGCCTGCCGGGGCAGTGGTTCACCGGCCCGGCGCAGCAGGTGATTGGCCCGATGTTCGCGGGCTACAGACCGGAAGACTCCGGGCTGGACATCGGCGACAGCGCCATCACCGAAACCTACGGCATTGGCGGCTTCGCGATGGCAACCGCCCCGGCGATTGTGGCGCTGGTGGGCGGCACCGTAGAGGAGGCCGTCGACGTCTCCCGCCAGATGCGCGAAATCACCCTCGGGGAAAACCCCAACGTCACCATTCCGCTGCTGTCGTTCATGGGCATTCCGACCGCCATCGACATCACCAGGGTAGCGGGCAGCGGCATTTTGCCGGTGATCAACACCGCCATTGCCCACAAGGACGCCGGTATCGGCATGATTGGCGCGGGCATTGTTCACCCGCCATTTAGCTGTTTTGAAAAGGCGCTGTTGACCTTCCGCGATCGCTACTTTTTATAAGGCATGCATCCATGAAAAACATGAAACTGGAGTGGAAAAGAGGTGACTGGGCGGCGTATTTCGGGTTGATGACCAACAACCTGACCAATTTGCTGACCATGATGGGGCTGCTCATTTTTGTCGTCGGCATCCCGAAGGAGATTGTTTATGGACGCATCGCGCCAGCCTTCGGGCTGGCGGTTCTGGTGGCGAGCGTCTGCTACACCTGGTTTGGCCTGCAGATGGCGCGCCAGACCGGGCGTAACGACGTGACCGCGCTGCCGTCGGGCCCCAGCGCGCCGTCGATCTTCACCGTGACCTTTCTGGTGCTGATGCCGGTCTATCAGCAAACCGGCGATGCGGATTTCGCCATTCAGATTGGCCTGGTGTGGTGCTTCGTTGAGGCGCTGATCCTCGCGGGCGGCTCCTTCCTCGGGGAGACCATCCGCAGGATGATCCCGCGCACCGTGCTGCTGTCGTGCCTCTCTGGCCTTGGTTTGCTGCTGCTGGCGATGAACCCGATGCTGCAGGCCTTCGAAGCGCCGACCGTGTCGTTCATCGTACTGCTGCTGATTTTCATCAACTGGTTCGGCAAGAAGCCGATCTTTGCCCGCATTCCGACCGGCCTGCTGCTGTTGATCGCCGGTACTCTGCTGGCGTGGATCTCCGGCCTGCAAAGCCCGGAAGCGATCAGGGCCTCGATGTCGTCGTTCGGCTTTAACCCGCCATCCGTACACATCGACGGCTTTATGCAGGGTCTGCCGCACGCGCTGCCGTATCTGGCCTCCGCCGTGCCGCTGGGGCTGGCGAACTACATCTTTGACCTGGAGAACATCGAAAGCGCCCACGCGGCGGGAGACGAATACCCGACGCGTAAAGTGATGCTGGCGAACGGCCTGGCGTCGATGCTCGGCTGTCTGATGGGCAACCCGTTCCCGGTGACGGTCTACGTGGGCCACGCGGGCTGGAAGGCGATGGGGGCCAGCATCGGCTACACCCTGGCCTCCGGCGTGACCATGTTCATCGTGCCGCTGTTCGGGCTGGGGGCCTTTATGCTCGCCATCATTCCGATGACCGCCATCGTGCCGATCCTGGTGTTTATCGGCGTGGTCACCGCCAACCAGGTGGTGCGCGAAACGCCGAAGGTGGAGGTGCCCGTTATCTTCATCTGCCTGTTCCCGTGGATCGCCAACTGGGCGCTGACCATGGTGAACAGCGTGATGGGCGCGGCGGGCACCAGCGCGGCGAAAATCGGCACCGACGTGCTGCACAGCAAAGGGATTTACTACGAAGGGCTGGTGCATCTCGGCAGCGGCGCGCCGCTCGCCAGCATGCTCTGGGGCTGTATCGCCATCTTCGCCATCATCAACAAACCGCTGCGCGGCGCGGTAGCTGCCGCAGGTGGCGCGCTGCTGGCGCTGTTCGGAGTGATCCACGCGCCGGTGGTCGGCTTCGCCGAGGGCAGTTCGCTGCTGTTCGTCACGGCCTACCTGATGATGGGCGGCATGTTCGTGGTGAAGCATGTGCTGGACAGTCGCGAGACGGCGAGTGCGGCGGCGCCCATTTCTGAGTCCTGATAATGCCTGATGTCCTCACCCTAACCCTCTCCCACGGGGAGAGGGAACGTTAATCCCCCTCTCCCTGTGGGAGAGGGCCGGGGTGAGGGCACCAGAACGCACTTTTTTAAAGGAAAACAAATGAAAGAGCTCATGGTCGTCGCCATCGGCGGCAACAGCATTATCAAAGATAACGCCAGTCAGTCGGTGGAACATCAGGCCCAGGCGGTAAAAGCGGTAGCTGAGTCGGTGCTGGAGATGCTGGCATCCGACTATGACATTGTGCTCACCCACGGCAACGGCCCGCAGGTGGGGCTGGATCTGCGCCGCGCCGAAATTGCCCACGAGCGTGAAGGGCTGCCGCTCACCCCGCTGGCCAACTGCGTGGCGGATACGCAGGGCGGCATCGGCTACCTGATCCAGCAGGCGCTGAACAACCGCCTGGCGGCGCGCGGCGAGCAAAAAGCGGTCACCGTTGTTACGCAGGTGGAGGTGGATAAAAACGATCCGGGCTTTACCCATCCCACCAAACCCATTGGCGCGTTCTTCAGCGAGGCGCAGCGCGATGCGCTCCAGCTTGAGCATCCGGCATGGCAGTTCGTTGAAGATTCTGGCCGGGGCTATCGTCGCGTGGTGGCCTCGCCGCAGCCGCTGCGCATTGTGGAAGCCGATGCCATTAAAACGCTGACGCAAAAAGGCTTCGTGGTGATAGGCGCGGGCGGCGGCGGTATTCCGGTGGTCCGTACACAAGCGGGCGAGTATCAGAGCGTGGACGCGGTGATCGATAAAGATCTCTCCACCGCGCTGCTGGCGCGCGAGATCCACGCCGACGTGCTGGTCATCACCACCGGCGTAGAGAAAGTGTGCATCAACTTCGGCAAGCCGAACCAGCAGGCGCTGGACCGGGTGAGCGTGGCGCAGATGTCGCGCTACAGGGAGGAGGGGCACTTCCCGGCGGGCAGTATGCTGCCGAAAATCGTTGCCTCTCTGGAATTTCTGCATCACGGCGGCAAACGCGTGGTGATTACCTCGCCGGACTGCCTGGCCGCGGCGCTGCGCGGCGAAACCGGTACCCATATTGTTAATGAAGGAAGATAAGATGAAAGAGAATAAAAGCCGCCGCGAGTTTATTAGCCAGAGCGGCAAAATGGTCACCGCCTGCGCGCTGTTTGGCGCGACCGGTTCCGTCGCGTATGCTGCCGATAGCGCAAAGCCAACCTGCGAGACCGGCAAACCAATGAGCATCACCGCAAAACACTACTACCTGGATAACGTGCTGCTGGAGGCCGGATTTACTTTCGACGGCGGCGTGGCGACAAGCACCCGCACCGAGCTGAAAACGCTGGAGATCCGGGACGGCAAAATCGTCGCCCTGCGCGACAACCAAAGCCACGCCGACGCCACGCTGCCGCACTATGACGCGGGCGGTAAACTGATGCTCCCGGCGATGCGCGATATGCATATCCACCTCGATAAAACCTTTTACGGCGGCCCGTGGCGCTCGCTTAACCGCCCGGCGGGCACCACCATTCAGGATATGATCCGCCTTGAGCAAAAGCTGCTGCCGGAGCTGCAGCCCTACACTCAGGCGCGGGCAGAAAAGCTGATCGACCTGATTCAGTCGAAAGGCTCCACCATCGCCCGCAGCCACTGCAACATTGAGCCGGTATCTGGCCTGAAAAATCTCGAAAACCTGCAGGCGGTGCTGGCGCATCGCAGCGCAGGATTTGACTGCGAAATTGTGGCCTTCCCGCAGCACGGCCTGCTGTTATCGAACTCTGAAAAGCTGATGCGCGAAGCGATGCAGGCCGGGGCGCACTACGTGGGCGGGCTGGATCCGACTAACGTTGACGGCGCAATGGAGAAGTCGCTTGATACCATGTTCCAGATTGCGCTGGACTACGACAAAGGGGTGGACATCCACCTGCATGAAACCAGCCCGGCGGGCGTGGCGGCGGTGAATTACATGGTGGAGACGGTAGAAAAAACGCCTGAACTGAAGGGTAAACTGACCATCAGCCACGCCTTCGCGCTGGCGACGCTGAACGAACAGCAGGTGGACGAGATCGCCACCCGCATGGCGGCGCAGCAGGTGACCATTGCATCCACGGTGCCAATTGGCACACTGCACATGCCGCTGAAGCAGCTGCGCGATAAGGGCGTGTTTGTCATGACCGGCACCGACAGCGTGATCGACCACTGGTCGCCGTACGGTCTGGGGGACATGCTGGAAAAAGCCAACCTTTACGCCCAGCTCTATATCCGCCCGAACGAGCAGTCGCTCTCCCGGGCGTTGGGTATCGCCACCGGTGACGTGCTGCCGCTGAACGAGAAAGGCGAGCGCGTCTGGCCGAAAGCGCAGGATGCCGCCAGCTTTGTGCTGGTGGATGCCTCCTGCTCCGCCGAGGCCGTGGCGCGCATTTCACCGCGTACCGCGACATTCCATAACGGCAACCTCGTCTGGGGGACGGTGGGGTGAGGGCATCAGCCCGCATCTTTTGTAGGCCGGGTAAGCGCAGCGCCACCCGGCAATGTTTTATACTGGCTGCCATATACTCAAAGAGGGATCTTCCATGGCACAAAACATCTATGACAACCCGGCATTTTTCGAAGGCTACGCGCAGCTTCCACGTTCGGTGCAGGGCCTGGACGGCGCGCCCGAGTGGCCTGCGCTGAAAGCGATGCTGCCGGATTTAAACGGGAAAACGGTTATCGATCTCGGCTGCGGTTACGGCTGGTTCTGCCGCGTGGCCCGCGAGCTGGGTGCTGCTGAGGTCACCGGCGTCGATATCTCTGAAAAGATGCTCGCCCGCTCGGCGGAGCTGACGCACGACACGCGGATCCACTATCAGCGTAGCGATCTGGAATCGTTAGCGCTGAAAGAGAATAGCCTCGATCTGATCTACAGTTCGCTGGCGCTGCACTACCTGCCCGAGCTGGACACGCTGTTCAAAAATGTTCAGCGTGCGCTTAAGCCGGGTGGCTTCCTGATCTTTTCGATGGAGCACCCGATTTACACCTGCGCGACCCGCCAGGGCTGGCTGACCGACGACAACGGCGAGCGGTTCTGGGGCGTGAATCATTATCAGGATGAGGGCCAGCGGGTGAGCAACTGGCTGGCGGACGGCGTCATCAAATACCACCGCACGCTGGGCACCACGCTCAACGCGCTGATTGGGGCGGGATTAACCGTAAGCCACGTCAACGAATGGGGACCAACGCAGGCGCAAATTGACGCCTGGCCCGCGCTGGCTGAAGAGGCTGAACGCCCGATGCTGGTATTAGTCGCTGCCCGTAAGGCTCAGTAACCTACCGTATATATCCGTCCGCTCTGCACCCCTTCCACGCTGCGGCGATAGGCCTGCGCCACGCGCGCGGCGGGGACGCTTTCAAAACCCGGGAAGAAACCGTCATAAGCGTCGGCGGACTCGGTGAGTACGGTCGGGCTAATCAAATTGATGCGGATCCCGCGCGGCAGTTCGCAGGCGGCAGCGCGGACGAACCCTTCCAGCGCGGCGTTCACCGTGGTGGCATTCACCCCCTGGGCAATCGGCTCGTGCGCCACAATGCCGCTGATGAGCGTGATGGAGCCCCCCTCGTTCAGGTAATGTTGCCCGGTCAACGCCAGGCGTACCTGCCCCAGCAGTTTGTCCTGTAAGCCCTGGTTGAAATCGCTGTCTTTCATGGTAGAGAGCGGGCCGAAGTGCAGACCACCGCTGGCAGAGACGATGGCATCCACCTTACCCACCGAGTCAAACAGCGCGCTGACGCTCTCCTGAGAGGTGATGTCCACCTGCAGATCGCCCTGCGTGCGGCCCACGCGGATCGTCTCATGACGACGGCTCAACTCCTCCGTCACCGCCCGACCGACCGTACCGCTGGCACCAATAATCACGATTTTCATAGCCGACTCCTTATGTTGTGAGCATGCATTCTTTAATAAATAAGAAGTCGGATAAACTGGGCTAAAGTTAGAGGATTACTAACCAGAGGTTTGCAATATGGATAAGTTACGCGGCATGGAGACCTTTATCGCCGTGGTTGAAAGCGGAAGTTTTACCGGCGCGGCGTCCAGGCTTGAGATGTCGGCGGTGATGGTCGGGAAATACATCGCCCAGCTGGAATCGCGCCTTGGCACGCGCCTGCTGGAGCGCAATACCCGCCGCCAGAGTTTAACCGACGCCGGGCGCGTCTATTACGATGAGGCAAAGCGGGTGCTGGAGCAGGTCACCATTGCCGAAAGTGCGGTCGAACGGCTGCGCGCCACGCCCGCCGGAACGCTGCGCGTCACCGCCCCCACGTCGTTTGGCGGATGCGTGATAGCGCCACTCACCGCCACGTTTTTACAGCGCTACCCGCAGGTGCGCGTCGAACTCGATCTGACTAACCGCCGGGTCGATTTGGTCGAGGAAGGGGTCGATCTGGCAATTCGCATTGGGGACATGCATGCCGACGATGTTGTCGCGAAATATCTGTGCCCCTACCGGATGGTGATCTGCGCCGCGCCGGACTATCTGGCACGCTACGGTACGCCGCAAACGCCTGCCGACCTGGTGGATCATCTGTGTCTTTCCCATACGGTATGGACCGCGCGCAACGAGTGGCGGCTGCCGGGCGTGGAAGGGGAGGTGCGCTGGAAACGCGATGCGGTGTTGCGCTGTAACGACGGCTACGGGTTACGCATGGCGGCCCGGGCGGGCGCGGGGCTGCTGCTGCAACCGGAGGTGCTGGTGGCGGAAGAACTGGCAAGCGGCGGGCTGGTTCGGGTGCTGGAGCACTACACCCCAACGCCGAGGCCGGTAAATCTGCTGTGGCGACAGGATTTACGCCCGCTGCCAAAACTGACCGAATTTATTGCGCATCTTATCCGACACGCGTTGGCCTGATATTTCTCTCCCCCGGATGGCGGGGGAGGAAATAAGGATAACGACAAGGGAAATAAGCGTAGCGTACGAACGGGATTTATTTTTGAATATGATTGACGCGAACGACAGGCGGTGAGGATTTTTTATCCAGACTCCCGTTGATGGAGAGCATATTATCAGGTTCTACCGTTCGGCCATCAAATACTGCCTTTGGAATGACGAGATCTATTTCACCCGTTTTATCACGGAAACGGTATTTGTCCCCGGAGCCGTCGATCAAATTCCCGCGCAGTGAAATGGTGGCCCCGTCGTGCATCTCTTTAGCCTGCTCGACCGTCATGATACGTGCATCCTCGGCACCGCGATATCCGTCGTCCAGGGCATGCGGTGGCGGTGGTGCCTCGCCTTTTTTCAATCCACCGTTATCGTCTGCCCAGGCCGTTGACATCAGCAGGCAGCAAAATAAGGGTGCGTAGGAAAATTTCATTCTTGCCTCCGGTAGCGTGTTGGCTTGACTTATTAAGCCTGGTTGCTATTGCTTAATCTGGCAAACGAGATGTGTCTTAAAAGGGCTTTTCCTTATAAATCATAAGGATGATTAATTTAATGGAATGCACGGGGTGACAAATGGCGGGATTTGATGGTGAAGAAGATACCTTACCCGGCGTAAACGAGAGTCGTCTGGCACTGAATTTTGAAGCCGCCTGTCAGCGCCTGGGGCTGGGCCTTCTTTTACTGATTATTTTATTGGCCGTGGCGGGCGTTTTCTCTAACGGCTATGTCAGCACGGCAACAAAAGAAAATACCGCCAAAACGCTGACGATTAATTATGAGCGTTATGGGCGATTACAAACGGAATATAAGCTGGCCTTTACGGCGAAGGGGGGACAGGCAGACCATTATGAGTTTCGCCTGGGGGGCGATTTTAATAAGGCATTCCAGCCCGGCAGTATTACGCCGCAGCCGGACAGCATGTTCAGCCGGGGTAATACGCTGCACCTGATCTATAACAACGTCAGCAATAAACAGGACTTCACCGTCTGGCTGTATATCACCCCTACGCAATTCGGGAATACGGTCAGTTCGCTTGGTCTGAATAACCAGCCGGACATCACCTTCCGGCAATTTATCTACCCCTAGGAGAACGATATGGAGATGGTATTCCGTGCCCTGGCGATTTATCTGATTCTGCTGGTGGTATTTAAAATCGCCGGTCGTCGCGCGTTGCTGCAGATGACCAGCTTCGATCTCATTCTGCTGCTCATCATCAGCGAAGCCACCCAGCAGGCGCTGCTGGGTAATGATTTCTCCGTCACCGGTGCCATGCTCACCATTGTCACGCTGGTGGTGGTCGATATTCTGTTTGGTATTGCGAAGAAATATTTCTCCGGCGCCGAGAATCTGCTGGATGGCACGCCGGTGATTCTAGTGGAAAACGGCATGCCTTTTACCGACAAACTTAAAAAGGTGGATGTCTCCTGCGACGATATTCTGGTCGCCGCGCGGCAAAACCAGGGGATCACCGAGTTCAGTAAAATCAAATATGCCATCCTGGAGCGCAACGGCCACATCTCAATTATTCCTGTTGAAAGTTAAAAGGTGCGATATGAATCAATCATCCTATAACGTAGCGAAAACCACCGGCGAACTGACCAAACAGGTCGCCAACGTTCTGACCGATCGCGGCCTGCGGTTAACCACGGCGGAGTCCTGCACGGGGGGCAATTTAGCCACTGCGCTTTGTGCGGAAGAGGGCACCGCGGCGTTCTATGACATTGGGGTGATCACCTTTAGCGATGAGGCCAAACAGAAGATGCTGGGCGTGCAGGCTTCAACGCTTGAGAAGTACACCGCCGTCAGCGAGCATGCCGTCCGGGAGATGTCGGCAGGCGCGCTGGAACGTGCCGGGGCCGATATCAGCATCGCCATCAGCGGCTATGCCGGGCCGGACGGCGGAGACGATGGCACCCCCGCGGGCACCGTCTGGTTTGCGTGGAATTTCCACGGCCAGATCAAGACCGACCGCCAGCTCTTTTCAGGGGATTGTCAGGACGTGGTGGAGAAGTCGGTAAGGTACGCTCTGGCGGAACTGGTCGCCAGCCTCTATGCATGGAAAAAGAGCAAGGCATAAGCGCAGGGGTTATCAAAGCGTCAGACATATGATACTAAGAAGGAGATCATAAGAAAAAATAAGGTACCAACAGCATGTCATCCCAAAAACTCGCCACCAGCGTGCAAAGCCTGCAATCTTCCGCCATCCGCGAACTTCTGAAACATAGCAAAATGGCGGGCGTGATTTCGCTGGGCGGCGGCATTCCAAACCCTGCGCTTTTCGATCATGAAGGGCTAAAAATTGCGGCTGATGCCGTGTTATCCCAACAGTTTGGCGAGGCATTTCAGTACGGCCTGACGGAAGGGGTTCCGGCGTTACGCGAGGGGATCCAGCAGATCTGTGCCGACAGGGGTATTCACTGTTCGGCGGATGACGTGGTTGTCACCTCCGGTTCGCAACAGTCTTTAGATGTGCTCGCCCGCGCCTTAATTAACCCCGGCGATATCGTCGTGGTCGAGCGCCCAACCTATTTAGCCGCACTGCAGGTGTTTGGCCTGGCGCAGGCGCAGTTTGAATCCGTGGGTACCGATGGCGATGGCATGATTGTCGATGAGCTGGAAACGCTGGTACAAAACAAAACCATCAAAGCGGTCTATATCGTCCCAACCTTTGGCAACCCGGGTGGCGTCACGCTGTCTGAGGCGCGGCGTAAGCAGCTGGTGGCCCTATCCCAGCGTTACGATTTTGTCATCATTGAAGACGACCCCTACAGCGAAATTAATTATACCGACGAGGTGTTCCGCCCGCTGATTGCCCATGCCAAAGCCATCGGTAATGAGGATAACGTCGTGTATACCTCCACCTTCTCGAAAATTCTCGCCCCGGGTACTCGCGTGGGCTGGGTGATCGTCCCTGAATGGCTGAAACGCGCGGTGGTTAACCTTAAGCAGACCACGGATCTCCACACCAGCACGCTCTCACAGCTGATGACCTCCGAGTACCTCAAAACCGGACGTTTGAAAGGGCAGATTGCCACCATCCGCGAAGCCTACCGTCAGAAGTATCAGCTTTTTGCCCGCGAGCTTGAAGCGGAACTGGGGGACGTGATGTCCTTCCATAAACCGAAAGGCGGGATGTTCCTGTGGGCCAGCATGAACAATGGCATCAACACCACGCGCTGGCTGGAGAAAACCTTAAGCAACGGCGTGGTGTTCGTGCCGGGCGAGTTTTTCTACTGCGCTAACCCGGACCACACCACCTTGCGTATGTCATTTGTGACGCCAACGGATGAACAGCTTATTGAGGCCGTTAAACGGTTGAAAGCCTCTTTATAAGCGGGTTCCTGACGTAGCCCTCTCTTAACGGGAGAGGGCTACGCGTCGCACTGCTTACCGCTCCCGCAGCGCCTCTTTCGCGCGGTTAAACGGTTTGATCATGTAATCCAGCACCGTTTTCTCACCGGTTTTGATATCCACCGTCGCAATCATCCCCGGCACAATCGAAAAATGCCGTCCCGCTTTGTTGACCAGATAATCCTGGCTGGTGCGGATGAACACCCGGTAGTAGAACACTTCTGGTTTCGCTTCGTCCTGAATGGTGTCCGGTGAAATGGTTTCCACCACCCCGTGCAGCCCACCGTAAATGGCGTAATCGTAGGCGGTGATTTTCACCAGCGCCTCCTGGTTTGGGTGGATGAAGGCGATATCACGCGGGGAGAGGCGGGTCTCGATCAGCAGGTGGTCGTCCACCGGCACAATCTCCATCAGCTCGCCGTTCGGCGGGATCACGCCGCCGATGGTGGTGACTTTGATATTTTTCACGATGCCACGCACCGGGGATTTGACCGTCAGACGCGTGACGGAATCTTCCCGCCCCTTCAGGACCGCCGAAACCATGTCCACTTCGGCATTGGCTTTGGATAACGCTTCACGCGCCTGCACGTAATACTGCGAGCGCACGTCGGTAAGCTTGAGCTCCAGGTCGCTTTTCTGCCGCTGCAGACGCAACACTTCGACGTGGCTGGCGGCCCCGGTTTTCACCAGACGCTGGGTGATAGCCAGCTCCTTGTTGGCGAGATCGAGCGCTGCACGCAGCTCGCGCTGGGTGTCCTCCAGCTGGGCGCGACGCGAATTGTAGAGACGCGTTTCGGCGGCGATCAGATCCTTCCATTTCGCCAGCGACGGCGGGAACGTCAGCGGCAGATCGTTCACTTCTGCATACAGACGCACGCTGGAAGCCAGCGACGCGCGATAGCGGGCGGCACTTTCTCCGACGTTGGACTCCGATCGCGTGGGATCGAGACGCGCCAGGATCTGACCGGCCTGCACCTGATCGCCCTCGTGGACGTTCAGTTCAGTGAGGATCCCACCGTCGAGCGACTGTAAAACCTGCTCGCGCGAGCTGGGGATCACTTTCCCGGTCCCGGTGGAAACTTCATCAAGCACGCCGAACCACGCCCAGATGCCGAGCGCGATAAACAGCAGCAGGGAGAAGATAACGATCCGCCGTGCGCCGGTGTAGCCGCTTTCGGAGTCGAGGGCATTGTCCAGGTCTTCCATCGCGGCGACGTCACGCTGACTGATTTTCATTTTTCCACTCCCGTCCGGTTGCCTGCTGCTGTTGCTGCATACGGCTGTTGCTCAGGGCCTGCGCTTTCGGCGCGTCCATCACCAGCATGCCCTCTTTCAGCACCACCACGCGCTCCACCAGCTCCAGCACCGGAACGCGGTGGGTGGCGACCACCAGGGTGCGGTTGCCGAGCCAGGCGCTCAGACGCTGGATAAACTCCCGCTCGGTGTGCTCGTCCAGCGAGGCCGTGGGTTCATCCATCAGCACGATATTCGGGTCCCGCAGGAGCATACGCGCCAGCAAAATGGACTGGCGCTGACCGCCGGATAACCCGACGCCGTTTTCCATAATTGGGTAGTCCAGCCCCTTCGGCAGCTTCTGGACAAAGGCTGCTGCGCCGCACATCTCCAGCACCTCGAAAATTTCTTCGTCGGTGGCGCGCGGCATGCCGAGAGTGATGTTCTCGCGCAGGGTGCCGTAAAACAGCCGCGCGTTCTGGGTCATAAAGCCGACGTTGCGCCGCACGTCCGCCACGTCGAGATGGGGCAGACTGAAGTTGTCGAGACGCAGCTCGCCGCCCGCCAGATCCATGCCGCCCGCCATCGCCTGTAGCAGCGTCGATTTCCCCGCGCCGTTGCGCCCGAGGATCGCCACCTTCTCGCCGGGTTTGATCTCCAGGCGGTTAATGCGCAGCGCCATGCGGGGATCTTCCGGGTGATAGCGGAACTGCGCCTGCTCAAACAGATAATGGCCGCGCAGCACGTCCTGGCGGATCGGCGTCTCTTCCCGCTGGTTTTCCGTGGGCAGTTGCATGATGCTGTCCAGCCCTTCCTTCGCCGCTTTGACCTGCTGCCAGCGCGCCAGCACGCCGCACAGGGTGGCCATCGGCGCAATCATGCGCGAAGCCAGCATCGAGGCGGCGACCACCGAACCGGTGGTTAAAGTGCCGTCGATCACCATCGGCGCGCCGACCACGATCACCCCGGCATACACCAGGCTTTGAATGGTCATCCCCCAGTTGATCAGGTTTTGCGTCAGCTCGCGGGTGCGCAGGCCGGATTCGGCGGTGATCTGGATATAGCTGTTCCACTGCTG
The DNA here is from genome assembly GCF_029967835.1 of Enterobacter sp. V87_3. NCBI lineage: Bacteria > Pseudomonadati > Pseudomonadota > Gammaproteobacteria > Enterobacterales > Enterobacteriaceae > Enterobacter > Enterobacter sp. V87_3. The sequence goes on along the minus strand of NZ_JASCAM010000031.1, from coordinate 119,711 downwards.
CAAAAAGCGGTTCTCCGCCTGCATCAGTTTGATGTCCTCCAGCCCCTGCACGCTCTCCACCAGCACCGCGTTGCGCAGGGTTGATTCATGCGCCGACTGCTTCGCCAGCGCCGCCAGTTTCTTTTGCAGCAGCAGGCCGGGCAGCACCATGATGATCGCCGCGACCGGGGCGATCCACGCCAGCTGCGGGGCGATGATCGCCAGCACCACCACGAACAGTAAGAAGAAGGGGAGATCGACAATGGTCGAAATGGTGGAGGAGGTGACCATCTCGCGGATCTGCTCCAGCTCGCGCAGCTGGGAGATAAAGCTGCCGGTAGAGCGCGGGATGGCGCTGTTGCGCAGGCGCAGGGCGTGGCCGAAGACGCGATCCGAGACGCGCAGATCCGAGCGTTTGCCCAGCAGATCCATGATGTGCCCGCGCGCCACGCGCAGCACAAAGCCAAACAGCGTGGCGATCAGCACGCCGATGGTCAGCACGTAAAGCGTGGGGTAGGACTGGGCGGGGATCACCCGGTCGTACACCTGCATCGAAAAGACAATGCCCGACAGCGACAGCACGTTGATAAACAGCGCCGCAAGCATCACCCAGCTGTAGGGGCGCAGGTCGCGCATCACCAGCCGGTAGAGCCAGTCCGGACGGTATTTTGAGATATAGGCGTCCACGCGGCTGTCCTTCAGCGCGGCCAGCGGGCGCAGGGCAATAACGTGGCGGATGGCGGGCAGCATCGCGCTCAGCGACAGACGGTTGGTGTGCGTGGCGTCATCGAAGAAACTGACTTCCAGGGTGTCCTCGCCGTCGAAGTGATCGATGACGCCAATTCTCCCCTCGGTTAGCTCCACCACCACCGGCAGACGCCAGCTGTTGATGGCATGCCGATCCGCCGTCAGCAGCTGAAACGACAGCCCGGCTTCGCGGGCGAGCTGGGTAAGGGCCGGGACCCTCTGCTTGCCCTTAAGCCACGGGGCACCTGCCATCAGCGCGCCGGGCGAACAGGCCACGCGATAGCGCGTGGCAACGTAGCCAAAGGCCTGCGCCCACTGCGCCAGCGCCTCATCCGTCATGGGCTCACCCTGCGGGATATCGCGTTGCTTCATGGCTGGATCTCCACGGTCTGGATGGTGCGGTTTTCAAGGTCGAACGCGTGGCGCAGGCGTCCGGTATTGTAGAGGCAGTTCAGATGGAGCTGATGCAGCTGCCCGGCAGTTTGCTGCTGGGTGAAGCGGGCCTGATAGACTTCCTGCTCGGCGTTGAGGACGTCCAGCAACGGGCGCGACCCGAGGTCGAGATACTGCTGCTGATAGAGTTCGCGGGTGCGGGCGCTCAGCGCCTCCTGACGGCCCTGAATTTGCAGCGTACTCATCAGGCTTAACACCTGACTGCGCGCCTCCAGCAGCTTCTGCCGCACGTCGAGACGGGTGCGCTGGATTGTGGACTGCGCGGACTCCACCGCGTGTCCGGCGGCGTTGCGTCTGGCGGTCAGGCCGCCGCCCTGATAGAGCGGCATCTGCACTTTCACCCACGCGGAATACTGGGTGCGGTCCAGCGTTTGGTTGCCCGCGTAGCGATCGTTAAGGTAGTGACGCACCTCCGGCTCCAGCGAGACGGTAGGGGTCATCTGGGCGTTGGCGTAGTCGAGATTAGCCTGCGCCACGTTCGCCTGTGCCCAGGCTGCCAGCACGGCGGGCACCAGGCGGTCGTCCGGCTCGGCGATATCGCAGCTGCGGGACAGGCTTTGCGGGAAGTCGTTGCTGACGGTGTTGAGGCTGTTCCAGCCGAGGAAGCTCATCAGCGTGGCGCGAGCGCTGTCGAGGCTGGCCTGATACTGCATCAGTTGCGCGCGTGCCCCTTCGATACGGGCATCAGTCTGCACCACGTCAGAAAGCGACGTTGCCCCTTCGTCGTTTCGCAGTTTGGTCAGTTTGCCGATGGAGGAGAGCGCATCTAGCTGCTCTTTGGCGGTGTCGACCATCTGCTGCATGGTTTGCACCTGCACCATGGCGATGGCGGTATCGTGCGCGATGGTATCGATGCTGACCAGCACGTTGGCCTGCTGCTGGGCCACCCCGGCGGTTTCGGCGCGGACCTGGCTGGCGACTTTGCCGAAATCGTAGAGCATCTGGGAAAGGGAGAGCACCAGCGACGGGGTAAAGCCATTGTCACCGCCGTCGTGGGTGTAGCCGTTCTCCATGCCGGCATTAACCTGCGGATAGTATTTCGATTTGGCGACGTCGACCTCTTCGCTCTGCTGGTAAAGTTTACCGACGGCTTCGCTGATGGCGGGGTGCCAGGTGACGGCGCGGTTAACGGCTTCGCCGAGCTGGAGCGTGCCGGGTGCGGCGTTCCCGACCACCGGCGCGACGCGGCCGCTTAATGAAGGTAGCTCCTGTGATTCGCTCAATTCTCCTGTATTAATCATCGCGGCGGAACTGGCAGCGATAGCGGGCACAGATATCAGGCAGCACGAGAGCCACCAGTAAGGCATCTTTATTCCCATGTCTTATCCCTAATAAAAAAGTACTGCTTTATTGTTTATGCCCGGGCGCTGTGCGCCCGGGTCATTTGGTGCAGGTGCTATCAGGTAATGATGTGTTGCTGATTTACCAGCTCGTCGTAGGTGGTCTGAACGTTGTCCAGCGTAACGAGCGTGGTATTAGTGTAGGTGCCCCCTGCACCATCACGGTCGATGGAGATCACAGTATTGCCATTACTATTAGTGACATGCAGGTAGTTACCCAGGGTAGAGGCACTGCCGTTCCAGCCCACCAGCAGATCGCCGATGTCGATCTTGTCTCCCTGCGCCAGTGAGAAGTTGGTCCAGTGATCGCCCGCCGTGCTGTTGACGTTACCCGCCGTGGCGTTGCCCACCGTGTTGTTCAGCACCTGATAAATCAGCGTATCGCCGTAGGCCGTACCGGTGATGACGTCGTTATGCTCAGAGCTGATGAACTGCGGTGCCATGTTGATGGTCAGCGTGGCGCTGTCCGTCTTACCGGCCGCATCGGTCAGGGTGTAGTTAAAGACCTCCTTCGAGGTGATGGTGGAGAGTGACACCCCGGCGTTGAGGGTGTAGGTGTAATGGCCGTCCGCCGCAATCGCCAGCGTGCCGTAGTGACCGACGACGTTGACGGTGGCGCTGCCGGTGTACGGATCCAGCGTGGTGGTTACGCCGTTGTAGCCCGTCACGCTCAGGCGGGTATCCACCGAGTGCAGCTGATCCATTGCCCCGGCGGAATCCGTACCGTCAAAAATATTACCGTTGACGGTGTGGCCGCTGGTGGCGTCGAACTGGCTCAGGGAGTAGGTGGTCCCGGTGACGCTCGGGGTGATGGTGACGCCGCCCAGCCCAAGTGCAGGCATGCTCCCCGTATAGCTCAGGGTGTAGGTGCCCGCGTTAAGATCCAGACCGGTCACGGCGATATCCGCATTGCCCCCCAGCAGCAGCCCGCCGCCGAACGATCCGGTCCGCAGAGTGGTGCCCCCCTGGGAGATCGTCCAGTTCACGGTCAGCCCGCCCAGCGTCAGCAGCGAGGCGACGTTGAAGTGCAGCACCACGTTATGCAGCGCGGTATTAGCATCGACCACGAAGGTCCCGCTGCCGCTGCCCGACGTTGGGGCCAGCAGGGCGGCGTTCCAGCTCGCCGTGCCCACCGTGGTGTCCGAGTAGGCCGAGGTATGGTGCACCGAGGTGACATCCAGAACCTGGCTGACATCGTTCACCGCGTCCATCGCCCGGGCGGTTGGCGTGATGTTCAGCGACGCCGTATCCTTCGCGCCGCCAGGTGCGGTAATGGTGTAAACAAAGGTATCCGGGGTGTCGATATGGTCTGCACCGACGCCCGTTTTCAGGGTGTAGGTGTACTGCCCGGATGCGTTGATGGTCAGCGTGCCGTACTCCCCGACAATGCTGGTTACGCCGCTGTTGTTCACCGCGACGCCGTTCACGTCAGACACGACGGTGCCGGATGGGGCAATGTCGTCTGCGAGCACGTTACCGGTGGTGCTGGTGCCCACGCTTGAGACGCTGTAGACGTGGTCTTCCAGCACGTTAAGCGTATAGCCCGTCAGCGCCGTGATCCCCGCGGCGGTATTCAGCAGGAACAGATACTCTCCGGACGGCAGGTTCAGCGTCAGCTGGGACGAGGTTCCGCCCAGCAGCGGCGCACGCAGCCAGCCCGGCTGAACGCGCATCTGCTCAAACGTCTGGGTCGCATCGTTGAACTTGTAGACATACAGGTCAAACACCGAGGCCAGCGCCACGCCGCCAACAGAGGCCTGGATGGTCATGGTACGGGTGGTGCCTTCCTCAACGCTGTAGATGATCGGATTGCTCAGGTCATCCAGCAGGTTCAGGCCGAGCGTATTGCCGAGATTAATCCCCACCACGGTAAAGCCGCCCTGCGACGAAGTACCGTTATTGATCTCATGCACGGTGGTGTCGTAGGTCAGCGACGCCGTGTTATCGACGGCCACAATGCTGTTTGCGGTGGTGCCTGCACCCAGGGACAGCACCAGATTCGCCGAGGCGCTGGCACCGTTATGGGTGATGGTGTAGGTGAAGTTCTCCGTCCGGCCAATCACCGAGGCGCTGGTATTGGTCAGGTTGTAGGTGTAGGTCCCGTCAAGGTTGATGGTTAACGTACCGTAGAGGCCCTGAATGACGGTGCCGTTCGCCGTGACGTTGACCGTGTCGCCCTGAGAGTTAGTGACTGCACTGACCGTGGTCCCTGCCGGGGCGTTATCGCTGCCGGCTGTAGGATCCGTATCGAGAATCACGTTCCCGCCGAGGCTGGTTTCCCCGGTCACGGTGCCTGCGCTGGTCTCTTTCACCGCCACATCAATACTGGTGTAGGAGCCGGTTGCCAGCAGGTTGGTGTTGTAGCTCAGCACGCGATACTGACCGTTGGCAAGCCCGGCCAGGTTCAGGGAGACGCCGGTTGCGCCTAGCGTCAGCAGGTCTGCGAACTGCGGCTGTCCGGTATCCACCACCGTGGTCCAGGTGTTATTCACGCTATCGAAACGCTGCACCACCAGCTCAAGGGTGTTGAGCAGTGACAGCACCGCGCCGGTGGCGTTGGCATTGACGGAGATATCCGCGCTGCCGCCGCTTCCCACCGTGAAGCCAACCTGCGCGGTGTCATTGCCGAGCAGCGTCAGCGCGTTGCCCAGCGCGCCCACCAGAAGGAAGCCGTAGTCGTTGTACTGCGCGTTCGTCACCGTGGCCGTGGTGCTCAACTCCAGCTCTTCGACGTTAGTGCTGGCCGACAGCGGTACGACCGGCGCAAGCGCTGAACCGATCGGGGAGACGTTGCCCGCGGCATCGGTGGCGGTAATTTGCAGCGTCTGGCCTTCCGTCTGCTTATTCAGGAAGGTATAGGTAAAGTTCCCGTTGCTGTCGGCGGTAGTCGTGACCGTCGAATTATCCGCCAGACGAATGGTCACGGTGCTGCCCGCTTCGGCGTTGCCGGTCAACACGCTGCCGTCCGTATTAAAGGTGCCGGTAGGCTGAGTCGGCGCGGTAACGTCGACAATCACCGTTGTGGCGCCAGATATCGGACCGGTGCCCGTCGCGTTGGATGCCGAGGCGGTAAAGGCGTGGGAGCCTTCGCTCAGCGCCGGGGTGGTGAACGTCCAGTTCCCGGCACCGTCGGCAACCGCGGTCCCCATCGCCACGCCGTTGTTATACAGGGTAACGGTAGCGTTAGGCTGCGCCGTCCCGCTCAGGGTCGGGGTGGTGTCATCGGTGGTTTTGCCGTTGGTCAGATTGCCGGTCACGGTACCGACGTTATCGTTAATATTCGCGATCACCGGCGCGTTCGGCAGGGTGGTGAACGGCGCCGTAACCGAGGCGTTGGCACCGGCATTACCCGCTTTATCGGTGGCAAACGCCAGCAGCGTTTCGCCCCCGGTCTGTGCCGGAGCAATGGTCACGTTAAAGTTGCCGCTGCCATCCGCCGTCGCCGTACCCAGTACCGTCCCGGTGCTGGTGGTGATAGTGACGGTGCTGCCCGCTTCGGCTGTGCCCGTTACGTGTGTACCGTTGGTAATAACAGCCAGTCCGACAGGCAGTGCTGGCGGAGTCACATCAACGGTGATCGAGGTGACAGGTGATGCCGCGCTGGTATTACCTGCGGCATCGGTCGCCGTGGCGGTAAAGTTGTGCTGGCCTTCGGTCAGCGTGGTGCTGGTCTGCGGCAGCGTCCAGTTGCCGTTGGCATCGGCGGTGACGGTGCCAACCAGCGTGGTGCCATCGTAGATCCGCACCGTTGCGTTGGCTTCAGCGGTGCCGTTGAGCGTCGGACGGGTGTCGTTGGTCGGGTTACCGCCGGTAATGGCCCCGGTTACGGTGCCAACATCGTCCACGATGGAACTGATGACCGGCGCGGCTGGCGCGGAGGCATCCACGACGATAACAAAGCCGGTGGTTGGCGCACTGACGTTACCCGCTGCGTCGGTCGCGGTGACGGTCAGGGTGTGAGAGCCGTCCCCCAGCGCGGTGGTCGGGGTAAAGCTCCAGTTTCCGCCGGTGGCGACCACGCTGCCCAGCAGGGTGGTTCCATCGTAGATGTTCACCGTTGCGCCGGCCTCTGCGGTGCCGTTGAGGGTCGGCAGAGCATCGTTGGTCACCTGGCCGTTGGTCAGGTTAACCGTCGCGCCCACGTCGTCCACCACCGAGGTGACAACAGGCACGGCTGGCGGGGTAGTGTCGATGTTAATGACAAAGTCCCCCGATGGCGTGCTGACGTTGCCCGCCGCATCGGTCGCCGTTGCGGTAATGGTATGCGGGCCGGTGGTCAGCGCCGTCGTGAGCTGAATCGTCCAGGAGCCGTCCGCCCCGGCGGTGGTCTGGCCGATCTGTATGCCGTTCTCAAACAGACGCACCACAGCGTTGGCTTCGCTGGTTCCGTTGAGCACCGGCAGCGTGTCGTCGGTGACTTGTCCGCTGCCGAAGGTGCCGGTCAGGGTGCCGACATCATCAACGCCCTGGCTGATAATCGGCGCGACAGGCGCAACGGTATCCACTACCACCGTGAACCCGGTCGACGGCTGGCTGAGGTTGCCCGCGGCATCGGTTGCCGTCAGCGTCAGCGTGTGGCTGCCGTTGGCCAGCGTGGGTGAAAAGGTCCAGTTACCGGTCTCATCCGCGCGGGTCTGGGCGATCTCCACGCCGTTATCGTAGATGCGAATAACCGCGTTGGCTTCCGCAGTTCCGGCGAGCGTCGGCTGAGGATCGTTGGTTGCCTGGCCGTTGGTCAGGGTACCGGTCGACGGCAGCTGATCGTCGGTGACGGTGTTGAGCACCGGCGCGTTAGGGACCAGGGTATCGACCGTCAGGTTAAACAGGGTGGTGCCAGTGCTGGTATTGCCCGCCGGGTCGGTCGCCGTCAGGCCCAGAACGTGCGGCCCTTCGCCAAGCGGCGTGGTGGGGGTAAAGGTCCACGTGCCGGAGGCATTCACCACGGCGGTACCAATCTCGACGTTGTTATCAAAGATATGGATGGTGGAACCAATTTCCCCGGTGCCGTTCAGGGTCGGCTGGGTGTCGTTGGTGGTGGAGCCGGTAGCTAACGCACCGGTGCCCGGGCCAATATCATCCAGCACGCTGGTGAGGGTTGGCGCAACCGGCGGCGCGGTATCCACCGTCAGAACAAAGGCCGGTGTATTCGCCGAAACGTTGCCTGCGGCATCGCTGGCGTTGATGCGAATGCTGTGTGGCCCCTCCGGCAGGGCGGTGTCTGGCGTCCATGTCCAGGTGCCGTCGCTGCCCACCTGCACGGTGGCGATTTCCGTGCCGTTATCGAGAATATGGATCGTCTCCCCATTATTTCCCGTGCCGGTCAGGGTTGGGGTGCTGTCGTTCGTGACCTGGCCTGACGTCAGCGCGCCATTCACGCCGCCGGGAACGTTATCCGTGACGGCGGTCAGCACAGGCGTATCGGGCACCACGGTGTCGACGATCACGGTGTACTGGTTCGATGATGAGCTGACGTTGCCCAGTGGGTCGGTGGCCGTGACGTTAAAGGTGTGGGTTCCGTCCGTCAGCGGTGACGTTGGCGTAAAGCTCCATGCGCCGCTGGCGTTGGCCAGTACGGTGCCAATCTGCGTGCCGCCTTCGAAAATGGCAATGGTGCTGTTCGCTTCGGCGGTTCCCGAGAGCAACGGCGTGGCATCGTTCGTCGTGCCGCCGCTCGGCACGTTGACGACCGTCCCGACGTTATCCTCCGCGCCCGTAATGACCGGCGTCGTCGACACGGTATCGACAATAACCACAAACGGAGCGGAGTCTGGCCCCTGATTACCCGCCGGATCCGTAGCGCGCACGGTAAGAGAGTGGGTGTCGTTGCTGAGCGCAGACGGCGGCGTAAAGCTCCACGCACCGGTTGCGCCCACCACGACGGTGCCAAGCAGGTTGCCGTTATCGTAAACCGAAAGGGTGTCGCCAGGCGTCGCGGTACCGCTGAGGGTTGGGCGATCGTCGTTGGTGGCCTGGCCGGTGGTGAGTGGCCCGGTTCCTGGCCCCACATCATCCGTTACGGCACCGATGGTTGGTGCTGCAGGCGCGGTAGTATCGATGGTGACCGTCGCAGCCGGAGAGAGGCCGCTGGTTTGCCCGTCGACCGTCGCGGTGACCTCGAAGCGGTGTAATCCTTCCGTCAGTCCCGTGGTCGGGGTGTAGCTCCAGGCGCCGGTCGTGGCGTCTGCGACCACGGAGCCCAGTAACACACCATCGAGATAAAGGGTGACGGTACTCCCGGCGACGGCGGTGCCGTTCAGGGTTGGTGTGGTGTCATCGGAGCTTCTGCCTTTCACATCGCCCGTGACCGGGCCTTCGTTGTCAATCAGGGTAGTGATCACCGGGATAGCCGGCAGGTCCGGCACGTCGACGACGGTGAACGGCGTTTCAGCGCTTACGTTACCGGCGAGGTCGGTCGCCGTGACTTCCAGCGTGGTTGGGTTGGTTTGCGCAGGCGTCAGGGCGATAGAGAAGGTCCCGTCTTGCCCCACAACCCCGGTGCCGATAACGGTGGTGCCATCGCGGACAGTGATGGTTGAACCGGCTTCACCCGTACCGGTAAGCGGCGTGCCTTGCTCCGTCAGCGCCAGGTCGGCAGGCGCGCTCGGCGGCAGATTGTCCACGTTGAGGGTAACGGTGGTCGATCCCGATAGGTTGCCTGCCGCATCGGTGGAGGTGACCACGAGAGTGTGAGAGGTGTTATCCGCCAGCGCAGGGTCGGGTGACCATGTCCAGGTGCCGTCCGGCTGAACCACGGCGGTGATGGTCGATGGCGTATTGTCGATGCTGACCGAGATGGTCGCACCCGGTTCACCGGTCCCGCTCAGCGTCGGTGCCGTGTCCTGAGTGTAGTGAACGCCGCCGACCAGATTACTGTCGGAAACGCTATCCACCAGCGGCGTCGTTGGCGCAACGGTATCTATCGTCACGCTGTAGACCGGGCTGGTGCCGCTGACGTTGCCCGCCGCATCAATCGACGAAGCGGTGAGGTTCAGCGTGCCGTTTGGCAATGCGGTGCCCGGCGTGTATGTCCAGACGCCAGCGTCGACGAACACGCGCGCGATTTCGACGCCGTTATTGTAAATAATCACCTGATCGCCGGTGGTGCCCGTGCCGGAGAGGGTTGGGGTGGCATCATCGGTTGCTCCCCCCGTAGCAACACCTGCGACATCGGTAATGACCGGCGTGACGGGAGGCGTGGTATCCACGGTAAAGGTGATATCCGAAGACGGAACAGAGACGTTACCGGCTTCATCGGTGGCGGTGGTGGTGATCGCATGCTGCGCATTGCCCAGCGGCGTGTCAGGACGCCACGTCCAGTTGCCGTCCGCCCCGACGGTGACCACCCCAATCTGCTGGGCTGTATCGCCGTTTACGCTATCGAAGATGGTGATGACATCGTTTGGCGTGCCGGTTCCGCTCAGGACCGGACGCGGATCGTTGATGCTGTCCCCTGCGGTGACTGGCCCCGTCACCTCGTTGACGTTATCAACGACGGTTGGCGGAGTTGGTGCATCCGGCGCTTCGGTGTCAATGGTTATCGAAACCGGCTGTGACGGCGCACTTTCGTTACCGGCCCCGTCCTTCGCGGTGACGGTCAGCGTCAGGTTATATGTGCCATCGTCTAACCCTCCCGGCGGGGTCCAGGTCCAGACGCCGCCCGCCGGGATGACCACGGTGCCGAGAGCTTCGTTCCCGTTATAAATGGTGATGGTATCGCCTTCGGTGCCGGTACCAGACAGCACCGGGTTGGTATCACGGGTAATATCGCCTGAACCGAGCGTAACCTCTGAACCGTCCGGATTCACCGTGACGGCAGGGGCGTCCGGCGTATCCGGCGCCAGCGTATCTACGCGGATGACGATTGGATCCGAGGTGGTCGTTGTCCCCGCGCTGTTGGTGGCGACGACGGTCAGCGAATGCGTGCCGTCGGGCAGGGGAGAGGATGGCGTGAAGGTCCACTGACCAGTGCCGTTCACTGTTGCAGTACCGATAGGGTTCGCCCCGTCGAAGACGGTAATGGTGGTGCCCGGATCGGTGGTCCCCTGCAGCAGAGGCGAAGAATCGTCAGTGACTGCGCCGTCAGTCAGGCCGCCAGTCACTGGCCCAACGTCGTCGGTAATCGACTCGATCACCGGTACCGACGGTGCGTCGGTGAAAATGTTCAGGTTAAAGCCTGGGGAGGCCGGGCTTTGGTTCCCGGCAGCATCGGTGGCAACCGTTGTCAGGACATAATTGCCATCAGGAATGTCGGCAGGCGGCGTAAAGACCCATGCGCCGTTCTGTCCCACCACTGCGGTCCCGAGCGGATTACCATCGAGGAGAATGGTGATGGTTGCACCCGGCTCGCCGGAGCCGTTGAGCGTTGGGCGGTTATCGTTAGTCTGTTGACCGCTGGTCAGCGCCCCGGTCACGCCTTCGACGTCGTCCACCACGCTGCTGACCACCGGTGCGGCAGGCAGTTGGGTGTCTACCGTGATGCTCCAGCTGTTGGACAAGCCGCTGCTGTTCCCGGCCGTATCGGCTGCTGAAACGGTAAAGATGTGCCCGCCCTCGGCCAGCGCCGGTGGCGTGAAGCTCCAGTTTCCGGTTCCGTCGACCTGGACCGTATCGACAAGCCTGCCGTTATCGAAGATCGAGATCGTCGAGCCAGCCTCGCCGGTTCCACGAAGCAGCGGGGTGTTGTCATTGGTTGTCACGCCATTGCCGAGCAGGCCCGTATTTGCTTCAACGTTATCCTCCACGGAGACAATCACCGGCACCGCTGGCGGAGTAACATCCGGTGCGTTGACCGGGGTGGAATCGCCGATATTACCGGTAGGATCCTTGGCGCTAACGTCGAGGGTTTCGCCATTTTTCTGCGGCGGATTAAGGGTGACCGTGAAATTACCCGCATCATCAACCGGGCCAGTGCCGATGGTGGTGGTGCCCTGTTTCACCGTCACCGTGGTGCCTGGCTCTGCTGTACCGGTCAGGGTGGTGCCATCCGGGCTAACGGTCAGACCCGACGGGGCATCAGGCGCCGTGGTATCCGGGGCTGTGGTTTGCGCCGGTGTGCTGATATTGCCGGTACCGTCTGTGGCCGTTACGTCGAGCACTTCGCCATTATTTTGCGCCGGGCTTAATGGAATGGTGAATGTACCATCCTGGCCGACAGGGCCTTCGCCGACCGTCGTGCCGTCCGGATCTTTAATGGTCACGGTACTGCCTGGTTCAGCGCTACCTGAAATACTTCCTCCGTCAGGCGCAACGACCACACCGGTTGGGCTGTTCGGGGCCGTGCTGTCCGGGGCTTCAACCGGGGTGGCGAGACTTCCGTTACCTGCTTTGTCTGTCGCGGTGACGTTCAGGGTTTCGCCATTTTTTTGTGCCGGGGAGATGGACACCGTGAAGCTGCCATCGTTTCCGGCGACGCCCGTGCCTATCGTCACGCCGTTAGCATCTTTTACGGTGATGGTGCTGCCCGCTTCGGCGCTGCCGGTGACCTGAGTCCCGTTCGCCACAACGTCAACATCGTCAGGCGCAACGGGAGGAACGGTATCAATAATCACGGTAAAGGAGATGGAATCACCGCTGGTGCCCGCCGGCGTGGTGGCCGTTGCGGTTATCACGTGCGTATTATCGAGCAGGATCGGTGAGGGGAAGCTCCACTCACCGCTGCCATTCGCCAGTGCGGTGCCAAGCAGAACGCCATTGTCATAGAGGGTGATAGTGGCATTCGGTGCTGACGTCCCGCTAATCAGCGGGGTGTTGTCATTGGTCGCCTGACCGAAACCGACGGAGACGGGGTCGTCCCCGTTATCGTTATCCACGCGGATGATTACTGGCGTGTCCGGGAAGCCGGAATTACTGGCGGTGAAGGTCGTGGCGTTGCCGAGGTTACCGGCGGCATCTTCGGCGACGGCGGTCAGCGTTTTGCCATCGGTTTGCGCTGGCGTCACGCGAACGGAATAGCGTCCGTCCGTGCCGGCGATCCCCTGTCCAATTAACGTGGTGCCGTCATAGATAAAGACCGTGCTGCCCGCTTCCGCAACGCCGGTCACGAAGATCCCGGTATCGGCCATCGGCTCGACCTGAGGCGGTTCGGGCGGGGTGGTATCAACCACAAAGTTGATCGGCTGTGACGGCTGGCTCTGGTTGCCCGCCGGGTCGGTTTCCCGCACGGTGATGGCGTGCGGCCCTTCAGCCAGAGCGCCCGTTGGCGTGTAGCTCCAGGTTCCGTTCGCGCTGACGGGAACGGTGGCAATAGGCTGGCCGTTATCGTAGATGGTAATGGTGTCGCCCGCGGTACCTGTACCGCTCAGCCGTGGGCGCGTTTCATCCGTTAGCCCGCCGTTCTCGACCGCCCCCACGATGCTGCCGCTGGTGTCATTGACAATGACGGCCACCGGCGTGGCGGGTGGCGTGACGTCGACGGTGAAGGTAAAACTCCCGCCCGCAACCGTGGTGTTACCCGCCGCGTCGGTGGAACGCACGGTTATCTGATGCGACCCTTCAGCGAGATCGGCCGACGGCGTGAAGGCCCATGTTCCGTTGGAAGAAACGGTCGTTTGACCCAGGTAGACACCTTTGTCGTAGACGGAAATGATGGTCCCGGCTTCGCCTGTCCCGTTAAACGTCGGACGGGCGTCATCGGTCACCTGCCCGCTGGTGAGCGGGCCTTTGAGGGTGCCCACATCGTCCGTCACGCTGCTTAAAACGGGCACCGTTGGGGCGACGCTGTCTACGATCACCGTGTACGCGCCGGATGCCGCACCGGTGTTTCCGGCGGCATCGGTGGCTTTGACGGTGAACTGATGGCTGCCTTCACCCAGGGTAATGTCCGGGGTAAATGTCCATTTGCCGCTGCCATCCGCCTTCACGGTACCAATAGCGATCCCTTTATCGTAAATGGTGACGGTGGAATTAGCTTCGGCGGTACCGGTCAGGGTTGGACGCTGATCGTTGGTGCTGCCGCCGTTACCCACAGCACCGGTATTGGGGGAGACATCATCGGTCACGCTGGTAATGACGGGGGCCTGAGGTGCCAGGGTGTCTACGATGAACGAGACGTTTGTTGAGGCAGGGCTGGTATTTCCGGCTGCATCTGTCGCCGTGGCCGTAAGAGTATGGCTGCCTTCTGCCAGCGCGGTTGCGGGCGTAAAGCTCCATTTTCCTTCGGCGTCCACTTTCGTGATGCCAATGGCTTTGCCGTTATCGTAAACGGTGATGGTCGCTCCCGCCTCACCAATGCCGCTTAGCGTAGGGGTTGCATCGTTGGTCGGCTTGCCGTTGCCGACGGGGCCAGCGTCAGAGCCAACGTTGTCATTGACCAGCACAATCTCAGGGGCGTCAGGCGCGGTGGTGTCCGGGGCGGTGGCGTGCGCCTCCTGGCTGACATTTCCGGAGGGATCGGTTGCCGTCGCGACAATTTGCTGCCCATTCGTGAGCGGCGTGCCAAGCTCAATGGTGAAGGTGCCATCGCTGTTGGTTTTACCCGTGCCGATCAGGTTACCTTCGCTGTCTTTCAAGGTGATGGTACTGCCGGGTTCGGCTCTGCCCGTCACCGTTTTGCCATCGCCTGAAATCTGTAGGCCGGTCGGTGCATCAGGCGGCGTGGTATCCGGATTGTTTGGGTTTCCGGGATTGCCCGGGTTACCAGGATTCGAATTATTATCGTCATCGCCGCCGCCACCACCGCTACTTGCCGCGATAGCCACCCCGCCAGCAGCGGCTAACCCGCCCAGCACCCAGGGCCAGACGGCTGCGCCACCGGTTTCGCTCCCCGAGGCGGCAAGCAATACGTCTGTCGACGCAATGGATTCATACGTGGCAGCCCCGGTAGGATCTTCAATCCACCACAGCGCGCCGTCGCTCTCGGAAAGCACCAGCTGGCTCACGCCTTGCGCATCCGCGACGTAAAAATTCTTGAGGGTAATCACTTCGCCGGAGTGAAGGGAAATGACCAAATCGTTCCCGTTGCGCGCGTAGTTGGCAATATCGGCTCGCTCGACATGAAGCTCCACGATCGAGGAATGACTCAGCGTAACCTGAGAGCCCTCCATTGTTGTTTCCACGCCGGTAAGTTTTGAGATAACAGAGATTTGGCTCATATTGTTATTACTCCAGAAGAGTTGTCATGGACGGCAAATAAGACATGGCCATCTCTTTGTGGAGGGACAAGCGCGCCCCCGGCAGAGCTGCTGATGTTTAATCAGCGCTCACCGTACTTTTTTCGGCGCGATCGATGCCCGCCAGCGTGAAAAGTGGCAACATCAGAATGAAACTATTTATTTAGAACAGATTACGTTACGTGATTAATTTCCTGTAATAGGCAAAACCCTGTTATTAATAAAGGAAATAAATATTTAGGTGTAAAAATGATATAGCTACAAACGGATTAATATGCAAATTAAGCTTCCGTAAAGCTATTGAGAAACAATGAAGGGGGAATTAAATGATTTATGACTAATAAAAAAACACGCTATTTATTTGTGGGTTTTTTGTCTATAAAAAACAATAACTTACATATTTTGCTGGTGCTGTTTTTTGGCGAAAATATTTCGAGGATTATTCAGCTCAAAACTAAGTTGTATGAGTGCTTAATTAATATTTAAGTTAGGGTAAACTTATCTGCTACAGGATATATTATGTTTGTTCGCATTTTTTAAATATATCCCTGTGCATATCATATCTTCTGCTATGAACGAAAAAACAAAACGCAGAGGAAAAAGAAATAGAGCATAGAAGCGGAAAGATTATTCGCAGAAATAAAAAAGGCCGCTGGCGCGGCCTTTTAGGTTCACAGAGAATTATTCAGTGACTTTCTTTTCAAGGTCGCTGGCACCTTGTTTGGTTTTATTCCAGCCTTTTTCGGTCCCTTCTTTGGTGGCATCCCACCCTTTCTCGGTACCTTCTTTGGTTTTGTGCCAGGCTTTCTGCGAATCTTCGCTTACCTTGCTGCCGACGCTATCACGCTTACCTTCAGCGGCATGCTGTTGCTTCAGCTTCAGCTCTTCACCCTTGTTCTGCTCTTCATGCAGCTTTTGCTTCGCGTCGTTAGCGTTAGCATGGGCGGCCGCTACGGTATCATCTGTTGCATGTGTCGTTGCTGCTAAAACAGGGGAAGCCAGCAGAATGGCAGAAAGTGCAATAATTGTTCTTTTCATAATTTCCTCATCTAACGTTTCGGTTGTGAGCGTGATTAAGGGTGACACAGACGAAACGGTGTGGCTCTAGGAAAAAACTGTAATGAGATCAAGACAGCGATCGCGCAAGTGGATCCTGAGGGTAAGGGAAGTTACTGGGAATGGCTATCCTGAGCAGAATTGGATAAATACCATCAATCAGAATTTTTCATTTTTATAGAGAATAATTCATCTGAGAAATAATGTTAAAAGAGAAGCGTAAGCATATGCAGATTTTTTTTGTACTGCTTTTGCAGGCTGCAATCAATAAACCTTTATAATCGAACCCAGCTCCGCATCGCAGCCCGATAAATGGCTGAAGGTACGGGTATCTCATCTCTATGGAAATATAAATAAAGAATATTAATCTGATGAATCAATGATTGATGGATGAAATGTGTTTTTTTAAAAGTATCTATTAACCAGGCTAGCCTGTATTTTAAAACTTAATATTGTCCATTATCGGACTGTTTTAGTGCCGCGACATACCTCAGAATCAGGCAATTACTGCATTATTTAATAGCCTCTCTTAGGTATTGAGTTTGCTGGTGTTGATATTGCCGTATTGATTTAAATCAATAAAAAAGCTGATGTTTCGCATGTGCCTGATTTTTGTCTCATGCATGGCTATTAATTCGGTGTTTATGTAAAAAAGTAGTCAATACCCCTTTAGTTTGATGCTGCAGAAGTATTACTATTTGATTACATTTGGTGGAAAATTCTTAAGAAATATCCTATTGAAGATCTTCGATCTGCGAAGTTGATCTTGAGTAGTTATTTGTTCTAGTATTGCTGTGTAAAGAAACGTCGTTCATTTAACAATCATTCCTTAAGGAAAGGGACTGCTATGGCTGATACGTTCCAGAATGAAGTGCCTAAGGCACGCATTAATTTAAAGTTGGCTTTACACACCGGGGGCGCGCAAAAGAAAGTCGAACTGCCCCTTAAGCTCCTTACCGTTGGTGATTTCAGTAATGGCAAAGAGTCCCGTCCATTATCTGAACGCGAAAAAATCAACGTCAACAAGAATAACTTCAACAGTGTGCTTTCAGAATTTTCTCCAGAGGTTAATCTGACTGTCCACAATACGCTGGCAGGAGACGGTTCAGAAGAGAGCGTAAAATTACGTTTCTCCGATATGAAAGACTTCGAACCAGAGCAGGTTGCCCGTCAAATTCCTCAGCTACGCGCGATGCTGGCAATGCGTAATTTATTACGCGACCTTAAATCCAATCTCCTTGATAACGCCACTTTCAGAAAAGAACTAGAGAAAATTCTTAAAGACCCGGCGCTGTCCCAGGAATTACGCGATGAAATGAGCGCGCTTGCCCCGAAATAAGCTGCGTGCACGTTTTTTAATGGATTAAATGAGAGAATGCTGATGTCTGTTAATACTGAAACAAGCCCGGCACAGGGGCAAACCAAGGTTCTTGAGAAAGACGGCGTTTACGCCTCTCTGTTTGAAAAAATCAATCTGACCCCGGCGTCCAGCCTGGGTGATATCAACACCTTTCTGGATGATGCCGCGCTGTCTGACGCCCCGGCGGGTGAACGTCTGACCGCGGCGATGCAGGTCTTTATGGACTGCATTCGTAAATCGGGTCAGCAGGTTGAGAAGCTCGACAAGACGCTGATTGACCACCACATCGCTGAACTGGACTATCAGATCAGCCGCCAGCTGGATGCGGTGATGCACCATGAGGAGTTCCAGAAGGTGGAATCCCTGTGGCGCGGCCTGCAGCAGCTGGTGGACAACACGGATTATCGCCAGAACGTGAAAACCGAAATCCTGGACGTCTCCAAAGACGATCTCCGTCAGGACTTCGAAGACGCGCCGGAGCTGGTCCAGAGCGGCCTGTACTGGCACACTTACACCGCCGAGTACGACACCCCGGGCGGCGAGCCGATCGGTTCGGTGATCTCCTCTTACGAGTTCGACGCCAGCCCGCAGGACATCGCGCTGCTGCGCAACATCTCCAAAGTCTCCGCCGCGGCACACATGCCGTTCATCGGCTCCGTCGGCCCGAAATTCTTCCTGAAGGACTCCATGGAAGAGGTGGCTGCGATTAAGGATATCGGCAACTACTTCGACCGCGCCGAATACATCAAGTGGAAATCCTTCCGCGACACCGACGATTCCCGCTACATCGGGCTGGTGATGCCGCGCGTGCTGGGCCGCCTGCCGTACGGTCCGGACACCGTGCCGGTACGCAGCTTCAACTACGTTGAGCAGGTGAAGGGCCCGGATCACGAGAAATACCTGTGGACCAGCGCGTCGTTCTCCTTCGCCTCCAATATGGTGAAGAGCTTCATCAACAACGGCTGGTGCGTGCAGATCCGTGGCCCGCAGGCGGGCGGCGCGGTGAAAGATCTGCCTATTCATCTGTATGATCTGGGCACCGGTAACCAGGTGAAAATCCCGTCAGAGGTGATGATCCCGGAAACCCGCGAGTTCGAGTTCGCCAACCTCGGCTTTATCCCGCTGTCTTACTACAAGAACCGCGATTACGCCTGCTTCTTCTCGGCGAACTCTGCCCAGAAACCGGCGCTGTACGACACCGCCGATGCGACCGCCAACAGCCGCATCAACGCGCGTCTGCCGTACATCTTCCTGCTGTCGCGCATTGCCCACTACCTGAAGCTGATCCAGCGTGAAAACATCGGCACCACCAAGGATCGCCGCCTGCTGGAGCTGGAGTTAAACACCTGGGTGCGCGGTCTGGTGACCGAAATGACCGATCCGGGCGACGAGCTGCAGGCGTCACACCCTCTGCGCGATGCGAAGGTGGTGGTGGAAGACATCGAGGACAACCCGGGCTTCTTCCGCGTGCGTCTGTATGCGGTGCCGCACTTCCAGGTGGAAGGGATGGACGTGAACCTGTCTCTGGTCAGCCAGATGCCGAAAGCGAAAGCATAAGGCGGTAGCAGGGATGAAAATTTATCGTCCGTTATGGAGTGACGGGGCGTTTCTCGCCCCGCAACAGTTCCAGCAGCAGGCCCGCTGGGATGCGCACGTTGCTGATAACGTCGCACGAATGGCGCTGGCGCATCCCTGGGGGGTGCTGTGCGCTGAGTTTGACGACAGTGCACTGTCGCTCTCCCGCCTCAATGCCACGCGTCTGGCGGTACGTTTTGCCGACGGAACGCTGGTGGACACGGATCTGGCGGATAACCTGCCGCCAGTATGTGATGTGTCCGCAGTGGGGCAAGAGAGTGTGGAGGTGCTGCTGTGCCTGCCACTGCTCAGCGCGAACGGCGGTAATCTGGATGACGGGCGCGACAGCGCCCGTCCTCGTCGCTGGATGTCTGAGCGGGTGACGGTTCAGGAGCTTGCCGGTCATGAACGTAGCGATCTGGCGGTACTGCGTCATGCGCTGACGCTGCGGCTGTCCACTCAGGAAAACAGCGCGTATCTGACCTGCCCGGTGGCGAGGCTTACCCGCAATACGCAGGGGCAGTGGGTCCGGGATGCCGAATTTATCCCACCGCTACTGTCGCTGGAGGCCAGCCCCGTAATGACGGGGGAACTCAGGGATCTCCTGCACCGCCTGTCAGCACGGCGTAAGCGTCTGATGTCGATGCGACGTGAAAGCAATGAGCGGATGGCGGATTTCGCCGTGGCGGACGTTTCCCTGTTCTGGCTGCTTAATGCCCTGAACAGCGCGGAGCCCGTGCTGACAGAGCTGCACCAGACGCCGACACGCCACCCTGAACTGCTGTATCGGGAGCTGGCACGGCTTGCCGGCAGCCTGTTGACGTTTTCTCTCGAACACCACGCCGACGATATACCTCCTTACCGGCACGACACGCCGGAGCGAGTATTTCCGCCGCTGTTTACCCTTCTGGACCATCTTCTGGAGGCCAGCCTGCCGTCGCGGGTTATCGCCATTGCGCTGGAACAGGGTGAGGACCAGGAGATCTGGCGCGGAAAACTGCACGATGCGCGGCTGCGCGAAGGCGCGGATTTCTATCTCTCCGTGCGTTCTTCCATGCCAAACCATGAACTGCAGACCCGCTTCCCGCAGCTGTGTAAAGCAGGCAGCCATGACGATGTGTCTGAGGTGGTCAATATCGCCCTGAGCGGCATGGTCATTAAACCGCTGAGCCATGTCCCTGCGGCTATCCCGCTGCGTCTGGAGAACCAGTACTTTGCGCTTGACCTGTCCACCGATGCGGCCCGCGCCATGCTGGAAGCAGGAAACTGCACCTTCTACACGCCGCAATCGCTGGGTGACGTGAAACTTGAACTCTTTGCGGTGCTGCGCTCATGAATACCCCGGATATTGATCTGATTAACCAAACGTTTTATCCAGGCTGGCTGATGGTCAGCCAGTTGCGAAGTGGCCATGAAATACAGGACGGCGAGGCGCTTTACCGCCGCGCCTGCCGGTGGGTGAAGGACGCCCGCGAGTCTCTGACTCAGGCTGGCTTCAGCGAGCTGAGCTGTGACCGGATGTTATATGCCTACTGCGCCCTGCTGGATGAGAGCGTGCTTAACCGTGACAGGCAGGATGATGGCTACCGCCGGTGGCGTAAAGATCCGTTGCAGGCCCGGTTTTTTAGCACCCTGAACGCGGGTGAAGAGTTGTGGGAGCGCATCCGCCTCATCCTGCGGGAACCCGCGCCGGATGTTGCGGTACTGACCTGCCTGTACCGGACGTTACAGCTCGGTTTTGTCGGCGAATACCGCGCGCAAAATGACGAGCGGCGCGAGGACGTGATCCGTGCGCTCAGCGAGCGTGTACCGCCCTTTACCCTGACGCAGGAATCTCCTGTGGTGGTCAAGGCACCAGGGCTGCGCAGTGGACGCAGACTGTACTGGCTGGGCTGGGCGGCAGGCTTTGTGGTACTGGTGGCGTTGTGGTTCACCTTTTCCTCAGTGCTGGCGCAGATGGTGTCACAAATTACAGGGCAGGGATAAGGGATGCGTGAATTATCCCGGGTGGTACTGACGATGCTCGCCACTGTGCTGGCGCTGTGGCTGGTACTGGGTTTCTGGCCGCTTTCCGGCGGGAGCAAGTTTGCCCTCTGCCTGTGTATTTTACTGACGGGCGGCGCGGTGCTGTGGCGACGGTTTCGGCGTGTATCTGCAGTCCGTGACCAGCATGAAGAGAACATTCTGCCGCCTGAGGGGTTTCAGGGGGCAGTGGTATTCGTCTGTGGCGATACCGCATCGCTGTTTTCGCAGGGCATGACGCATCGGGAAACGCGCCAGGGCTGGTATCTGCGGGTAGATAATGCTGAGCAACTGCCGTTGTTGGCCCAGCATCTGGCGAACGCCCGTCCTGACCTGGTGCCCCAGGTTTCTGTACTGCTGGCGGTCGTGCCGGAGCAGCATCATTCAGAAGAGGGGCTGTCGCAGTCTCTGCGCGGATGGCGGCGAAGTATTGCCCAGTGCCGCGCGTGGCTGAATGGCCTGCCGCCGGTCTGGATCGCGGTCTGGGTAACGCCGCCGGAGGGCGAATGCCCCGAAACGGAGGACTGGTTTACCGTGACGCCGGACCTGCCGGGTGTGCGGGTGCGTCAGAGCAGCCATGTTCCGCTTCCGGTTGATGACTGGCAGCGTGAGGCCACCGGTAACGCTTCCCGGCTCTATCATGCGCTCTGGCTGGACAGCGTGCTTGCGCTGACGGAGCGTCATATTAACCCACCGCTGAGTGCCCGACAGGCAGAACTTCCGGCCCTGAAACTCTGCGCCTGCGGTATCAGCCTGACGCCGGTCTCTGCCGTTGCGGATAATCTCTGGCAGCAGCAAATAGGGGAGATCACCACGCTCGCCCCGGACAGTGCTCCCGTGTCGGAGATGCTCTCTCTCCCGGATGTCCTTCTTCCGTATCTGCCGCGCCGCCAGGGTGTCAGTCGCCGGATGCAGGATATACGTCTGGCTGGGGGTATCTTTTTTCTGTTCCTCGCGCTGGCGATGCTGGCTTCCTTTATTAACAACCAGCGACTGGTCCGCAGCGTCGGCGATCACCTTGCCGTCTATCAACGCCTTAGCGGTACGCCGCATGAGCCAAAACTGCAGGCTCAGCAGCGTCTTCGCGCCGACAGCCGCCTGCTTGATGACTGGCTGCGTCGCGGCGAGCCGCTGCGCTACGGTCTGGGGCTGTATCAGGGGATGCGTCTGATCCCGCCAGTGGAGGCAGCTATAAACGACTGGACGCCGCCACCTCCGCCTCGTCCGATCATCAAGCAGATCGTGCAGGGACCGCAGACGATCCGTCTCGACAGCATGTCGCTGTTCGACACCGGCAGGTGGGCGCTCAAATCCGGCTCGACGAAGCTGCTGGTCAACTCGTTGGTGGGCATCAAGGCGAAACCCGGCTGGCTGATTGTGGTGGCGGGCCATACCGACAGCACCGGCGACGACAAGTCTAACCAGGTGCTTTCTCTTAAACGCGCGGAATCGGTGCGCGACTGGATGCGCGACACCGGCGACGTGCCGGAGAGCTGTTTTGCGGTGCAGGGCTATGGCGAAAGCCGTCCTGTCGCAACCAATGACACGCCGGAAGGCCGGGCGCTGAACCGCCGTGTCGAAATCAGCCTGGTGCCGCAGGCGAACGCCTGCAAGTTACCGGGCAACCCCCATGCGTCATCGCAGGATGATGGCGCATTAAAAAATGAAATGGAGAAATAACATGGCAATTCCTGTTTATCTGTGGCTCAAGGACGACGGCGGCGCGGACATCAAAGGGTCCGTGGACGTTAAGGACCGCGAGGGCAGTATCGAAGTGGTGGCGCAGGAGCATAACCTGTACATCCCGACCGACAACAACACCGGCAAGCTGACCGGCACGCGTATCCACACGCCGTTCCTGTTCACCAAGGAAATCGACTCCTCCAGCCCGTACCTGTACAAGGCGGTGACCACCGGCCAGACCCTGAAATCGGCTGAATTCAAATGGTACAAAATCAACGACGCGGGCCAGGAAGTGGAGTACTTCAACACAAAACTGGAAAACGTGAAGCTGGTGAAGGTTGCGCCAAAAATGCACGACATCAAGGACCCGGCGTTCGAGAAGCACAACCATCTGGAACAGATTGAGCTGCGCTACGAGAAAATCACCTGGACCTATAAAGACGGCAACATCATTCATTCCGATTCGTGGAACGAACGCACGACTGCGTAATGACCCGGGCAGACGGTTTTCCGTCTGCTTTTTTTGCTGAGCGCCTGCCCCGCGGACGCTCAGCAAAGAACACACAATTTGCCTGCCTGACCTGATGCGCTTTGGTAAGTCAACAGCGAGGGGCGGTAGCGTGCCCGGAACTGATAAAGAGAGAATCTCATGGAAAATCCAGCCATCCTGCTACGTCGTCTTAACCCTTACTGCGCCCGTGCAATGGAAGGAGCCGCCTCCCTGTGTCAGACCCGGGCGCATGCGGAAATCCTGCCCGAGCACTGGCTGCTGAAGCTGCTGGAGCAGGGCGAGGGGGACATCACGGTGATTGCCCGCCGCTACGAGTGGGACATGGAGGCGATATGGCAGGACCTGCTGGCATTCCTGGATACACGCCCGCGTTCGGTGCGCAGCCGTCCGCAGCTCTCGGACGGTTTACAGACCCTGATGCAGAACGCGTGGCTGCACGCCTCGCTGGCGGGGGAGACGCACATCCGCAGCCAGCACCTGCTGATGGCGATAGTGGAAAAGCCGTCTCTCCTGCGCTGCGACGGCCTGTGGCCGCTGACCACCACCGGGCAGAGCCAGCTTGAGCGCCTGCGCGGGCTGCTGGATACGCAGTCCGACGAGCGGGAAGAGGTGCAGCAGGAAGAAGAATTAACCAAAAGTGATGAGGTTGAGTTCGTGGGCCGTCCGGTGAATGCGGATATAAAAGAAGGGGAACTCAGTCCGGCGCTGCAGAACGCCCTGGACAAGTTCACCCTCGACGTCACCGCTCGCGCGCGCGACGGTAAAATCGACCCGGTGTTCGGCCGCGACAATGAAATCCGTCAGATGGTGGACATTCTCTCAAGACGCCGCAAGAACAACCTGATTCTGGTCGGCGAGCCGGGTGTCGGCAAGACCGCCCTGGTGGAGGGGCTGGCGCTGCGCATTGCCGAAGGCAACGTCCCGGAGAGCCTGAAACCCGTCGCCGTGCGCACCCTCGACCTCGGCCTGCTGCAGGCGGGGGCGGGCGTGAAGGGGGAGTTCGAGCAGCGCCTGAAAAACATCATTGAGGCGGTGCAGCAGTCCCCGCTGCCTGTTCTCCTTTTCATTGACGAGGCCCACACCATCATCGGGGCGGGCAACCAGGCGGGCGGCGCGGACGCGGCCAACCTGCTCAAGCCCGCGCTGGCGCGCGGGGAGCTCAGAACCATCGCTGCCACCACCTGGAGCGAGTACAAACAGTACTTCGAGCGCGACGCCGCGCTGGAGCGCCGCTTCCAGATGGTCAAAGTCGACGAGCCGGACGACGACACCGCCTGCCTGATGCTCAGGGGCCTGAAGTCCCGCTACGCGCAGCACCACGGGGTGCACATCACGGATGAGGCGGTTCGCGCCGCCGTCACCCTTTCAAGACGCTACCTCACAGGCCGCCAGCTGCCGGACAAGGCGGTGGACCTGCTCGACACCGCCTCCGCACGTATCCGCATGAGCCTCGACACTGTCCCGGAGCCGCTGACCCGGATGAAGGCGCAGCTCACGGCGCTGGATATGGAGAAGCAGGCGCTGCTGGAAGATACCGCCATGGGCAGCACCCTGTCCGGCGAACGTCTGGCGGCGATTGAGCAGGAGGAGAGCCGCATCACCCGCGACCTCGGTGCCCTGGAAGCCCGGTACGGAGAAGAGCTGAACCTCACAAAACAACTCTCGGAATGCCGCCAGGACTTCTCCCGCCACGCGGACATCGCGGACCTGCAGCAGCAGCTCACCGGCGTGCAGAACGGCAGCCCGCTGCTGGGCCTGGACGTGGACGCCCGGACCGTAGCAACGGTGATTGCCGACTGGACCGGGGTCCCGCTCTCCTCCTTAATGAAGGACGAGCAGACGGAGCTGCTGAGCCTGGAGGATAACCTGGCCAGGCGCGTGGTGGGCCAGGACCCGGCGCTGAACGCCATCGCGCAGCGCCTGCGCGCCGCCAAAACCGGCCTTGCGCCGGATAACGGCCCGCAGGGCGTGTTCCTGCTGGTCGGGACCAGCGGCACCGGCAAGACCGAGACCGCGCTGGCACTGGCCGATGAGCTGTTCGGTGGCGAGAAATCCCTGATTACTATCAACCTCTCAGAGTACCAGGAGCCGCACACCGTCAGCCAGCTCAAGGGCTCCCCGCCGGGCTACGTGGGCTACGGCCAGGGCGGCATTCTTACCGAAGCCGTCAGGAAACGCCCGTACAGCGTGGTGCTGCTGGATGAAGTCGAGAAAGCGCACCGGGACGTGATGAACCTGTTCTACCAGGTATTTGACCGGGGCTTCATGCGCGACGGCGAGGGGCGTGAAATTGACTTCCGCAACACGGTCATCCTGATGACCTCGAACCTCGGCAGCGACCACCTTATGCAGATGCTGGATGAGCAGCCGGAGGCCAGCGACGGGGACCTGCACGAACTGCTGCGCCCCATCCTGCGCGACCACTTCCAGCCCGCGCTGCTGGCGCGCTTCCAGACGGTGATTTACCGCCCGCTGACACAACCGGCCATGCGCACCATCGTCGGCATGAAGCTGAACCAGGTGAGCAAGCGCCTGGCGCGCCATTACGGCATGAAAACCATCATTGCCGACGGCCTGCTGGACGCACTGACCGGTGCCTGCCTGCTGCCGGACACCGGGGCGCGCAACATCGACAGCCTGCTGAACCAGCAGATTTTGCCGGTGCTGAGCCAGCAGCTGCTGACGCACATGGCGGCGGGGCAGAAGCCGCAGCATCTTACCCTCGGCTGGGATGAGGATGAGGGAATAGTCATTGAGTTGCAGCAGGCAGGTGAATAATGACTATCCAAGATACAAAAAAGGACGAAAAAAAAGAGAATAAAGAGGAAGGGACGTTACGGTTAATGACGCCAGGAGAAATCAAACTGGCAAAATCCGTCTTCATGTCCACAATTCCCTATAACAAAGTTTGGATCCACTGCGACAGCTATCTGCCTTTTGGTCTTCAGGATAACCATACGGCAATGTCTCCGAATGGAGAGATCTATTTTCGGCTACCGTTATACCATAAAGATTTTTCCCAATCGGTAGACGATTTCCAGCACCTTTTTATCCATGAGATGAGTCATGTCTGGCAATACGGCCATGGAATGAATGTTATTGCCCGGGGCTTGGGCAGTTGGCTGGTAAGTTACCGATATACCCTGGATGGCAGGCTGTTAAGCGAATATCCCATGGAGCAGCAGGCCCAGATTATTGCCGATCACTTTGTACTGGACAGTTGCGGATATTATTTATGGAACCGCTTGCGTCAAGGAAAAGAACCGGTAATCACCTGCGATGATGATATCCCTGAAGTAATTATCAGAGAAAAATATAAACACTGTCTGAGGGGGTTCCCATGGTAATGAGAAATCGTATTCGCACCTGGTACCGTTGTGCCCTGCTACTGGGAGGTTCATTTCTCCTGATGGGATGCCCAGGCCCAGGAGACAGGATGCAGTTTGATGAAACCGCGAGCGTGTACTCGACCGGGGATGATGTTTGTTTCTCCATTGCTTCTTCAGATGGCTACCGACTTTACGATATCGCGATAAATTTACGAGGGACGCCACCGAAGGGTAAGAAATTCATATTTAATCCAGCGCTTATTATTAGTGACGGCCGTTTATGTATATCCCCCTCTTTTTATCGCTTTGCGGACGATGGGGAGTTCATCGTCGAATATCTTCTGGTATCCACCACTAATAAAGATGACAGGGTCGCCAGAAAGATAGTTGTCGGGGTCGGCATGAAAAACAAGCGTGCATATAACCTGCAACTCACCAACAGGGAGATTGCGCGTCCATATGGTGAATTATCCCCACAATAAAAACAGATCCTGAACTGTCTTTTATTGCGCAAAGTTTATTAATCTGGAATCAGAGCCATGAGTCTAAAAAACACGCTTTCTGAAACTCTCACATCTTCGCTTAACCGTTATCGCCTTGATATCCCGTCCTGCTCGTCACCTCTGGACGTTGAAGAGTTCAGTGGCCGCGAATGTATGAGTGCGTTGTATCTGTACACCATTCGTTTCACCAGTATTGACCACGATATTTCTGCAGAACAGTTACTGAATAAGTCTGCCACTCTCTCAATGGGAACAGGCTCCCTGGCTGCCATGACTGGAATGAAGGTGA
This sequence comes from Enterobacter sp. V87_3, assembly GCF_029967835.1. Lineage (NCBI taxonomy): Bacteria > Pseudomonadati > Pseudomonadota > Gammaproteobacteria > Enterobacterales > Enterobacteriaceae > Enterobacter > Enterobacter sp. V87_3. The sequence continues at coordinate 92,757 of NZ_JASCAM010000031.1, read as the reverse complement.
TCCATGGCACCGTGACACATTTTCGACGTATCAGTGGCTCTGCAGATCAGTCTACTTACCAGATTCTCGTTGAACCGTTTTTTGCGCTTTTGGGCCGGCAGTTCCGTACTCACCGTTTTTTTGTGAACAAATCCGTCCCGGAAGTGGTGGAGCAGGTATTGCAAGAACACGGGCTGCACGGCTGGGAGTACGAGTTCAATCTAAAACAGAACTACCCGAAGCGTGAGCAGATAAACCAGTATCAGGAGAGCGACCTTACCTTTATTCAGCGTTTGCTGGCCGAGGTGGGGATATTTTACTGGTTCACTCTCCAGGAGGATACGCAGTCGGAAGTAGTACACTTTGCCGACGCACAGCGTGCGCTGATGTTTGGTAAAACGTTGCCAGTAAACAGTCCGTCCGGGATGAGTGACAGCGGCACGGATTCGGTGTGGGGGCTCAACGTCTCACACAACGTGGTGGAAGCAAACGTCACCACGAAAGATTACAACCACCGTGACGCGCAGAGCGTACTCCAGTCCGCCCCTGCCGATATGACGCGGGGCGACGGCGAAGGGATGACCTACGGCGAGGTGTATCACTACCGGCTGCGCCATCTTGAGCGCGGCGATAAAATTGACCCGCAGGCGGAAACCGCCAACTTCTATGCACGTCTTGACCATGAGCGTTTTCTGGCGGATCAGGTTCGTATCACCGGTAAAAGCACGGATGTGACGCTTGCCCCGGCTCAGGTACTGACCCTCACCGACAGCCTGCCGCCGACGCTGCCAGAGATGCTTCAGGGTCCGTTACTGCTTACCGCTGTCGGATTCACTGCCAGCCGCAGGGATGCACTCCAGGTCACCCTGCTGGCGGTCCCGTACAGCGAAACGCTGTGCTGGCGTCCGCCACTGCTGCCGCGCCCGAAAGTGACCGGCACCATGACCGCGCGCGTCACCAGCGCAAAGGCTAACGACATCTACGCCTGGCAGGATGCGTCCGGCTTGTACCGGGTGAAGTTTGATGCTGACCGGGATGACAAGTCGCAGGGCCAGGAGAGTATGCCGGTGCGCCTCGCCAAACCCTACGGCGGTGATGTGTACGGCTTCCACTTCCCGTTAATTCAGGGGACGGAAGTGGCAATAGCGTTTCATGAGGGCGACCCTGACCGGCCGTATATCGCCCATGCCCTGCACGACTCCCGCCACGTCGACCATGTCACCGAGAAGAACAGCACCCGCAACGTGATCCGCTCGCCGGCGAACAACAAACTGCGGATGGAGGACAAACGTGGCGAGGAGCATATCAAGCTCAGTACCGAGTACGGCGGCAAAACGCAGCTGAACCTGGGGCATAACGTGGATGCCGGGCGGACACTTCGGGGAGAAGGATTTGAGCTGAGAACTGACTCGTGGGGAGCATTACGTGGTGGTAAGGGGATTTTTATCAGCAGCGATGCACAGCCAAATGGGCAAGGTAAAACTCTGGACATGGGGGCTGCTGTAGCACAGTTAAAAAATGCCTTAGAGCTGGTTACTGCGATGGCTCAAAGCGTTGCAGTGTCTGGTGCGCTTGATGCAGACAGGGCGTCACAACAAAAACTTAATCAAGCCATGGATCAATTAAAAGAGGCGGGAATTCTGGCATCAGCCCCAGCAGGAATTGCGTTAACAACACCCAAAAATATTCAGTTGTCGTCCGGCCATACATTTACGGCTACGGCAGGTGAAAATGTAGATATGAGCATTTTCAAAAGATTTACGGTCGCGGCAGGAGAAGCGATAAGCTTATTTGCTCAGAAGTTAGGTATAAAAATATTTGCTGCCAGGGGGAAGGTTGACATACAAGCGCAAACGGATGAAATACGTGTTCAATCTGACAAAGATATGCAAATCAATAGCATTAACGGTGAAATTGTATTGAATGCAGCAAAAGGTATAATATTAACCAGTACGGGTGGGGCATATATAAAAATTAAAAATGGCTCTATTGAAATTGGTGCTCCGGGGAAAATCGATCTTAAAAGTTTGAATATATTATGGGGTGGTACATCTTCACTTGAAAATGCGCTCGAACCTATGTCAATTGAAGATCCTCAATTTAAATACCCTATGAATGAACGTTTTCAGGTGGTCGATAAGAATACAAAACGGCCCAAAGCATTTATACCTTATCGCATAGAAACATCGGATGGAACAATTGTTCGGGGTATGACTGACGAAAATGGATACACGCAATGTCATTATGGATTAGACCCTGAATCGATAAAATTATTTTTTGAGTAAACATGGAGGTCATTATGAATGGACAGGAAACTCCAGCAGCTGAAGGCATCCTGAACAAAAAAGATGGTAGTTCAGTTATAGCACACCATGAATCTACGCTCATCTATTTTAGCACGGAAAAAGAGGAGCTTATTCTCCTTAATGAGAAGCTTGCAGCTGACTTGGATGATCACGCAAAAAAACTAATGGTAATGGTGGATGAAGTTCATAAAGCAAATAAAATTTATTCATCGGCAATTGAAGCCTATAGAAAAGTCCAACCTTACCCAGATAGAGTCTCTGAGCTTACATTACTTGAAGCTAAAGTAGCGGAAGCAGAACAAAAGTTAGCAGATAAAAAAGAGGAATTACAGAATAGGCTCGGCGATTTTGAATCGGGAGGCGCTGGGTATGAAAAAGTTGTTGAATTAATACCTATAAAAACAAAAAAACAGCAAGGAGGTCGCCAGGGCATAGGAAGTCGCTATGTTTATGTTAAAAAGTCCTATATAGATAACTTTGGTACTGGTGGTATACACCGAGTAAGTTTGCGAGGGCGAGACCGAAGTTCTGCTCAGGAAAGTATATTTAATCGTGATGCAAACGGTAATATAAAAAGTATAAACATCCCCAAAATAAAGGAACAATTGAAAAAAATTGAATCTGAAAATAAGGGGGTGAAATTTTTCGAAGTAAAAGATATTGGTAACATTGATAATACGCTTTGTGATTGGGCTACATCATGGAACAAGGACGAAGATAACCATAACATTGATGTATCTGCAGGTGCTCAATTTTTGCGTTTTGCTTCCAACACTGGTGCATCCGGGGAATGGGATCCCTACAATGGAAAAGCAACCCTTAAAGCAGAACACAGTACCGTTCTATCCGTTGCTTCCGGTACAGCCGTTGCCACATTTTACATGCCAGATAGTATCGGTTGGTCTTTAAAAATGCTGCCCCCTCCAGGGAAAAGTAAGGTTCTCAATATGGGCATGTGGAGAATCTACCTGGAGACTTCGCTTATTGGGTTTGCCGGTGCATCGTTGCAGGTTGAGGCACAAGTGCAGGTAACGACCATTGGAGCGAAACAGGCGATTATCGGGAATCGTGAGGGCCGCCTCCCTCGCTTCAGAAATCGACATTCTCCTACGGGCGCCGCTTTCCACCAAGCCCGAGAACAAAATGAAGAAGGTGCATCTGCCAGTGCAGAGATATTTGCTGGAGCGCGTGCCGAATTCAAAATGAAAGGAGGAGTACAGTGGTTACAGCCTCTCGAGTTAACTGCCCATCAGGGAAAAACTGGTGATGAAGCTAAAGAAGCTGCTGAATTTGTCGACTTTTGCTCGATTTCTGAAGCGGTAGTTGGAATGGTAGGATTTGGGGCGGGAGGGAAGTTTCAATGTGATTTTATCAATGGGCGTTTTTGTTTCAGCATTGCGGCCAGCCTGTGTTTAGGGGCCGGTGCGAAAGGTTCTTTCGAAGCAGAAGTTGACTATGATAAATTCTATGATTTTGGCTATTGGTTGGTTTATCAGTTGTATGGGCTTGATTATTCTTTTTTTGATGTCATTTCAAAGCGTGCTTTCGGCATTTTTACAAAAATAAGCATATTATTATTAACGGAAATGAAATCGAAGGTTGAATCTGATTTAAAAACATTTAAGTCGAGCATAGACCAGATAGAGAGCGATTTTTATAATGTTGTAGCATCTTTAGAAATAGGGATGGCTAAATCCAAAGAAAGAAATGAAATTGCTAAAGGTATTTTGTCTAAACCTAAATCATTATTGATAATGACTCCCGAAGCAAAAGGGATATTATTGTATTTGCTTACACGTCATGGATTCAATGATCATCGAGATTTAGATAACAGGAGTATGTTGGACATCTATCACAATCGTAAAGAGGCTATCTTGACCATTTTAGACAGTATTCAAACACAACGGGAATGGTTCCAGGTATTTAGTCACTGTAACGCAGACGGGAGTGACTTGGCTGCTGGTAATTCCGCGTTAAAATATATGATTGCTCAGAAAAAAATGAATGATTTGAAAGAATTTCTGCAGGAAGGTCTCAACAAAGACAAAGAAATGGATAAAATATACAAAAGATTAAAGACGAGTCCTTCATGGGGCTATGCTCTTTCAATGAACAATACTGAGTTTTACAGGCTATATACCATGGATAATGATTTTTATCCAAAATCCATGAAATTCAGCCCTGTAAATGATAATATCCTTGAAATTTGAAGGGGGATGTATGAGGTTTATAAGAAGGACATGCTTCATGATATTGGCAGTCATGCCACTGATGTCATGCGACCAACAGAGCCAGAAGGTAAAATCAACCAAGGAGAACCGCGCTGATCTTTCAAAGTTCATCGAGAAGATTAAAACTGAGCTTGTCTATGTTAAGGGTGGCGATTTTTTAATGGGTGATTATGGCGAACAATACGGGCCGGAACGTTTACCATATGATGCTAAAGAGCACAGTAAACCGCTACACAAAGTCGAGCTTACAGCCTATTCTGTAAGCAAATTTAAAACGAGTAATAAGGAGTACCAGTATTATTTATCCTATAATCATCTGGAAGGAAGAAATATTGATTTGAACAGTCGGAAGGGTAAGCATTGGCGAGAAAGAAATATCACGCCTGAAACTCCTGCTCATGTTGACTGGTATGAAGCTGAAAAATATTGTCACTGGCTTGCTAAAATTTCAGATTTACCTTTTTCATTACCAACAGAAGCACAATGGGAATATGCTTCACGGAATAGAGGTCAGTTTGTGATTGCCCCTACTAATGATGGAACCATACGAGTCAATGAAGGTAATATAAGCAATGTTGCCTCGGAACAAGATAGCAAAGAATATGCCAAAAAATCCGGAACTTCATTAGGTATTTACTCACCACTTCCTGGTGATCTTTATCCGCCAAATCCTTTAGGCATTTACGATATGTCCGGCAACGGCTGGGAATGGATGAAAGACTGGTACGATCCAGAATATTATAAATATTCACCGGTTAAAGATCCCCAAGGACCTATCAATCCTGTATTTAAAGATTATCAAGGTAACTTTACTAAAGTCGTTCGTTCACAGGATTTTTCTGGTTCGAGGCGAGGCCTGACAATTACCCGCCATTTCTCAGATCCCAAAAACAGAGGGTATTTGCCTAGCGACAAGACGGTACGCTGTGTAGTGAATAGTTCAGATCCAGTTAGGTAGTGATAGTGACACCAATTCAACAGCAAAAAGATCTGTGCACGTCGGAAAACGAGGAGAAGAAATGAGTACTATACCCCAAACAGGGATGATTATTTTTACTATTTTGTCGCTTGTTTCATGTGACCAGAAGGATCAAAAAACACAGGTAGTGAATGATAAAAACGCCGAACTTTCAAAATTCACAGATGAAATTAAGGCTGAGCTTGTCTATGTGAAAGGAGGCGATTTTCTGATGGGCGATTATGGCGAGCAATACGGGCCAGAGCATTTACCTTATGACTCGGAAGAGCACAGTAAACCGCTACACAAAGTCGAACTCACGAGTTTTTCGATAAGTAAATTTAAGGCAAGTAACAAACAGTATCAGTTTTATTTATCGTATAATAATCTTCCTGGAAGAAATGTTGATTTTAACACTCGAAACGGACAACGTTGGCGTGAAAGAAATATGACTCCTGAAACGCCAGCGCATGTTGACTGGTATGAGGCAGAAAAATACTGTCACTGGCTGTCTACCATAACTGAATTGCCTTTCTCTTTACCTACAGAAGCTCAATGGGAATATGCCGCACGTAGCCGAGGAAAATTTGTTATAGTGCCCACTAACGATGGAACTGTACGAATTGGACAAGGGGATAAAAGTAATGTGGCTTGGGAGAATGATAGTGAAGAATATGCAAAAAAAATGGGGACTTCATTGGGGGTCAGTTCTCCTTTACCCGGGAATCTTTATCCTCCAAACCCGTTAGGTATCTATGACATGGCTGGTAATGGTTTCGAATGGATGAAGGACTGGTATGATGCTGATTATTATAAGCATTCACCATTAAAAGACCCCCAAGGACCAGAAACTCCTGTTTTTAAAGACAGTAATGGAAATTACACAAAAGTCATTCGGTCACAGGATTTTTCCGGTCCAAGGCGTGGCGCAACTGTTTTTCGGTACTATTCTGATCCCAACAATGAAGGTTATCTTCCGGGTGATAAAACGGTACGTTGTGTAGTAAATAATCCGAATCCGGTAAAGTAATGAAAGAGAATTTCTATTTGCTAGACACTTTAATCATCCCGCAAGAATTAAGGAATTGACATGATCGATTTATATCGTATTGGGATAATTATCGTTACTGTTACACCACTTCTGTCCTGTGAAGAGTTTTCTAAAAAAGAGAGTGTACTAAAGGATAATAGTATTGATTTTAATAAATTTACCAGCTCATTAAAAATGAGCTTGTCTATGTTAAGGGTGGCGATTTTTTAATGAGCGATTATGGTGAGCAATACGGGCCGGAAAGTTTACCATACGATGCTAAAGTGCACAGTAAACCGCTACACAAAATTGACTTGAACAGTCGAAAGGGGGAGCATTGGCGAGAGAGAAATATCGCGCCTGAAACACCTGCACATGTTGACTGGTATGAAGCCGAAAAATATTGTCACTGGCTTGCTACAGTTACAGATTTACCATTCGCATTGCCGACAGAATCTCAATGGGAATATGATTCAAGGAGTCGAGGGGAATTTGTTATAGCTCCTACAAATGATGGAGCTATACAAATATAAGTTCTCAAGGGGATTAATATTACCACTGCAGATCCTGATATTTTTACTCAGAAGCAAGGTACTAGTCCAGGAAAACTATCACCAATGCCACGAGATGCCCGACCGCCAAATCCTTTAGGCATTTACGACATGTCCGGCAACGGCTGGGAATGGATGAAAGACTGGTACGATCCAGAATATTATAAATATTCACCGGTTAAAGATCCCCAAGGACCTATTAATCCTGTATTTAAAGATTATCAAGGAAACTTTACTAAAGTCGTTCGTTCACAGGATTTTTCTGGTTCGAGGCGAGGCCTGACAATTACCCGCCATTTCTCAGATCCCAAAAACAGAGGGTATTTGCCTGGCGACAAGACGGTACGCTGTGTAGTGAATAGTCCTAAACCAGTTAAATATTTTTCTAATGAATCATAATGCCCTTGAGTACACATCTCACAGGGAGATATTTTTAATACTTCTTATTCAACGTGGAGGCTTATATGCAGTGTGTCATCCGTATTCATGATAAAACAACCCACGGTGGTGTAGTACTGGAGGGGAGTGCGGGGGTGAAATTTATGGGACTGGAAGTTGCCTGTTTTATGGATAAGGTGTTTTGTCCTGTACATGGTAAAACATATATTATTGAAGGTGATGAAACTTCAAAAATAAATGGAAAACCTATAGCTTTGCACGGTCACCGTTGTGGTTGTGGATGCACGCTGATTTCATCCTTATTAAATGCAGGAAAGTGTTAATTTATGCCTGTTGATCTAAAAAAAATTCCAGAAAAAGTACCGTTACCTGACGCTCCCGATAAATTTCGCTGGTTGATTATTATTGCCCTGATTATTATTGCTGGCGCGACATTGGTGCTCGCCCTATGGCCTGATGAGTTTTCAACACATTCCGGGTGGTTCTGGTTTTGTCTGTTGGCGTTACCTATATCTACAGGGCTCGTAACTTATACTATCCGATTGAGTCGCTATGAAAATGAACGCGACCGTGTAACATGGTGGAATCAATTACATCAAAAACTGTATCAAGAAACCGTTTTGCTGGGCCAACAGGCCGTTGGTGTATTAGGGATGAGCTATATTACACCTGTTGCCAGTAATAAACTTGCCTTTGCAATGTTGCAAGGGAACAGTGTGTTAGAAACTCATTATTCTCCGGATTTTCATAAAATATTGACCACTGCATCTTTATCTCCGTCTTTAAACTTAATGACTAAGAGTGAATACCAGAGGCGTTTGGAGTCAATATTAATACGTGTAATTGCACAGCTATACGATGAGATGGAGCAATTTGGCGGTAATTTTTTTGTACGTATCCATCATGAGGGGGTTCTAAATAACGAGCAAATTCTCGCAATTTGGCAAAAAATTTTCCCTGCAACCTTTAGAGTCATTGATATCCACATTAGTAATGATTCAACAGGCCTTATGTGGATTGATGACTGGCTTGACAAGCAAGATGATGGAGTGGTCCTATCCGTTGAAAGTAATTTATTTCTGCAACCATGTGATCAGCAGGCAGAGTCTGTTTCCGCTCTGCTATTGGCCTCTCCTGCATGGCTGTTATGTTCGAAAGTAAAACCTAATATGTGGATCCACCGCCCGATTGTTATTACGCAAGCTGATGCTGCAGTTGAAGATACTGCTCGTTGGGGGAAACTTACACCAGAAGAACCGTGGTTCTTATGGCGAGCGCAAATTGAAAAAAATTTATTGGCTACGATCTTACAGGCTATGTATAAAAATAATTTTTTATCGGAAAAAAAAGGTGAAATCATATTAGAGGATATATTCGGTAAACCTCAGGCCGCTTTAGGACATATCACTTTAATATGTGCATGCGAACATGCTGTTACTTCAGGCCAACCTCAATGGCTTATATTAGGTGAGGAACATACACAAATGGCTATTGTACGTCCCGTATAATAATACGCAAGGAATAGCGGTGTGAAAAAGAAAAAACGTTTCAGTTTATGGTTAATAATTTTACTGGTAGCGGTTATCAGCGGAGGTCTCATCTGGACTGAAAATCCAGTTACTCCTCCACTCACATACGAAATAAAACTTAAATTGTCCCTGGTCGTAGCGGTTTTTTGTTTATTTGTTCTGTTCTTTGATGATTTTTTCATCCGTTTATGGCAATGGTTGCTCTCGCATAGTTTTATGCAACAATTGAATAAGTTGACGTTTAAAAATAACCAGAACGAAAAATCAAATCAGAATGACAAGAAAAATCATAGCGATACGTTTAAAAATTTGCGGTTGTATCTCTATAGGTTATACGGATATTTCTGGCCTCGCAAACTTCGCATCCTTCTTGTTACTGGCAGCACCGCTGACGTCGAACAACTCACCCCAAACCTCACGCAGGAGCTTTGGCAGGAAGATCAAGGCACGCTGCTTTTGTGGGGCGGTGACCTGAACACCCCGGCAGACACCGACTGGCTGGCAGCACTGCGTAAACTGCGCCGCCGCCCGGTGGACGGCATCGTGTGGGTCACGTCACAACTGGATTCACCGGCGGAAAATGCCGCGCCGGCACTCTCGCCAGATGCGATGGACAGCCTCGCCGCGTCGCTCAGTGCGCGTTATGCTGCCCTGGGCTGGCAACTGCCGCTGTACGTCTGGTCCCTGCATACCCGCGCCGGGCAGCAGGCCGATCGGATCACCCAGCCCGTCGGTTTTCTGCTGCCATCTGGCAGTCGCCCCGAAGGGCTAAGCAATCAGCTTGCCACCCTGACGCCTGCTCTTATCGCACAGGGTATTCAGCAGATATGCACGAAGGTCCAGCATAATTTCCTGTTGAATCTGGCCGACCAACTCTCACGCATACCGGAAACGGTGGCAGGGCCGCTGTCGATTCTGCTCAATCCATACCGTCCACTCCCGCTGGCAGGCGTGGTGTTCAGCCCGCCGTCAGCGGGAGCCGCGCGCAGCGTGAAACACCACTGGGGCAAGGATAACCGCTGGGACATTATTACTGATTCGGTGCAGTCGCTCCCGGCGGGCCTGCGCCCGCGTAAGCCTGGCATCAGCGCTCCAAAAATACTCCTGGGTGCGGTCATTGTATTGTTGGTGGGATGGGGCATTTCGATGATGGTCTCCTTCACCGCCAACCGCAGTCTGGTAGCGTCCGCACAGGAGCAAGTTCAACAGGCCTCCGCAGACAATCAGCCGCTGGCTGCGCGTCTGCAGGCGCTTTCGGAACTGCAGAAAACCCTTTCCCGCCTTCAGTATCGCGCGGAACACGGTGCGCCGTGGTACGCCCGCGGCGGCCTTAGCCAGAATGATGAACTCCTGGCGGCCTTGCTGCCGCGCTACGGCGAAAATGCGATACCGCTGCTGCGCGATGCGGCGGCTACTCATCTTCAGAAACAGCTGAGCGCCTTCGTGCAGCTTCCGCCGGACAGCCCACTACGCGAGAAGATGACCAAAACCGCTTACGACCAGTTGAAACTGTACCTGATGCTGGCCCGACCGGAGCGAATGGACGCCGCCTGGTTTTCCGGCATGCTGATGCAGGACTGGCCGCAGCGTTCGGGTGTGAAAGACGGCATCTGGCAGGGAAGCGGCACATCGCTGCTTCGGTTCTACGGCGCCAATCTGGTGACCCATCCGCAGTGGCGATTGCATCCTGATGAAGGGCTGATTAGCCAGGCACGGACGCTGCTGATCCGCCAGATGGGGATGCGTAACAGCGAATCCACGCTGTACCAGAAGATGCTCGCGCAGGTGGCAAACCAGTATGCCGACATGCGCCTGTCGGACATGACCGGCGATACGGATGCGTCGTGCCTGTTCACGACCGGTGAAGTGGTGCCGGGGATGTTCACCCGCCAGGCGTGGGAGCAGGCGGTGCAGCCCGCCATTGAAAAGGTCGTCAGGGAGCGTCGCGATGAAATGGACTGGGTACTGAGCGACACTAAACAGCCAGCCACACAGCAGGCCTCCCCGGACGCGCTGAAAGCGCGCCTGACGGAACGCTACTTTGCTGATTTTGGCGGCGTCTGGCTCGACTTCCTCAATAGCCTGCGACTCCAGCCGGCAGCTACGCTGTCGGACGCTATTGACCAGTTGACCCTGATGGCCGATGTGCGTCAGTCGCCGCTGGTAGCCCTGATGAACACCCTAAGCGTACAGGGACGCACCGGGCAGACCGGGGAGGCAATGTCCGATTCGCTGGTCAAATCGGCGAAAAACCTGTTTAACCGCGATGAGCAACCCGCCATCGACCAGCAGGTCGGTGCACATGGCCCGCTCGATGCAACCTTTGGGCCGGTACTGGCGCTGATGGGCAGTCAGACGAAAGGGACGGGCAATGCGGACCTCAGCCTGCAAACCTTCCTGACTCGCGTGACTCAGGTGCGCCTGCGCCTACAGCAGGTGACCAATGCCACCGATCCGCAGGCGATGACCCAGGCGCTGGCTCAGACGGTGTTCCAGGGAAAGGCGGTGGATTTAACCGAAACCCGGGACTACGGCAGCCTGGTGGCGGCGGGACTGGGCCAGGAGTGGAGCGGCTTCGGGCAGACGGTATTCGTTCGCCCCATGGAACAGGCCTGGCAGCAGGTGCTGACCCCGGCAGCGGAAAGCCTCAATGCCCAGTGGCAAAGCGCGGTGGTCGCGGACTGGAACACGGCGTTTGGCGGCAGGTATCCGTTTAAGGATGTCAGCAGCGAGGTATCCCTGCCGCTGCTGGCGAAATACCTCAATGCCGATTCCGGACGCATTACGCAGTTTCTGCAGACCCGGCTAAACGGCGTACTGCATAAAGAGGGAAGTCACTGGGTACCGGACAGCATAAACGCTCAGGGGTTAACCTTTAATCCGGCCTTCATTCGCGCGGTCGATACCCTGAGCCACCTCTCCGATGTGGTGTTTACCAACGGCGAGGCCGGGCTTTCTTTTGAGATCCGCCCCGGCACGGCTGATGGCGTTATGCAAACCACGCTGGTGATTGATAGCCAAAAGCTGAGTTATATGAACCAGATGCCCGCCTGGAAGCGATTCACCTGGCCTGCGGATACGGAAGCCCCGGGTGCGGCCCTGAGCTGGATCAGTACCCAGGCCGGAACGCGGCAGTACGCCGATATGTCCGGCGCATGGGGCTGGATACGGCTCCTGGACAAAGCCACGGTCAGCGCCTACCCGGGAACGGGCAGTAGCTGGAGTCTGAGCTGGCAGGCTCAGGATGGCAGGCCGCTGAACTATACCCTGCGCACCGAAGCGGGAGAAGGGCCGCTGGCTCTGTTGAAATTACGTAATTTTAGCCTGCCGGAGGCCATATTCAGCGTCAGCGCACCTGCAATGGCCTACCCGGCAGAGGACGAAGATAATACAGAGGAGACGTACTGATGGCGACCGTTGAGACATTGATTAGCGCCTGCCAGGCCAATGCAGATGACGTGGCTGCGCGGACGCAACAGCGTCTGTCGCTATGGGAAAACTGGCTGCAACCGGTATCAGCTGAAAATCCAGTCGGGGAAGACCCGGGCTACGATGATGATTTTCAGCAGATGCGGGAGGAGGTAAACAAACTCTCCGGCGCAGACACGGACCTGGTCTGTCAGCTTGCCGAAAAACTGCTGACCACCACAACCAAAGATATTCGCGTGGTCTCTTATTATGCCTGGGCGCGCCTGCATCGCGATGGTGAGGCGGGCCTGGCAGACGGTCTTGAGCTGATGGCAGCATTAGTGCTGCGTTATGGCGTACAACTGCATCCGCAGCGCGAGCGCAGTCGCCTGGGGGCGTTCGAATGGCTTGCCAGCGCCAGAATGCTCGACAGCCTCGCACGTTACCCGGAAGTCAACAATGCCGATACCCTGCGTATTACCGGTGCGCTGTTACTGCTGGAGCAGGCAGGAGAAATCGTTTTACCGGCCGGGCTTTACACCGCGCTGGAAACGCGTCTGCAAAAATCCGGCGGCCCGGAGGCCGTTGTGCCGCAAAACGTTAGCGATACCGGTCATACATCCATGACGGACGCGAACGTGCCCTCGCTGGGTGGAATCGCGTCAGGGCAGGAGCTGCTGGCGCAGGCGCGAGTGCTGGCTGATTACCTGAGAAACCAGCCGGAAGGATGGCTGTCCGCCCACCGTTTAATAAAAAACCTTCGCCACGACACGCTTCACCAGCTACCGGCTCTCCTGGCAGACGGCAGAACCCGCATTGAGCCGCCGAAACCCGACCAGCGGGCGCTTCTGAAACGCCTGTATTTGCAGCAGAGCTGGCGGGAATTGATGGAGGAGGCGGACAGCCTGCTGTCACGCGGGGCCAACCATCTGTGGCTGGATGTGCAGTGGTATCTTCATCAGGCGCTGGTCAAATCAGGCCGTGAACACGAGGCGGCCATTATCCAGGCTGACCTGAAAGGGTTTCTCTCACGTCTGACGGGGCTGGAGACGCTGGCCTTTAACGACGGTACGCCGTTTGCCGACGAAGTAACGCTTAACTGGATCCAACAGCAGGTGCAGGAGAGCACGACAGGCTGGTCTGAGACACACACGCTCGGGGCTTCTCCCGCAGTGGACGATGAGGACATTCTGCAGCTTGAGACAGAAGCCTTAGCCCTTGCCGATAGCGAAGGGACGGAGGCTGCGCTGGCGTGGCTGCAAAATCGCCCTGGCATCACCTCAAGGCGCAACCGCTGGCTGCTGCGTCTGTTGATGGCGAGAGTCGCCGAGCAGACGGGCAAAAATGAGCTGGCGCTGCACCTTTTGGGTGAGCTGGACGACGGGGCAACAACCGTCACGCTCACCCAGTGGGAACCCGGGCTGCTGTTTGAAGTAAAAGCCCGCCGCCTGAAACTGCTGCGCATGAAAGCAGGACGTAGCGAGGCTGATAAGGCACGTCTGAATCCGGAAATGGAGCTGCTGCTGGCTGGGCTGGTTGCAATTGATCCGGTAAAAGCCGCAGTACTGTGTAACTGATTACTCGCTCACCACATTATTTGTTCTATAAGGAAATAGAAACATATGCGTTTCGTAAAAACCGTTTTGTTGTCTTTTGTATTTTTGGCGTCAGGATGCACAGCTCTGCTTTGGAGCGGTAATGAAGTCGTTGAACATCGATATGGATATTCAACGGTTATTGAGGACAATGTAACGGCGGTTTTTCAGTATAAAAACCTTTCTGTCACGGCCTTGCAGGGTACATCTTCAATAAAAATAGCTATTCCTGAAAATGGGGTTGCATTTCTGGGGATAAAGAATGTTTATATTCTTACCGCTGGGGCTAATGATCTTCTGGCGCTAGACAAAATATCGACTCAATACCCTTTAGTCTCGGGCTTCGAGAAAAAAGATGCTTTAAGGCTTAAACTTAAAAATCCAAATAATGATGATGCAGTATTAAGTTTATCCGATGAACTCTTTGTATTCGTCAATCAACACATTAAAACAATTACAGACCACGATGTCGAAACGTTAAAGCAGGCTGGTTTTCAGCGTAAAGGTGAAGATTATGTCAAACGTATATCTTTAGCTGGGGTAATACTTCCTCGTGAGAAAAATAACAGTTTGTTCAACGATATGACGCTACTGGATAAACCCCATAAGGTCGAATTTTATGTCGATAATGATTCTACAGAATTCCATCCTGTTAATTTAGTGACAAATGTCGTTCTCACGCCTTTCGCCGCGGTTGCTGATATCGTTTTTTTCCCAATTAGTATTCGCGTGTTAGGGCTAATTACCAACTCCGCTACTGGACGTTAACGATCTGGAATCTATGGAAGATTTAACCCTGCGTTATTTTGACGCCGAAATGCGCTACCTGCGCGAGGCGGCAAAGGAGTTCGCGCAAACCCACCCGGACCGGGCGGCGATGCTGGATCTTGATAAGGCCGGTACGCCAGACCCGTACGTCGAGCGCCTGTTTGAAGGGTTTGCCTTCTCGATGGGCCGTCTGCGCGAAAAAATTGATGACGACCTGCCGGAGCTGACGGAAGGGCTGGTCAGCATGCTGTGGCCACACTACATGCGCACCATTCCGTCGCTGTCGATTGTGGCGTTCAGCCCGGACGTTGCGGCGATGAAGATGAGTGAAGTCATTCCCGCCGGGCTGGAAATCTCGTCCCGCCCGGTGGGGCAGAAAAATACCGTTTGCCGCTACCGCACCACCCGTGATCTGGTGCTCAACCCACTGGTGGTGTCAGACGTGGTGATGACCACAGAGCCGGACGGACGTTCAGCCCTGCGGTTACGCTTCACTTGCAGCGGCCAGGCCGACTGGTCGCAGGTCGATCTGCGCCGACTGCCGTTGTATCTCGGGGAAGAGGTCGTGACGGGCAGCGCCCTGCACCTGTGGCTGACCAAACGCCAGGCCAGCCTTTACCTGCGTTTGCCGGGTCAGACGGATCGCATCGCGTTCGACGGTTACTTCTCGCCAGGCGGCTTTGGCGATGAAGACGGCCTGTGGCCCAAAGCGGGCAGTGCGTTTAGCGGGTATCAGCTGCTGCTGGAATATTTCACGTTCCGCGAAAAATTTATGTTCGTGCACCTTAACGGCCTGGAAAACATCACACTGCCGTCGGGGACAGAACATGTTGATATCGAAGTGGTGTTCAGCCAGGTCTGGCAGAGCGATTTGCCGGTGACCCGCGACGCCCTGCGCCTGCACTGCGTGCCGGTGATCAACCTGTTCACGCTTGAGGCCGATCCGCTGACCATCAGCGGGCTGGAAAGCGAGTACCTGCTGCGTCCGAAGCGCCTGCAGGACGGGCACACCGAGATTTACTCCGTTGACAGCGTTACCGGCTCCGGGCGTACCGGGGATGCGCGCTATGTGCCGTTCACCAGCTTCCGTCATCAGGGCGGGATGATGCGCCGCCACGCGCCGGAACGCTATTTCCACACTCGCGTGAAGCGGGGCGTGAACGGCATGCACGATACCTGGCTGATCCTCGGCGGCCAGCAGTGGGAGGCTGACCGGGAAATAGCCCGGGAAACCGTGTCGTTGCGTATCACCGGCACCAACGGCCAACTGCCGCGCCGGGCGCTGCAAAGCACGCTGCTTGATCGCTGTGAACAGGTCTCCGAAACGCCGCTAACCGTGCGCAACCTGTGTAAGCCGACGCTCCCGGCCTACCCCCCTGCGGAAGATCGTTTCCACTGGCGGGTGATGAGCCATCTGGGAACCCGTTTTCTGAACATGATGAGCAGCGCTGATGTGCTGCGCGGCACGCTGTCGCTCTATAACTGGCGGGACGATGAGTTAAACAACCGTCGCCTGGACGCCATTCTGGACGTCAGGCACCACCGTATTCAGCGTTTCGAAGAGGGGTTTCTGCTGCGGGGTCTGGACGTGGAAGTGACGCTCGACAGCAACGGCTTTACGGGTGAAGGCGACATCCACCTGTTTGGTGAAATGCTCAACCGCTTTTTCGCCCTGTACGCCGACATGAACCAGTTTAACCAGCTCACGCTGATTGTTCAGCCTGAAGGGAAGTGTATCCGGTGGAAAGAGAATCACAGTCCGCGCCTGCCCGGATGATGGAAAGGGTACGGCCCCAACTGCCGTACATGAATTTTTACCGCTTCTGCCGGTTGCTTGAACAGAGTCAACCGGATGCGCCGGTGCCCGGCAGCGACTGGCAGCTACGTCAGGAGCCTGTCCGTTTCCGCCCGCATCCGGGGATGGGGTTTCCGGCCAGTGAAATCAGGGGGCTGACGGAGCCGGAACCGGAACATACGCATCTGCCGCCATCGGTCAATATCACCTTTATGGGCCTGTACGGCGTCGAATCGCCGCTGCCGACGCACTATATCGACGATATCGCCCAGCGGCGGGAGGGAGTTGAAGCCACACGCGATTTTCTCGATATCTTCAATCATCGGCTGATCGCCCAGTATTACCGTATCTGGCGGAAGTACTCTTATCCGGCGACCTTTGAGGCGGGCGGCACTGACAATACCTCGCAGTATCTGCTTGGGCTGGCGGGGCTGGGGATACCCGGTTGTGCGGACAATACCGCCACGCCGCTGTCGCGCTTTCTGGCGCTGCTGCCGGTCATGTTGCTACCGGGGCGCACGGCGGAGGGGATCGCTGCGCTGGTTCAACTCCTGGCACCGGATACCCGTGCGACGGTGTATCCCCACGATCGTTGCCGCATCGAGCTGAAGCATCCGCTCACCATGAGTACGCAGCGGCCGATTGGCCTGCGGATTCGCCCTGTTATGGGCACGCACGGGACAGACGTGAATGGTCAGGTGCTGTTGCAGTTGACCTCAGATAACCCCGAAGAGGTGCGCGGCTGGCTACCCGGCGGGGAGCTGCACGGCGATCTGATGGCGCTGCTGCATGTCTATCTGGGATCGCATCTGGACGTGCGGATGCAGCTGTGCGTGGCGCGGCATCTGCTGCCGGATGCCCGGCTGGCGTGCCATGACGTCCAGGGGGGCCAGCTCGGACGGACGGCGGTACTGCGGCCGCTCAATGCGCAGCAAAACAACAATGACGTTATCACCATTCACCTGGGCCGTTATCAGCGCGTTCAGGAAAATATTCACCGAAGGGAGAGCGATGAAGATGGCGATTACCGCTGGTAACACCACCGCGACGCTGCTGGCAGTAACACTCGCCACGGCCTTAACCGGCTGCGGGCTGACGCAAACGGTAAAAGACGGGACGGTCTCAATGACCCGCTCCATTTTTTACAAACAGGTTAAAACCCTGCATCTGGATATTCAGGCGCGCTCGGGGGTAAATAACAACGCGAAAGGGGCGTCGCTGGCGACGGTCGTACGCATTTACCAGCTGAAAGACCGCAAGGCTTTCGACAGCACCGATTATCCGTCGCTGTTTGCCGATGACAGCCAGGCCATTAAAGCTGACCTGGTAGCCGAGAAAGATATCCGTCTCCGTCCGGGAGAATCCGTGACGCTGGACATGCCGCTGGAAGAGGCGGCGCAGTTTGTCGCGGTGGCGGGGATGTTTATGTCACCGGACCAGGCGAATGATACATGGCGTCTGGTCCTCACCCGCGACGACCTCGACCCGGATAAACCTCGCATTATTGAAGCCAGCAATAACCGCCTGACCCTGCAACCGCTTAAGGAGGACTGAAATGCCACGTCCGTCTCTGTATGAAACGCTTTTCGGCAACTTCGCCGGCGGACTCGACCTGAACAGCGTCAGCGAGGAGAACCAGCTCATCCTGTCGGTGCTGGACAACATGCAGCGCATTCTCAACTGCCGCGCCGGGACGCTGGCACATCTGCCGGACTACGGCCTGCCGGATATGACCAAAATTCTCCAGGGGATGCCCGGCACCGCGCACCAGTTGATCACGACGCTCTCCGCCGTACTGCTGAAATACGAGCCGCGCCTGAGCAAAATTACCGTAGTGATGCTGGATCAGAGGCAGCCTGGCGAGTTGCGCTACGCCATTGATGCGGAACTAAAGGGCATCGGACTGGTGCGCTACGGTACCGAGTTTATGCCGGAAGGCAGGGTCTTAATCCGCCATCTTAAACAGCAGCAGTACCTCGATGTACGCGCCGCAATCTAGTTTTTTTCTCAGGCAAAAACGGTTATGACGACACATTCTGAGCGCCACCTTAATACCGGCGGCGATCCGCGCACGCTTGCGGATTATGCCGCCCTTCGCGATGAGATGAACAAGCTGACGCATCCGGCGCGCCCGGATGTTAACTGGCAGCTTGCGGAAACGCTCTGCCTCTCGCTGTTTGAGCACAACGGGATTGAGCTGCAGACCACCGCCTGGTATACGCTTGCCCGTACCCATCAGGCCGGTTTGTATGGCATGAATGAAGGTCTGGCGATCCTGGCTACGCTGGTTGCCCGGCAGTGGGGGGAAATCTGGCCGCAGCCCGTCCATGCGCGAATGGAGATCCTCAGCGCGCTGAGCAGGCGGCTACAGCAGGCGATGCGCACCCGGGCGCTAACGTATGCGGATTTGAGCCAGCTCTACCAGGCGGAGGAACATCTGAATACCCTGGGTGAGGTGTTGCAGCGTCTGGAATTGAAACACGCCAGCCAGCTTGATGCCCTGCGCATCCTGATGCATAACACAGCGGCGCGGCTGGAAAACAGCGACAACACCGGCGTGAGTGTGCCCCATGACGCGGCGCTCACGCCTGAAAAAAGCCTCTCCAACCCGGGCGACCAGGTGAAATGGGTATACGTGGTACAGCCCGATCCGTTGCCGAATGTGCAGGTGGTGACCGAAAGCTCGCCCCCGGTTAAACCCTGGAAGCCGTTTGCGGCCGGTATGCTGACCATGCTGGTGGTGGCAGGTGCGGTCGCGTGGGGTTGGCAGGCACTTCATCAGCCTGACCCTGCACAGACGCAGCTCGCTGCCACGCTGGCCCCGTTACCCGCCGCGCTATCCACCGAACAGCTACAGTCCCTGCGACACATGTCGCCATCTCCCGTGTCGGGTATCGACAAAACGCAGCAGCAGCTGGCGCAACTGTTACGGCTGAAACCGGACTGGGCCGTCAGCTATGGCGACAGTCTGGTGCGTCAGGCCCTTACTCTGTGGCCCGAACAAGCGAAACCGCTGGCACAGCAGTGGCAGCAGCAGGTCGCTGCCGCCGCGCTTCCTGCACCGGAGCTGAACGGCTGGCATGAGGGGATGACCCAGCTCCAGCAGCTGGCGAACCGGCTCAACGCGCTGGATGAAAAGCGTGGCAAATACATGACGGTCAGCGAACTCAAGTCGGCAGTGTTTGCGATGACGCAGTCATTTACCCGCGCCATACCGGCAGAAGAACAACTGCGCCAGCTTTCAGTCCTGCCGCACGATCGGCCCTGGCCAGCGGCACAGCAGAGCCAGACGGAGCAGCAGCTGCAGCAGCTTATTACCCGCTATGCGGTGCTCAAACAACAAACGGCGCAATAACCTGCGTGCAGTCATGAGTTGCAGACTCCCGTTTACGGCATTACAGAGATAAATTGAAGATGGCCGCTCAGCGCACGGTGCGCTGGACCAGGCTTAACAGCATGTGAAAATGAACAGGGACGACAGCGTGTCAGCCAAAGAACGTTTTTTTAAAAAAGTGCAGCAAAATAATGACATCACCCCACCCGGCAAATCGTCTGCGGAGGCTGAGATCCGGCTGTTTTGTGGGCGGATGGACGAGCTGGCGGAGCAAATCAGCGAGTGGTTTGCGGGGTCAAGCATTCAGGTTGTCGTATCGACAAAACATATACACGACCTCAGTACGATTGGTTACAGTCTGAACTGCGGCATATGCCGGTATCCGGTAACCACTATCCGGATCCAGAACGCAGACCGTAGCGCCAGCATTGTACCGGAACAACTCTGCCGCGGAGCGGAGCGGGGCTGTGTGACAATGCGGATAGAGACGCCTGAAAGTCGCCAGGCGTATCACCTGAGCATGGCACCGGAAACCGGCTGGTTTATCCGGCGTGAGCATCAGGATGCAAAAGCGAATGTCGTCATGACGGAAGATCGCTTTTTCCAGGCGCTCGACAAGCTGGCCTGACCGGGGCCGGAAAGCTGGCGCAGGCAACCTGCTGCGCCAGTTTTCGTTTCAGGCATACCTTCAGGCATCTGCCTGCCATTTTTCACGTTTTGCCCCAGCCCGGCGGGCCGTGGCGGGCAGTATATCGGCATCGGCGACATAACCATCCGGATCGAGGCAGCGGTTATGATTTTTCGCCTGCTGCAGGATCTCCTCATCCCAGTACAGGCGTTTACGTTGATCGCCCTGGGTTGTCAAAATGCATTCCATATTCCCCTCTATCGCGCGGTAGCGCCGCCAGCTGTTTGCCGGAATGGAGATGACCGACCGTTCCGGTGCGATAATACTCACTTCCTTGCCCGCCTCATTCCAGGTGACCTCAAGCTTTCCTTTAAAGACCATGATGACCTGCACGTCAGGACACACATGTCGGCCCGTGACGCAATTGTCCGCGAGCCGCAGCCACTCGACGGAAAAACCGTGCGGGCTGACAATCGCAGGGCAGGAATCCCGGTCCTGGGAAATGCCAAAGCCGATAACGGGCGCGATTTCGCCGCCGTGTCCCGGCAACACCGAGTCCAGCAGTCCCCGTGCCGACCAGCAACGGTCATCGCCTGTCACCGCGCGCTTGCGCATCTCCTCAGCGCTGTAATCACGTAGCCCGGCAATATACGCCTCCGACAGCGGCGTCAGCAGCGTGGCGGGGTCAGGCTGCGGATCGCCGGGTGCCTGCGTAATCAACATATTCTCTTTGCTTAAATACATACCGTACTCACTGGCGGCCGCGAGCACCGACGGATGCCAGATGATCCCGCCCGTGTTGTCGCCGCCCAGCACGGTGAACACCATGCCGCTGGTGTCCTCTTTACTGACGTTAGTAAACCCCCGGAAAATCCAGGTGGGGATGGAGAGGATCGCAGGGGCGCTGAATTCCGCTTCATGTTCACCCTGCGCGCCCCAGCGAAAACGCCATGTCCCTTCATGGATCAGGAACACTTCCGCCGTAAAATGCAGATGCAGGTTATTGGTTACCCCTTTCGGCATGGCCGCCGCGCCAATGTTAAAACCGTGCGGCTCGGGAATATTCACCACCTGCTCGGAGGACTGAGTGACGCCCGGGCCAATAAACGAATAGTTTTGCTTCAGGTGCGAGCCGGGCAGCTTGCAGTCAATAAAAGCAAGGTTGCAGGAGACCATATCATCGGGGGTGATGAGTCGGCTTCTCGCCTGGCTCTGGGTAAGATGGATAGCGTTCATCGTTTCTCCTTTTAATAGCCGGATGTGCCGGTGGCAGGGATGGCGTTACCGCGCGCAAGGGCGATGGCTTCGCGCGAGGCGCGGCCCAGTTGCATGACGTCGTTTGCCGGGGTGACGAAATGAAACCCCTGGACAATACGCGCTGCGGCAGCCGCGCCGGAGGTGCAGAAAATCCCGGCGATTTTTTGCTGCTGACGACAGCGGTCGATCACCCGCTCAACGGCAGCAAGCATCTCCGGGTGTTGGGATTCGGCGCTGGCGTTGCCCGTCAGCGTCAGCGAGAGATCGTTAGGGCCTATAAACACGCCATCCAGCCCGTCGGTGTCGAGAATGGCGTCTAAATTTGCCAGCCCTTCGCGGGTTTCGATCATCGCCAGCGTCAGGATTTCGTCGTTGGCGTGCTGCGGATAATCGCTGCCGCCGTAAAGCAGGCCCCGCGCCGGACCAAAGGAACGTACGCCCAGCGGCGGATAACGGCAGGCGGCGACGAAGCGGCGTGCCTCCTCGGCGCTGGAGATCATCGGACAAATCACCCCGTAAGCCCCGGCATCCAGTACGCGCATGATTTGCGCCGGATCGTTATCCGCCACCCGCACCAGCGGCACCGCTGGCGTGGCCGACAGCGCCTGCAGCATCGTCAGCGCGCTGGCAAAATCAATCATGCCGTGCTGGAGATCGACGGTTACGGCATCAAAGCCCTGCTGCCCGACAATTTCCGCACTGTAGCCGGAGGGGATCGCCAGCCAGCCGTTGATGATGGGGGTATTGTCCTGAAAGGCGGTTTTTAGTGTGTTCTTGCGCACGATATGCACTCCGTAATCCACTGGCGCAGCGGCGATGCGACCTCATCCGGGGTCTCGAGCGGAATAAAATGCCCGCCAGATGCCACCGTATGCCAGGTTGCGTTCGCGGCGCTTGCCGCCAGTAAGTGATGATGATGGGGCGTGCAGATCGGATCCTGCGCGCCGTTAAGGATCACTATCGGGCAGGGGAGATTGCCCAGCGCCAGCCGGTTGTCCTGCCGGTGAATGGCGATTTCCGTTTGCTGAGTAAAGGTCGTTACACCGCACTCGCTTGCCATCTGACAGATAATGTCCTGTAAGGCCCGGTCGTTGAGGCGCGACGGGGCGACGTAACGTTGCCACAGCGCCGGGACCAGCCAGTCAACTATTCCCTGCGCCCGGGCGGTGCGCACCGCGTCCCGCCGTGGCGCGGCGTTTTCCGGCGGATCGGCAAGCGGGTTGGCAGATATCAGCGCCAGCCCGCTAAGCCTCTCCGGCGCGTCAGCGGCCATGTGCAGCGCGACGATTGCCCCCAGCGAAAAACCGGCCAGCAAAAAGCGCGGCGGCAGCGCGCTGAGCAGACGCTGCGACGCCTGCCGCGCCGATTCTGCCCCCGTCAGCGTGACGCACAGCACCGCCGTCACGTTTAACCGCTCAATTACCGGCTGCCAGAGCCGGGCGTTGCACAGCGTGCCGCCAAGCAGCACCAGCGGCAGGTCGGTGTTATCCAGCAGAGCGTTTTCCATTGCGTGCCTCACGTTGCCGTCCAGCCGCCGTCAACCATCAGGGCGCTGCCGGTGATCATCGCGGCGGCCCCGGAGGCGAGGAACACCACCGGCCCCATAATGTCTTCCAGTCGGCCTAACCGGCGCAGCTTGATGTTCTCCAGCACGTAGCGGCGAAACGCCGGATCTTCCAGCGCCGATCGCGACAGATCGGTTTCAATGAAGGTCGGGCACAGCGTATTGACCCGGATCCCGGCCTCGCCCAGCTCCAGCGCCATCGTGCGGGTTAACCCTTCAAGCGCAAACTTAGAGGCGCAGTAAACGCTCCGCTCGGGGCCGCCCACGTGCCCCATTTGCGATGAGATATGGATGATTGATCCGGCGCGACCACCCGCCCGCATACGCCGCGCCACGCGCTGGCTGACGAAAAAAGTGGCGCGGAGGTTAAGCGACATCACCGCATCGAAGTCGTCTTCGTTGACCTCAAGAAACGGCTGGTGGCGGGCCAGCCCGGCGCTGTTCACCAGAATGTCGATCTCCGGCAGGGTCGCCAGCACGCGGTCAACCTCCTGGGCGTCGGTGATATCCAGCGTTACCGTATGGAGAGTGAGCCGATGCCCGGCGGCGAGACCGGCCGCCTGGTCCAGCGCCTCGCGGTTGCGGGCGGCAATCCACACCTCTGCGCCCGCCTGCGCGAGGGCGACGGCAGCGGCGAAGCCAATCCCTCGCGAGCCACCTGTCACCAGCGCGCGTTTGCCGTGCAGAGCGAAAGAGGGCGTTTGTACAAGCGTCATGGATTACACCTTTTCCCTGACCGGGGCCGGCATCGCGTAGGGCACCTCCGTCTGGCCATAGCGACGCACGCGAATATTGGCCTGCTCGGCGTGTCCGGCAAATCCTTCAAGCAGCGACAGGCGGGAACAATAGCTGCCGATTTCGGCCGTGGCTTCGTCGCTGAGGACTTTCTGGAAGGTGCAGGTTTTCATGAACTTGCCGACCCACAGCCCGCCGGTATAGCGTGCGGCTTTTTGCGTTGGCAGCGTGTGGTTGGTGCCGATCACCTTATCGCCGTAGGCGACGTTGGTGCGCGGGCCAAGGAACAGTGCGCCGTAGTTGGTCAGCCTGCTGAGGAACCAGTCGTCCCGGTCGGTCATCACCTGAACATGCTCGGAGGCGATGCGATCGGCCTCGGCCAGCATCTCTTCGTAGCTGTCACAGACGATGATTTCGCCATAATCCTGCCACGACTGGCGGGCGATATCGGCAGTGGGAAGTTTTTCCAGCAACCGCTCCACTTCCTGCAGCGTCTCTTTAGCAAGCGTCAGGGAATTGGTCAGCAGAATGGCAGGGGTGGTGACGCCGTGTTCGGCCTGCCCGAGCAGGTCCGTGGCGCATATTTCTGCGTCTACGGTGTCATCGGCGATGACCAGCGTTTCCGTCGGCCCGGCAAACAGATCGATACCCACCCGGCCAAAGAGCTGGCGCTTGGCCTCCGCAACAAAGGCGTTGCCGGGGCCGACCAGCATATCTACCGGTGCCAGCGAGTCGGTGCCCAATGCCATTGCGCCAATCGCCTGAATGCCGCCCAGGGCATAGATTTCCGTTGCGCCCGCCATCTTTTGTGCCGCGACAATCGCCGGGGCGGGTTCGCCGTTAAACGGCGGGGCACAGCTGATGATCCGCGAGCAGCCCGCCACGCTGGCGGTAATGATCGACATATGGGCAGAGGCCAGCAGCGGATATTTCCCGCCGGGGACATAACACCCTACGGCGTTGATCGGAATATTTTTATGGCCGAGGATCACGCCGGGGCGCGTTTCAATTTCGAGATCCCGCAGGCACTCTTTCTGCGCGCGGGCAAAATTCGCCACCTGCTGTTGGGCAAATTCAATATCCTGAATATCCTGGCGGCTTAACTGTTTTATACAGCGGTCGATCTCCGCTGGCGTCAGGCGATAATCCTGACGGTCATAGCGATCGAATTTAATCGATAATTCACGAATGGCTTTATTTCCCCGCTTCTCAATATCCGCCAGGATATGTTCAACTGTTTCTCTGACCTGCTGATTCGCCTGCTGGCGCTCTTCGGTACTTTTACCGCTTTTCAATTTCCACGACACACGCTTCTCCTTACCTTTTTAAGATGTCAGTTGCCCTCCCGGCGAGCCGGGATAAATGAATTACTGCAGAATGTGTTAATGATCCGGCGCGGCGGCGTAAGCCCCGTTTTTTAATAAGCGGGACGCGTGTTGCGCCTTACGGGCATAAACCCAGCGTGCGGACAGCGGCGTGGCAATCGCAGCGACGACCGAGAGCGCGGCAATTAACAGGTAACCGGACGAGATATTAATATGTTGCATCATCACGCCCATCATCACCGGCCCAACAAACATGCCGCAGGAATAGATCGTCTGGAATAATCCCATGCGGGTGGATTGTTCATCGGCGGTGGTATTCACCACGCTGAGCGACATAAATGCCGCAAACGCCATGCCGAAGGAAAAACCTGCCAGCGCCTGGAGCAAATAAATGACATATAAATTGCTGGTAAAAGGAATGCCAAGCGTCGAGATCACCTGTAACACAATGCCGAGCACGGCGGTTTTTACCAGCCCAAGGCGCTGATAAAACACCGAGCTGCACAGGGCAATGGCCAGCCCGTAAAAAAGAAGATGGATATTACCGAGCAGGGCGAGGATCCCCGCCCGGGCGCCCAGTTGTTCGGCGTAGACCGGCGTCAGGGTGTCGCGAGTGGCAAAGGGAACCAGAATCACGATGGTCGCCAGGATGCCAATCAACCAGACTGAACGGTCGGCCAGCTGCTGTCGCGCCCCGGTGATGCAGGCTTTCAGCGTGGGAGCTTGCACCGGATCATGAACGTCCTGAATGCGGGTCGTCAGGATCAACGCCACCAGGGCCGAGATGCAGGAGACGAAAAAGGCGATGTTGTTAGCGAAGTAGTGGATCAGCACGGCGCCAATACAGTTGCCGAGGAACACGCCGATCGGCCCGGCCAGCGCCAGCAGCGCCACGGCCGCCGGGGCTTCGTTACGGTCGAAATAGCGAATGAACAAAATGTTATACAGCACCCACGTGGCCGCCGTGACGCCGTCAGCCGCTTTAGCCATATATAACGTGACGGCGTTAGGCTCGAACCAGGCGATCGGCCAGGCGATAATGGGCAGCAGTAAACCGATTTGAATAAAAATCCTGCGGCTCTTTACCACGTCGGAGATGATCCCCAACGGGAAACGGATAAGCAGCGTAGCCAGCCCGGACGCCCCCATAATGATGCCCATTATCTGTGGCTCGAAGCCCTGGTTGATCATCATTGGTGCCAGGAAGGCATCGATGCTGTGAATACAGATAAAGAACAGGACGCTGATGATGAAAAAGAGCCGGGCTTCCCGACGGCGTAACAGTGCTCGAAACATGGTTTTGAACCTCTTAAAAGTAATGGGTTACAACCAGCCAAGTACGACGTTTACCGGTTCAATCCTTTGGGCGACTCCTGTTCTCTCCGGTACCTTTGACGGTATGAAAACTCTTTGCATACGTATTCAAGCTTTGAAGTTACGAAAAGGTTTCATGTTTGTAAAGTGATCTCGATCTTGTTGTGAGAATTTTATTTTTTTGTGTTGCATACGCATGCAAAGGTGGTGTAAGTATAAAAAACACCCACCTGCTGAAGCGTCCGGAACAGGTGAAAAAAGGGGCTTTTTCGCGGTCCGTGAACAGAATGAACGTGGGTAAGTCGTTGATAAGGAAAACGGGGTAATGAAACGTAAGACTTTTGCAGCAGTCACATCTCAACAGGTCGCGCAGCTGGCGGGAGTATCGCAATCCGCTGTGTCGCGAACGTTCACGCCCGGGGCCAGTATTTCACCGGCAACACGTGAAAAAGTGCTGAAAGCGGCGCGTGAGCTTGGTTATCGTCCAAACGCGATAGCCCGGTCGCTCAACACGGCCCGCTCGCGCATTATTGGGGTGGTGATCTCTTACTTCGATAACCCCTTTTACTCGCAGGTGCTGGAGGCGCTGGCACAAAAGCTGGATACGCTGAACTATCACCTGCTGCTGTTTGTCGGCGACCGGGAAGGCAACGTCGACCGCATTTTCGACCAGATTATGCAGTACCGCGTGGACGGTATCGTGCTGGCATCGGTCACGCTGTCGCTGGAGTTATCCGAGGAGTGCCTCGCCGCCGGGATCCCGGTGGTGTTGTTTAACCGCAGCGAAGAGAGTGGGATGGCCTCCAGCGTCAACAGCAATAACGAGGCGGCGTCACGGCAGATAGCCGAGTTTCTGCTGGCGGGGGAGCACAAGCGTTTCGCCTACGTTGGCGGCGTGCCTGACTCGCCGGTCAATATCGCCCGTCAGCGCGGGTTTATCTCCACCCTGCAAGAGCACGGTATCACCGATGTGCAGGTGGTGAATGGCAATTACGACGTTCAGCACACCACGCAGGCAGCCTATGCTCTGTTTTCGGCAACGCCTGTGCCGGATGCGGTCTTTGTCGCCAACGATCATATGGCCGTGACGGTGATGGATGTGGCGCGCTATGCGTTTGGCTTGCGCATTCCCGAGGAGGTGTCCGTTGTCGGGTACGACGACATCGGCCCCTCAGGCTGGCCCTCCTATGCATTAACCTCTGCATCACAGCCGGTGGGCGAAATGGTGGACGCCACGGTCGAGTTATTAATGAAGCAAATTGAAAGCGAAACCATAGAGCCTGAGCAGATTACAGTGCCCGGTACGCTGGTTATACGCCACTCAGCCCGCCGCCCGCGCAGTGGCGTTATCGAAAAAGATGGCTTATCGCTATTCCAGACTAAGGAGCTCAAATGACCAGATTGCGGGGCTTCAGCCCACAGTTCGACTCCATCCAGCAGTTTATTTTGACGCTGACACACGTGGTATGGGAGCAGAAAGACATTGGTCAGCTGGCGGATTTTTACGCCACGCCAGTGGTATTTACGACCCCGGAAAAACAGCTGCATGAGCTGTCACAGTTTATGCGCCTCACCCTTGAGGCGATGCACAGTTTTCCGCAGCGCAACGTGCTGACCGAGGACATCCTCTGTAGCCAGAATCCGGGTGACGAGTACTATGCCGCTCAGCGCACCGTCGCGCGGATCCAGCATCAGGGGGAGGGCTTTTTTGGTCCGCCAACTGGCAAAAATGTCTGGGTACGTACGTGGGCCGATCGCATTTGCGTCGACGGAGCCGTGCGTCAGGAGTGGCTGCTGCAGGATCGCGCCGCCATCGTGTCGCAACTGGGGCTGGATATCCGCGAGTTTGCTTTTAACCTGGCGACCATGCGTCAGCAGCTTGGGCTGGAGTCTGTTTCCGCCGAGACGCTGGATGCGCGCTGGGCGGGAGGCCCAGAAGGCGATGATGTGGAAGGTGTACTTGCAGGCGTGGTGGAGCGCTACCTGACGATGTGGGCGGGCGGCAACAGCGGCGTGGTACCCGGTTTATACCACCCGGCGGCAACGCTCTATGCGCCCGGCCATTGCACCTGTACCGGTGAACAGGAGATCGGCGCACAGCTTTCCGGCTACCGCGCCTCGTTTGCCGACAGCGAAACGCAACTGCACCACCTGGTTGTGCGTAAAGATCCCAACGAGCCGGTTCGCATTTCATTGCGCTGGTCGCTGCTGACCTGGCATGACGGATACGGCAAGTTTGGCGCGCCGACGCGTAAACCTGTTTCAGTCACCGGTATTACCCAGCTTGAATTACGCGATGGGTTAATTTTCCGTGAATATTTAGGTATTGATGAATTAGCGATTTGGTCGCAAATATTTAATTAACGGGGCGGCAGCCTCCTTATTTCCGCTGCCAATACTCATCATTTTTAATTCACCCTCACTTACGGGTGCGGGTTCTTATACCCTAAATAATTCGCGTAGCCAACGCATCTGCAACGCGAAGTATTACGGGTATATTTTCTGAAAATAGAGCAGGAGTTTATATGTCTTCCACTGAAGCAACAAATAAAGCACCAGCCGTACCCGAAAAAAGCAGCGTGAAAGCGCTTAAAGAAGAGTCCGTATTACAGGTCGAGCGCCGTGATTTTGTCGATCTGGTGCCGGAGAATCGCCCGCGTGCGCAGTCATTAAGAGGCTTTGACGACTGCTATACCGATATCGTCGATTATATTGTTCGCTGCACCCATAAAATATGGGATGAGCGCGACGTGGGCTTAATTTATTCCCATTATACCCATAACTGCGTGCTTTATAACGCGCTGGGGACATTATATAACCGCGAACAGGTGGTGCAGGATACATTGCAGCGCCTGGTTGCTTTCCCGGAACGCCGCGGCATGGCAACCCAGGTTATCTGGAACGGAAATGATGTCGACGGTTTTTATACCTCGCATCTGGTCACGGGAAGCGGGCGCCATACCCAGTACAGCCATTTAGGCAAACCGACCAACCGCACATTTGTTACCCGGACCGTGGCGGATTGCATGATCCACGAGAACAAAATTTATCGCGAGTGGGTGGTCAGCGACAACATGTCGTTAATGAAACAGCTTGGCCTTAACACCGATGAAGTCGCCTTTAATATGGCCAAAGAGCAGTTTGATAAAGGCTTCCGCGTGATGGATATCGGCGAAAACGGCCGCATGCTGGGGCAATATCCGCCGGAGATCGCGTGCGATGTTTCTCTTGCGCACAGCGATACGGAAGAGCAGTGCCTGCGCTGGCTGCATGAGATCTACAACCGCCGGATGTTCGGCAAAATCAAAGAGGTGTATGCCCCGAACGTGCAGTGGCACGGCCCGTTGATGAAAGAGCTGTACGGAACGGCGGCAGTGACCCACCAGACGCTGGCGCTGGTGGGTATGATCCCTGACGGCGCGTGGCTGCCGCAGCATATCTGCTCCAACCCTTGCGACGAGGGCGGCGTGAAGGTGGCGGTTCGCTGGATTATCGAAGGGCATCACCTGGGTTACGGCGAGCTGGGTAAACCGACCGGAGAACGACTGTTCGTGATGGGGATGTCGCACTACCACATCCTCAACGGGAAAATTGTTGATGAGTGGGTGGTTTACGATCACCTGGCGCTGCTGGCGCAAATCAAACTTGGCCAGATGGAGGATGCGTAAATGTTGAATGACGTAATCTGGATCAAGCATCCGCAGGGGCAGGATGCACAGGCCGATCGTTCGCTGACGGAGACGGTCAGCGGAATTATTGCGCGGGTAAAAGATGAAGGTGACGCGGCGCTAAGGGCCTATTCACAGCAGTTCGATAAGGTTGTGCCAGCCCAGTTCGAAGTGAGTGAACAGGAGATTGCCGAAGCACTTGCCGGTATGGACGCCCAGACGCGTCGCGACAGTGAATTTGCCATCAGTCAGGTGCGCCGTTTTGCCCAGGCGCAGCTGGCGACCATGCAGCCGCTGGAGGTCGAGACCCTGCCGGGCGTGCACCTGGGGCACCGGATCATCCCGGTGCAGACGGTGGGCTGCTACGTCCCCGGAGGACGCTATCCGATCCTCTCCGCGCCGGTAATGTCGATTGTTCCGGCGACGGTGGCGGGCTGCGAACAGATCATTGCCTGTCTGCCGCCGGGCGCGCATCCGGCGATGATCGCGGTGTGCCATCTGGCGGGCGCGCATCGCATCTTCAAAGTTGGCGGCGCGCAGGCGATTGCGGCCATGGCCTGGGGGACGGACAGCATACCGTCGGTGGATAAAATCGTGGGGCCAGGCAACGCCTTTGTTAACGAGGCGAAACGTCAGGTGTTTGGCAAAGTCGGCATTGATGCCCTCGCCGGGCCGAGCGAGATTTTCACCATAGCGGACGACAGCGCCGACCCGCGTATTCTGGCCGCTGATATGCTGGCCCAGGCAGAGCATGACGTACATACCCGCGTCGGGCTGGCGACGACCAGCCGGGAGATTGCCGAGCGTACGCTGGCTGAGGTTGAGCGCCAGTTGGCCAGCCTGCCCACGGCGGCAACGGCAGGCGAGGCGTGGCGTCGACAGGGCGAGATTGTACTTTGCGAAGACGAAGCGCAACTCATCGCCTTTGCTGACCATATGGCGACGGAACATCTTCAGGTGCATACCCGCGATCCGCACGCCACGGCGGCGAAGATCCGCAACTATGGCTCGCTGTTTATTGGGCAGAACGCCAGCGTAGTGTTCTCCGATAAATGCTGCGGGACCAACCACACGTTGCCAACCATGGCGGCGGCGCGCTATACCGGCGGCTTGTGGGTGGGGGCGTATGTCAAAATCTGCACCCATCAGTGGATTGATGAGCAGGGCATCCCGGCAATTGCGGAACCGGCGATCCGCCAGAGCCGTACTGAAGGGATGCAGGGGCACCGGCGGGCGGCGGAGATCCGATTGCGTGCGCAGGACATCGATGCAATCACCTCAGGCATGCGGGACTAAATCAAAGACAGTGCCGGGCGACATGCGCCCGGCTTTTAGCACAGGAATTCTCACGCATGACCATGATGCGCCTGATACCACCGGAGGATTGCCCGGATGAAATCGCCCGTCGGCTTAACGCGATAAAACAGCAGCATGGGCTAAACGCCATCCTCGGCGTTAACCCCGACGCCATGCTACTGGCGAAACGGTGCCAGCAGCAGCGTCAACGCGGAGAGCGTATCGGGCCTTTGCACGGGGTGCCGTTGATTATCAAGGATAATATTGCCTGCGCGCCGCTGCCCATTACCCTTGGCTGCCGGGCGCTGGCCTCGCTCAGGGCGACCTCAGACGCGCGGGTGATACAGCGTTTGCGCCGGGCCGGCGCCATTATTCTCGCCAGGGCCAATATGTCCGAGTTTGCATTTGACGTGCGGTCCCGAAGCTCGCTGGGCGGCGATGTGGCAAACCCGCTTCTCCCGTCGGTGACCGCCGGCGGTTCCAGCGGAGGTTGCGCCGCCGCGGTGGCCGCTGGCATGGCCGATGGTGCGCTGGGAACTGACACCGGCGGCTCCATTCGTATTCCCTGTAGCTATACCGGGCTGGTGGGGCTGCGCCCAGCCTATCGCCGCGCGCAGCTGGACGGTGTGGCACCGCTCTCTCCCAGTAAAGATACCGTTGGGCCCATGGTTCACAGCGTGGAAGATGCGGCCATGTTGCACGCCATCATCCACGGTCTGCCGCCGATTCCGCTGCCGCCACGTTCGCTGAAAGGTGTGCGCTTCGGCGTGATAACCGCGTTGCAGGGAAGCGATGACGTGCAGCTGGCGGTCTGGAACCCGGCGCTGCATGCGTTAAGTCGGGCAGGGGCGACGCTGGTTGAGATAGCATTACCTTTTATGGATGAAGTCAGACAGGAGACCTGCCTGAGCCTGTCTGAATTTCGCGTGGCGATCGATCATTGGCTGACAAAACAACCTGATGCACCTGCCGGGCTGAAGCACATTGTCGACTCCGGCGCATTTTTGCCTGAGTTCGCACCCTTTCTCAGGCAGATGATGACGTATAACACGCTCAAAACCCCGCTCTGGCTGGCGGGGCGGCGTTTTCAGCGCCAGCTGCGCCAGAACCTGTGCCATGTAGCGGAGGAGCTGCGGCTGGATGGATTTGTGTATCCCACGGTACAGCGGTTGCCGGACAGCATGGCGAAAATGCCGCCCGGCTGCGCGCCTGAGTTGTCCGCGATAAGCGGTCTGCCTGCAATAACCTTGCCCTGTGGCGTGAGCCGCAGTGGGCTGCCAGTGGGCATGGAGATTTTATCGGTGCAGGCGGAGGAGACGGGGTTGTTGGCGCTGGCGCGGGGTTGTGAGCGGGCGTTGGGTGGGAAGTGGTGAAAGGGTTAAGGTGCACACATTTCGTAGGGCTTGTGCCGTGCAGTCTTCAGGAGGTCTTCGGATAATTCTGATCATCACCGATCGAGAATTTTGGAAAAACGGACAACATAGTTAACACCGTTAACTATGTTATGTATCATACGCCTTCACATCATTGAAGGTCCTGGACTATGGAACAGTCAGAAATTCGTTCTTTCCGCGCAACATTGCGAGAAATGGTCAGAGAACTGGGTATGCTCAGCCGTAAAGCAAGTGGAACCGAGTTATCCCCTCTCCAGAGTCATATATTGATTGAACTCAGCAATCGTCCTGAGGGGTGTACCGATCTCGCCTCGAAGCTTTGCGTTGAGAAAGCAAGTATGAGCCGCACACTAAAGAATCTTAGTGATGAGGGATACCTGCTTAAAGAAAATGACGCCCAGGATGGCAGAGCCTCTCTGTACAGATTAAGCGACTCCGGAAAGCAACTCCTGTCTAAGCTTGAAGAAAACGCCGACAGGTTTGTTGTGGACGCTCTCGCATCATCATCTGAGGAAGAAATTCAGGTTTTACGTAAATCCTTACTGCACTTTTCAGGTAGTTTGCGTAATGCACGTCGCCAGCGTGAATCAAATATCGTTATCAGGCGTCTGGAGCCACAAGATAACGCCGCAATCGCAGATATTATCCGTAATAGCTTTCGTGAGAATAAAATCGATCATCTTGAGGGCGTAAGTCTCCATGATCCAGAACTCGATTCCTTAAGTGAAGCCTATAAGCATCCCGGTTCCGGATATTGGGTTGCTGAAGCAAATGGAATGATTGTCGGGGGAGCGGGACTCGCGTCACTGGACGGAGAAACTGGCATTTGCGAAATGCAGAAGTTATTTTTCAAAAGCGAAGTACAAGGAATGGGACTGGGCAGACGAATGATCGCTTTTATTCTTTCTCAGGCTTCAGTCATGGGATACCACGCCTGTTATCTTGAAACTCTTAAAGAGCTGAAGCATGCCGTGCGTCTCTACGAAGCTTTTGGATTCAAACATATTGCACGACTTGGCAATACCGGCCATGACAGCTGTGACATATACATGTTGAAAAAAATGTAGCAATCATCTTTTTGTATTTCTTTTTTGTATAAACCAAAGATGAATACCATCTGGTACCTGTTTCCTTAATTTGGTACCAGTACGTGTAGTGACGCATTAAGGGTATGAACAACATATAACTACAGTCAGATTAACTGCGTTTTACATGGCAATACCGTCGCCAGTGAAGATGAATTTTCATCTCATTTATGGAGAGCGACTATTTAAATTATGGAGCAATTATCAATATGGTGGTCAGCTGTCTGCCTTCTCTTAAATGTAAACATGGACTTTATATTGTACTTTTTATGCAGCCCGGACTGGCTACTGGAAGTGAAGTCAATATAAATGAACAAACCATGAATGCCAGAGAAAGTATATATCGCGCGTTACATGAAGGGCAAAATAGCCGTGAAGAAACTCTCGCACGGACAAGAGCGGGGGCTGGCGCAAAACTCGCTCAGGTGTTAGGGCAGGACGCTTCCGCCCAACGCATTGGTGCCGTAGGGGGAAGCATGGCCTCCGGACTCTTCAGCTCAGCCGTACAGCAAAGTCTTTCTTCTTTTGGTACAGCAAGAGTGAAGCTGAATTTAAGCAGCGTACACCTTGAAGGCAGTGAATTTGATTTTTTACTGCCCCTTTATGAAAACCGCAGCCATCTGTTTTTTTCCCAGACGGGAATAAGACGGATTGACGACAGGACCATGGCGAATCTCGGTATGGGTTATCGATTCTGGCCTTCTGACACCGCCATGTTCGGCGCCAATATGTTTTACGATTACGACGTCAGTCGCCAGCATAAGCGCCTTGGCACAGGTCTTGAGTATGCGCGCGATTTCTTTCGAGTTTCTGCGAATGGCTATTACCGGCTCAGCGACTGGAAACGCTCGCGCGATCTCACGGACTATCACGAACGCGTCGCTAATGGCTTTGATATCCGGACAGAGGCCTGGCTTCCTCGTTTGCCGCAGTTAGGCGGAAAAATCACCTGGGCGCGATATTATGGCGATCGGGTCGGCATTTTTGGCCCGAATGATCTTCAGAAAGATCCTCAGGTACTGACCCTTGGCCTGAATTACACACCTGTACCCCTGGCGGGCATTTCACTGCAAAAAACGGTTAACACGCGTGGCGGGGGAGACGAATTTTCCGTAGGGCTTAACTTCTCCTGGCAGTTTGGCTTGCCGCTCAAAACGCAGCTTGACCCGGACCGCGTTCGTTTTAACCGCACGCTGGCGGGCTCCCGCTATGACCTGGTGGACAGAAACAACGTTATTGTTCTGGAATATAAAAAGGATCGCCTGTTTAACGTGTCTCCTCATCACAAGGTTTCGGGCGTTGAAAGCAGCCAGCTCGCGCTAAACCTGGATATTTCTTCGCGCTATGCCGTGACCGGGATTAGCTGGCAGGGCGAGGCGTTCTTCGCCGCCGGTGGTGATATTACCTATGTAAACGGCGCCTACGTTATGGCTCTGCCCGAATGGCAAACAAACGGAAGTAATCATTACCAGCTGGAAGGACGCGCCATTGATGAAAAAGGCAATCTTTCAGCGCCGTTCCGCGTCGAGGTGGATGTTGTGCCGATGGATGTCAACATCTCACTTGCGGGCGATCTGAAGGGCGAAGAGGGACAAACGCTGGCGATCGGCCTCAATGTTCGCACTACCGGCGCCATTGGCAAAGTTGACTGGAAGGCGCCTGAATTTCTTGCTGCCGGGGGCAAATTTATCCAGACGCGTGCTGCAAAAGCAGATAGCCTGAGCCTGAACTATAGTGCCGTTCTGCCTCCTTATAAGGCTGGCGGTGAAAACAGTTATCCCATTGAAGTGACGGTGAGTGACAGCGAGGGGAACATTTCTAACACCGCTTCAGCCCGAATCGTGGTTGAGCCTCGCTCTATTGTGCTCACCGTTCCGCCAGAGGTAGCGGGTAATGAGGGGGAGCGTATTGCGCTGCCGCTGACGATTGATGCAAGAACTCCCGTAACCCGGCTCGACTGGGAGGCGCCCGAGTTTATTGCCCGTGGGGGTAAAGTCAGCGTGGAAAAAGAAAAAGTCTGGCTGGAACTGCCTGCGTGGTCGGACGTGGGCTCCAACCAGTATGTCATTACTCTTACCGCAGGTGACGATCAGAATCACCGTTCCGCGCCGGTAACCGCCACTGTTTCAGTGGCTTCAGCGACCGTTAACCTTATTCTTGATGAAAATATGACGGGTAAATCAGGTGAGGAACTTGTCGTTACGCCGCAGGCCAGCGCCCAGTCCGGCATCGATCGCATCGAGTGGCAGGGTGAGGCATTTTTCAGCGCTGGCGGGAAAATCACGCAGGACGGCACGAATGCCTGGCGGTTCACCCTGCCTTTATGGAAAAAAGAGGGGACCAACCGCTATTCTGTGCGCGCTGTCGCATGGGATAAGTCAGGCCGTTCATCGACACCGGTCACCCTGACGCTAGAGGTGAGGCCTGTCAACATTGCCGTTTCGGCGCCCGGCACGCTGACAGGAACCGAGCAGGAGACGGTGGATGCCACCCTGAACGTGGTGTCAGAAGGAACTACCGTAAGTGACGTCCAATTCAGCGCGGAGGATTTCCTTGCCGCAGGCGGTAAAATTACCGGCACACTGCCTGACTATCATTTTGTCATGCCCGCATGGCAGGCAACGGGAAGCAACCACTACAGCATCACGGTTACCGGAAAGGACGCGCACGGCAATATCAGTGAACCGACGAAGATAGATATCGCCGTCAGTCAGGCCCCGTTCGTCATCACCGCGGATACGGCCGTCACGGGCTTTGAGGGCAGTACAACCGAGGTGACGCCGGAGGTTCAGAGTCTGTACGGTGTGGCGAATTACAAGATTGACGCTTCCGCCTTCAAAGCCGCCGGGGGCACTATCATGGAGAAAGAGGGAAGCTCTAAGTTGACCCTGCCGGGCTTTGTCGTGGGTGGGGAAAACCGATACCCAGTAACGATACGGGCCGTCGATAAGAGAGGCCGGGTATCCTCACCGCTGGATTTGAACATCGTTGTTACAACACGACTTCTGGATGCGAGCGGCCAGTGCTCTGTTGTGGGTGGGGGCGAGGGTTATGCGAACCAGATTGATAAAGAGAGTGTAAATTATCAGGAAGCGACCGATTATACGACGCTGAAGGCGCTGGTTGATGCCGGAACGCCCTATATCTATATCCCGGGCGATGTTGAAATTGAATTACCGGTCACGAAAAATGCAATCTTTATTAAAAGCGGAACGACTATTTTCAGCGACCGCGGTTCTGACGGTAGCGAGGGAGCTCGCCTCAGCATTCCCTATTTGAGCGAACAAAATAATCAGTTCCCGATTATTGTTATGGACAGCAATACGCGAATGTCTGGCATTCGCTATGAGGGACCCTATAAAGGTACGCTGACTAAAAATACCACTATTGGTATCCAGACGGTGGAAGGCAGCCATAATGTTGAGGTGGATAATATGGAGCTCTGGGGATGGCCATGGGCAGCCGTGAGTGTGAAAAAATCGACAAATGTGCGGGTACATCACAGCTATATCCATGACAATATCAAATCTGAACTCGGTTATGGCGTTGTTGTTCAAAACGGCAATGCCACGGCGGAAGTTGCCTGCAATCTTTTTAACAGCAACAGACATTCGATTGCCGGCAGCGGCAAGGCTGGAGAGGGATATGCGGCGCATCACAATCTGGTATTAAATGGTGGCGGGCGCGGCGCTTATCATCAGTTTGACATGCATAAATATCAGTCTGAAGGGGCCGGCGCGTTTATGGAAGTCACGCAAAACTGGTTTGACTATGGCCGCTACGGTACCAGCAATCGATCCTCAATTGGCGTGCGTGGTCAGCCATCGAGGGGGCCTATTACCGTGACCGATAACTGGTTCAGTCAGCCCTGGAAAAATGGAACCCAGTATGCAGTAGCGGGAGAATATGGCACCTGGGTTCCCACTGTTGAATCTATACTGGCGACCAATAAATTCAGCGTGAAGTTTAACTATCTAGAAAAGGGTAATAACCAGTGCGTGATTGACTGGCTAAGTTACAGCCAGAGCATTAACTGTTCGGCTGTAAATTAACCGTCAGGCAGTGGCATTCTCATCAGCGCGGGTACAGGTACGTCGCGAATATGGGGGAAAAGACACAGCGCTGAGTTAAAGATAAAACACAGGGGAAAATCCCCTGTGTTTTTTCATCCTGAATGTGGTGACTGGGGAAAACATTTTCCCTCTCAACTCGATGTGTAGTGCTACTCACAGTTCATTACTATTCGTGAGGCTGTTACAGCACGCTGTAATTTCCTGCGCCTCACTCAGGCTTCTGAAGCGATAAAAATACAGTGTCTCTGCCGGGTACGTCCGACGTAGTCTGCTTCCTTGAGTTGAGCAGATTCGATTTTCTTGATCGATAGAAATATGTCTTGCCATTGCTGGGTTTTCATCGATTATGGCATCTCAACAACAATAATGCTTAAAGAGGAACCTAACAGGTTCGGATTTAATGAGTTGGCATCAGACTTCGCGGGACAAAATGCAGGCACAAAAAAGCCCGCAGGGCTTGTGCCATGCGGGCTCTTAGGACTTCATCGGATGACTCTGAAAATCACCGATGGAGAATTTTGGGCTGGCGTCCCTGTGATTGGTTATTCAACCTATTGATTTTTATATTAATTTTCTATTTCTATTTTATTGGTGGTTCTAAAAAGGAACCATAAATCTTAATGGTATGAGTTCTCACGATTAGCTGACTGGCAAATTGTATCAAAAGATAATAAATCTTCAGTTCAGCTACCAACTGGGAGTTGAACTGCGTAAGCAGGATCTGCTTTCCACCGATTAGTATATACGGTAGTTTTTCAGCATAACTGAATTGTACCCGTAGGGCAGTACCAGCATAGGTGGAGAATGGATTTTGAACAACTGGTCACCAGAGCATACAAAAGAAATCAAAGCT
The DNA here is from genome assembly GCF_029967835.1 of Enterobacter sp. V87_3. Lineage (NCBI taxonomy): Bacteria > Pseudomonadati > Pseudomonadota > Gammaproteobacteria > Enterobacterales > Enterobacteriaceae > Enterobacter > Enterobacter sp. V87_3. The sequence goes on along the minus strand of NZ_JASCAM010000031.1, from coordinate 53,682 downwards.
TGGCTTAACATAGATAACTATCGCAAGTTTGAAGATCTCTCATTGATACACTTCTATCACGAGTTATGGGCCCGGAATCTGTTCTTTAAGGAGTATCGGGAAGAGTTTGAGAGCAGAACTCTTATGAGTTACTTCTCAAAGATTTTCACCGGCAACCCTTTTTTGATTCCAGAAGGGCAACTTGGATACATGACTCCTGCCAACAAACTTTTTCAACCTCCCCATTTTTTTCTAACAACTCTTGATCGCCTTGCTGAAACGAGCATTATTGCTATGCAACGCGGAGGTTTTGTTTGGCATGAAGGTGACAATTATTCTATAAACGCAGAGCTTCGAGAGGAATCACTTTCAGACATTATGCCCGATCAGTTTACACGAACAGTCATGTTCGAGATTGATTTGGCAAGTGGCACAGACGAAGAGATTGCAGAGTCGCTTAAAGCTGCATTACCGCAATGGCGTAAAGTTAAGGGTATTGATGAAAACCCATTGGAATCTGTTCGTTTTGGATACGGAACTATCAAGAAACTCATCAGCTATCGTGTAATACCTATGCTGGATATCCTAGTGTGGGCAGCCGTTAAAAAAATCCGTGTCTCTGACGACAGGTTATCCAGACTACTATATACAGACGATGACGAAGAAAGTGAAATGAGGCAGTCCAGTCAAATCAAAGATACCGACAGGCCTTTGGCTCTTAAATCCTGCACAACTGACTTTATCCGACAATTCCATTACTTCATGAACAAAAATAGCCATTTGAAGCAAATGAAAGTCTCTGATGTAATGAAACTATCGGATTAGTATTTTATCTATAACTGTCTGTTTTAACTTGAAAAACCAATAGCATCATTGTAAATGATGTTTTTTTTTGCGATTTTTACTTTAAACCGGCCATTTTGCCACTTGCCATAAAACAGGGGAATTTCAACTACTCTCAAGTTCCCCTGTTTTGTACGGCACCAACTTCGAGAAAACTATCCTGCATAGCAGCGAAGAACCTCCGCTTCAGGAGCTTCACTCCTTTCTTTTCCCAACTGTTCATATAGTGATTTCACCGAAACGACAAGGGATAACGAAATGAATAATCAAGCAACCCGCCTCATACGCTTACCAGAAGTTCTCGAACGAACTGGCTACGGAAAAGCCTGGATCTATCGTCTGATCAGTGAAAGTCGGTTTCCGGCACCAGTGAAGATCGGTGTTCGTGCCGTTGCTTTTGTCGAGAGTGAAGTTGACGAGTGGATTCAATCAGTTATCGAAACAAGTCGAAATAATGTTGCTTAGTGAATTTGGGGAGACATGTTATGAATATCGAAGAATTTGTGAGTGAAGATAACCATATGTGTAATCTGGGTCAGGACCTTTTTTGTGAAATTTTCGAACCCGGAGCGATTTACGATTTACCTGATAATGAGTTTAACAGAAAGATTGTTTACTGGTTAAGCCAGTATTTAGTGGGGAATCTAAGAGAACCATTAGATTCGATCTCTGAGCTTAATATTTTCGAACAGTTTTATGTTTATGAGACATGGTTCTCGCTAATTAAATGCCCTGATGAAATTAGGAATTTATCGAAACGGATAATTCGATATCAGATTGGGCTGAAAACTCTTTTATAAAATTGTAAAGTTTGGCCCCATATTTTGGCATAAAACCTTACAAAATAACTTACATTATTTTGGTTGCCGTTTATTAGCAAGGCAGTGAGATAGTTTTCGAAGTATTAGGTGTACATAATATTAACTAGATCTACCAGATGATAATTTGACAGGAATAATCGTCTATCTCACTGTTTTAATTTAAATAAATATCTTAATCGATCCAAATAAATTTGTAAATCTACGAAATGCTTATTATTAATATATTGGAATTATACTTTTTGTAAGGTTTAGGAGGGAAATATGTGCAGTATTTGTGTAGATTCGTTTATGTTGGAAAATGGTGAGAGGTATTGCCATGTTGTAAATAAAAAAACTGGTGAACCATTGTATTATCCAAATTTGTATATAACAACACAAGTCAGAAATCGGTCAGAGTCTATATCAACAATGAAAGTTATTGCTGGTAGCATTTCATTGTTATATCGATTCTTTATGAGGAAAGAGATCAATATTGATGAAAGAATTCAGAAAAGGATATTTCTGGTTCCTCATGAAATTGATGATTTGATTGAGTTTACTTCATTCAATTTTAAAAGTGGTGGAGATAATGATTTTTACGTTTCAAATGTCAAAAAACCAACTAAATATTTTCGTATTACAACAATAGCTAACTATCTGGAATGGCTATGTAAAATACTTCTTTCTCATACAGGTCAGAAAGATACAATCAAACAGATACTTGTTTTCATCAACAACATAAAAAGAAAGAAACCAAGAAACAATGACAAATATATTATGGATATCGAAAAGAGCTTAGACAAAGCTCAACTGGATTCTTTGTTTAGCATTCTTTCGCCAGGAAGTAACTTGAATCCGTTTACGGAAACAGTACAAAAAAGAAATAACCTAATGTTCCTATTATTACATTGCTTTGGCATGAGAGCCGGTGAACTTTTGAATCTGCGAATTGGTGACATAGATTTTTCAGAATCAACAATAGCAATAAGGAGGAGAGCAAATGATAAAACAGATCCACGAGTTTATCAGCCATTAGTTAAGACTTGCGAGAGAAAATTAATTGCTGACACAAAACTCATATATGAAATTTCAGATTATATTTTGAATGATCGTAGGAAAGTTAAAAATTCTAATAAGCATGATTTTCTGTTTATTACCTATAAGGAAGGGAAGACCCAAGGGCAACCTCTGTCATTTTCCTCATACCATAAGATAGTGAGTGTTGTTCGTCAATCATCCTCACTTCTAAGTGGATTAACAGGTCATAAATTACGACACACATGGAATTATGAGTTCTCAAAAACGATAGACAATGCCCAAGATATATCCGATGAAAAAGAACAGCAAATCCGTTCTTATCTCATGGGATGGCGACCTGGTTCAGATACTTCAATAATTTATAATCGCAGGCATATTTTTGAGCTATCGAAAAAAACTGCACTTGAACAACAAGAGCAACTATTCAAAGGAGGATTTGATGAATAATTTAATTAAATATAACTCTGATAAAATGTCTTTGCATGAACATAAAATCGTCAGTTCGATTGAAAATAACGGAATCAATCTTACAAACTTAATATATGCTATGAACGAAAATTTGGTTTGTGGATTTGTATATACAGTACAATATTATTTTAATAGCAACAGCTATTTGTATGTGAAAAATATTGTTAGAAATATGGAGAGTCTTATCCGTAAACTATCTCCTACTCATATTGATGATAAGGTTCTAATTGAATATCAAAATAAGAAATTATCAAAAGCCCCGGCATCATTTCGCGTTTTACGACCATTTTTGATTAAATGGTTTGAGTTAGGATATCCAGGAATAGATGAAAGTGCGGTAGAGCTGTTAAAGCATTTGGACCTAAAGATAAAAAAATCTGGTCAGTCTGTGCTTCAAGATGATCCAACAGAGGGACCACTAACTAAAGAAGAACATACTTCTTTGATTAAGGCTATGAATCATGCATATAGAAAAGGTGAACTGTCACTGCCACATTATGCAATATCACTATTGATCAGCCTTACAGGTAGAAGACCTCAGCAGTTAGTTATGTTGAAATATAAAGACCTTCTTCAAAAGAACTTAGATAATGGCAAAGTAGAATATGTAATTTCAGTGCCACGAGTTAAACAACGGGGTAAAGAACTACGATATCGAGAACTTGCAATAATATCAGAGGTTGCATCAATTGTTCAATTGCAAGCTAATCAATCAGTGAAACTTGTTGAGCAAGCTCTTGGAAAAACTCTTGATGATTATTCTAAACGAGAAGTTCCTATTTTCTTAAATGAGGAAAAACTCTCAGATTTATCCATAACAGGTTCAATTCTTCTGGAATATAATAAATTACATGCGAAGCCTACAATTGCTAATGTAGCATTGAAAAGTATTGTTAATAATGAGGGTGTAATATCCAACCGTACCGATTCGATACTAAATGTTACTCCTCGTAGGCTTCGTTATACAATAGCAACTATGCTGGCTAAGGATGGGCATAATGTTAATACTATAGCTGAATTATTGGATCATTCCTCTACTTCAAGTGCGGGGATTTATATTAAAAATCATGCTGACAGTGTTGAAAGGATTGATTCCGCTGTTTCAGAACAATTGTCATTTTTCGCTGATATTTTTATGAACGGAATCAAATCGAAAAAGAGTTGTCATTTCAAATTTTTTTCTTCAAGTAGATGCCAGAGTCAGAATTCAGGATTCCCTTGCAATCAATGTATATTTTTTATTCCGATTGATCGCAGTGAGGTGAATCAACTATGAATGATATTATTTTGTTCAAATCAAAAAAACATATTCTTGTAGAAGAAAATTATAATGAGTTTATAAAATTTTGTCGCTATCAACTGCCCGGACTAACCCAAACTCAGGATTGGGAGCAGTATGCCTGGAAAGGATATGTAACATTTAGAAAAATAGGGGTTGGAAATAAAGTCTTTGATTCCATTGATGCAATGCACGAAGATTATATCAATTTTGCGAAAGCATATATCAGATATCAACACTCATTGAAACCATTGAAAAATTATGGGGTTATTATGATGGCCTTGCGATGTCTCGAACAGGCCCTTTTGCAGGTTCAGAACACTGGTCTCATTTATAATGTTACAGCCGTTGTTTTCGATGAGGCAATGCAGATCGGGAGTAAATATTTTGAAGGTAACGTTTTAGCTAAATGTGGAATACAGCTTGAAAAAATATCAAAGTTTCTATGTGAACATAATCTTGTGAAGTCAGGATATATCTCATGGAAAAATCATGTAAAACAGAAAGTCAAAAACAATTATCTTCCTGAGATTGAGGATTATCACCGAAGCGATAAGTTACCAGATGAAGAGGCATTACTCGCTATTGCTGATATTTTTTCACAAAATGATGAGTTACTGAGTCCAAGGGATAAGTTCACCAGTTCAGTATTTGCACTTCTACTTTGTTGTCCGAGCAGAATCTCTGAAATTTTAGCCTTACCTGCTGATTGTGAGATTACACAAATAGATGGCAAGGGTATCGAAAGATATGGGTTGAGATTTTATTCGGTAAAAGGGTATGGTCCTAATATCAAATGGATTCCACGGGTTATGATACCAGTTGCAAAGAAAGCGATTAGAAGATTACTTTCCTTATCACAACATGCAAGAGCACTTGCTCACTGGTGCGAAAAGTACCCGGATAAATTTTACCGACATGAGCTTTGCCCAACAGTTGATGAAAAAGCTAAATTGACCGTTGTACAAGTTTGCCATGCACTGGGATATCATTTATTTGATCATAAATCATGTGTTTTAAAAATTAAAAGAACGAGTTTGGATGGTGGGAAAAGCTTCTTAAACCACAATGATTACAACTATTCATTGAGTGATTTGTGGGAAATTATTAGTTCTAATTTTAGCAGAGACTTTCCATGGTATGATAAAGAAAAATCCATAAAATTTAGTAATGCTTTATGCTTGCTCAATACTGATCAATTTTCTTTATCAAGAATGACTTCAATTTTCACATTTTATAAGCCTACTAAAAGTTTCTTTTTCAGTGATATACAAAGTAAAAAAAGCTATGAGATGAATTATAAAAATATATTTTCCCGATATGAGTATTATGATGATGAAGGTAAACCACTACTTATTCGCTCACACCAGCCACGGCACCTTTTAAACACAATAGCCCATTATGGTGAAATGTCTGAACTGGATATAGCTAAATGGTCTGGTCGTATCAATGCGAATCAGAACAGAGTTTATAACCATGTGTCAGAAGAAGATATGTTAGATAAAATCAAAGCTATTAAATTGAATAGGAGTAATTACTGTCAAAGGGAGTCAATACCCACAAATGAATTGACAATTGATTTTGATAACCTTAATCAAGGTGCAATACACTTAACTGAATTTGGTTACTGTGTACATAACTATTTAATCAAGCCTTGTGCAAAAATTAATCATTTTATTGAATGTGATAATGAAACACCGGATATTAACTCAGTAGATAGAATTAGACTGCAATCTGTCCGAGAGAAAGTAATGCAATTAAAGAGAATAACTCAGATCGCTTATGAAAAGGGTGATTATGGTGCAGACAAATGGTTGCAACACCATGAAAAAAATTTGGAAAGAATTAATAAGCTTTTGAATAATTAAAACAGGAGATACTTATGGCAAAACATTTGAACAGGAGTGAAATAAAGGCAATTAAAAACATTATACTGACTTGGGATGGTAAAATCACATGGAGTGATTTATGTGAATCAGTTTATAAGAATCTAAACAGAACTATCACAAGGCAATCTTTAAGTGCTCATGATGAAGTTGTTGAAGCATATAGAACAAAGAAAAATTTATCCAATTTGAAAAAATCTGGTCTTAATAAACCAGCTAACTTAACTATTGCGGCACAACAAATAATAAACCTTAAAGCCGAAAATGAAATGTTGAAAAAACAGAACAATAGATACAAAGAGCAGTTTAGCTATTGGCAGTATAATGCTTACAGACATGGTCTCACTATGGAACAATTGAATAGACCATTTAATAAAAAATAATATTTGATAGGTTACACCTATTGACAAGTTAAATAAATGCGATAAATATATATTTTGTCAGGAAGACAAAATCAAATTTGCAAGGATGCAATTTATGGACAAACAAAACAACTTTCCAGTGGAAACACTGGAAGAACAGCTTATCATTATCGTCGATAGGTATATCTCAAAAAGATACCAGCCGAACGATAAAAGTTTTTCCCGCCAATTATATTTAGTGTTTGTTGGGTATCACTTAAAGTATTTCTATCCTAAACAGATCTATACTCGATCTAACCGAAACATAGACAACATCATGACGATGTTCAGTTCTGTGTATAAATGCTTTACAAGTAATCTACTGCGACAATTAAACAATAAAGAGGCTGTTCTTCGTGAACTAAACTCTCTCGTTAACTATATTGATGACAATCAGGAACGAGCAGAAGAAATCTATACAACTTTTAAAGCTCAATATGAAATGAGAGTTATTGAAAAAGAAATTACTCACGAAGTTATAAAAGTTAGAAGTTTGCGACTTTAATTATTATAAATATAAATCCTGTAATTTATTTGAATATTATCTTTTTTCACGCTAAATAAAAGAAAACGATAATATTTTTGCAGGATTATTTATGATACGAAAAGAATGGTTGGAATTAGAACCAGAGGTTTTACCGCTTTCTACACACAGAGGAATGCTTAACCAGACTCTTTTGTTTGAAGCTACAAGCATTGAGGAAGTGGACTGGCTAATAGCAAATGGTGTTGATATAAATCATCGGAACTTTGTTGGTAACACAGCATTGTGGAAGTCGGGTTATTATGAATATGAAATTGAAATCATAGATCGATTGTTTGAAGCTGGTATTAATCCAGATCTTCTAAATTTTGAAGGAGATCATGTTCTATCCAGTATGGGGTATTTTGGCCATCCTGAAATATTTATGAAGCACAGGGATAAAATAAAATCCATGGACATTCATATCCGGGATATACATTTACCCCATATTGATAAAATGAAACGAGGAATTGAAATACTTTTGGAAAACGGTTTTCAGGTGCATTATCCCCGCCGTATAAATATTCAGGACATCACTACCTGGGATGAAGAGCAGGCATGGTATCGTACTGAACAGGAGAACATCAATCAGAAGCGATATTATATGAGTAAAAAAAATGATTATATTGATTTTTTACAGTATTTAAAAGACCAAAAAATAGTAAGCGGATTGGTGAGTGTCAGACTCAATAGTAACGACATTACTCTCTTTGATATTAATGAAATGATTGAAAGACTTAGGTTAATGAAACCAGAATTGTATATTGTTAAGTAGTCTGATTTTTGTTTGATTTTCCCAACGGATAGCATCATACTTATAGCTCATTTGGTTCATAAGAGAAAAACCACATGGCTTATGGAAATAAACCTTACTCAAAATCACCTCTTCCAACGGGTTATTTTAAATCGTCTGGGAAAAAGCTTATAGCTCGTGAAGTGGATGGTATCGTAACTATCTATTACGAAGGAACTAATGATGTTTATGAAGGACCAGAAGCGACTCAATACACTACACTTGAAGCTGCACAGGGCTTCTGTAAAAATTATAATGATCAGCTAAATTTTGGATGAACATTAAATAAAAGCCCCTAAGGATAGGGGCTTTAAAATATTATGGCTTTCTATTGCTGTATTTCTTTCCAGATACCGTCTGATTTTACCAGCTTGATTGGTTTTGTCTGTTTATTGTTGCTAATAGAAGCATCGACAATGCAGTTATAAACATTATTTGCTTCTTCTGTGCAACTAACTTTCTTCACATAATCAATTTTCAAAAGATCTTTTTCTGGAATACTTGAGTTCAAAGCTTTCATACTTGCATTTGATCTATCTACAACATTTTTAAAAGCATTGTATATATCGTCTTGCGATGGTTCACTGTTACATGCAGTTAGAAGACATGTAGTAAGGATAACTGTAAGGATTGAGTATATTTTCATTTTATTATCCAGAAATAATTAATTAAGAACGCCCGTTTTGGTGTTGTTATTGTCAGTAGAGAATGTCCATTTGCTTACGGTTTCTCCATTGAAGTCGATTTCGAGAGTTTTAGAATGAGTCTGGGAACCGCCAGTTAGCAAACCGACAACAGGGATAAAAGTCGAGGCATTAAACTGATTGTTATACATGAAGTATCTCCACTGCTCATTCCCGTCATCAAGTATGGTTCTTGTATCAGGCTCACCTAACTTAGTGAGCAATTCCGTCTTAGTTGTTTTGTTTTTAATGATCTTTGACTGGAGGCTTTGAGGTGTTTCGTTTTTAAGGTTCTGGTTCCCTGATGTTGAACAGCCAGAAAGCAGGAAGACAATAATAAAAAAAGAGGACTTTATAAATCGGTTCATTTACTTTCTCATTTTAGGTTTGCGGTTGTGTGAAATTAATTTCACCGTATAAAAACAACTCTGTCTGCATACGTTTTTTTAATTTTATAGATAAGAATAATGATGCTTACGAAAAACGTAATGACTGATACAAGAGTGCTGCCAGTCCACGAAAATGCTAACCACGCGAGACCAAATGCAACGAATTGAAACAGGAATGCCACACTGAGCGGGCTTTCACCGTAAGCGATCTTTGCATGGCAGCCTTTACAAATCCGCACACCGTGAGGACTTTGTGTAAAGCAGAACGGGCACTTTATTGTTTCGTTTTTCATAGCAACCCCAAGGTGGAAGATTTACTGCGTGTTTGTAGGGATTCTCGATGGCTGGCTGGCTAAAGTAAAATCACTTGTACCGATCGATGTTTGAATCATGATAGGTAAAAACTATCATAACTAGTTTATCGATCTGTAATAACGATCAATATATTGTTGACTTATCCTAAATTAACCACTGCCCAAACGATATTGCTGTCAGGGATAAGCGGTAAGATTATGTTTATAAATGAATTTTCCTTTCTTTATGTAAAGGTCGGGTTACATAGAGATTTGAGAATCCAGGGAGGGGCTTTTGAAGAATGCTCTTACCATAGCTTCGGAGAAGCTCTGCAAGCCTTCTAAGAAATGGAAGCCAGCCGATAAGCCTGAGATGCTTTTGCTGGTTAACCGTATTCTTTTGGAGAATCTTCTCAACGATCTCGTTTCGTCTGTCTTTTCTGAGTCGCAGTTCGAGTTCAGCAATTTTTTCACTGATACTTTCCTTTCTCTCAGTGGTTTTTAAAATGGTTGCAGGAGCAGGAGCAGGAGCAGGAGCAGGAGCAGGAGCAGGAGCAGGAGCAGGAGCAGGGTGGTCTTTTGCCGGTGTGCTGGATCGCAGAGCTTCTAGATCGCCTGGGTTGTACTTGAGTCGGTTACTAAGATTTGCCCAACTGTAGCTCTTACCCAATTGCGAAGCTTTGAAAGCTATTCCTGTGTATTCGAAAGAGAAGCCGTTCATTTTCCCGGTAGAAGCGACATTCGTTGTCCAGCCGACTTCGGCTTCTTCCAGCCTCTTGATAAAAGTTAAAAGGTCCGGTGAATCTGCCAAACTTTTATCTATGATCTGTTGAAGGGACTTCTTGGGGCAGGGAACACCAGTTCGTTCTGATAGCATCTGTTCGTTGCGAGAGATTCTCTTCCGCTTCGGTTGCTTTGGTGCAATTGAAGAGGCTGTCCTGGTCACTGTCAGACCATGAGCGAATTCGAGTTCACTGATTATGCGGGTGCTGATGAGGTTTTCGTTCCTACCCAAGTAGAGCTTCCCGCCATTGAGATCTATGCGACTTGCAATAATGTGTATGTGCTGACCAGCCTGATCATCATGAAGAACATAGCAACGGAGGTGTGTATCACCGAACCCCATTCGCTTCATGTAATCGTCAGCAATTCGTTTCCATTGTTCGTTGGTAAGAGATTCTCCCTGGGGTAATCGAAGTGAATTGTGCCAAACAGGTTTTGCCACATCTGAGCGAAGCTCTTTCGTAAGGTTAAATTCGTCGATTAACTCTTGTGAGCAATCACCTGTCATGTTGCCACCAATTACTTCTGGAACGGTTCTATGGTGTGAGCCTGGCTTTAACACATAGAGAACCACACCTGAGAAGCTCTTACCCCTTTTGATCTTCTGCATACCCTTCATCGGGTTTGCTCCAAATATCTGCTGAGATAAGGTTCTGGCGAAGTTCTATGATCTGTCTTCTGACTGCAAAAAGCTCTGTATTTGTAAGCTTGCTGTCTGCACTTTTGTTATCAATATGTAGAGCAATGCGATTTAACTTCTGATTAATCTCGCCCAAAGTCTTCCATGTACTTAGGTTGATCGGTGGCACAATAGTGGGGAGCTTCTGTAACGAGGCCATACGTAACCATTCGCCTTTGGGTGTAGAACCGCGTTTAGTGTTGAGCAGGTGAAGTTCTGTGTCATTAAGCCGAACACTAACGCAGTGAGTTCTCAGCATTTGTGGTATCAAGTTGGTAACGTTTGAAGATTTTTCTATTACAGGTGTAGTACTTGTTCCAATGTGAAATATCGGTAATTTTTTTTCCATATGAACTCCTTTTCATATTTGAAATTGAATGTGTAATTAAGGTTTATTTTATTTTGGGTCTTTGTCAAGAGCGATTTGGATTGCTCTTATTGAACCAAGATTACAATTTTTATTATTGCGTAGGTACATTAAGATGATGTTTATGTTATTTATAGATTCTATGCAATATAGTTATAAAAATAAAAATTAGTTATTGATTTTTTTTTTGATTTAATACTGGGATTTAACTAACCCAGTATTAAATAATGATCTACTGTTAACTTAATGCCGTAAGTAACCTTTAAGAACTTAAATGATGTATCTGATTGGTTAAGAGGACATTTTCTGTTTGAATATCAATCATATGTTGTCTAATTCTCCTTTATCCCAATCATTGAGTCCATAAAAACAACCAAATAGGTAGTAAATAATATTTAATTTATGCATCAACCTAAATAGATTGATTATTTCACTATTTATTTCAAGAATTGTTTTGCATTCGAAGTCTTTTTCTTTATGTGCATCATTAATCCCTTTGTTAAATCTGAATAAAACTTCTTGACTTAATTCATTATACTCCCAGTTATTATGTGCGATAGAATTTCTAATCTTATTAGAGATGATCTTTAGGTCCTTCTCAAAGTAGCTTCCCTTCATGAAGCGTGCTTTCATTCCAAGATCAAGTTCTGAGAATTCGGCAATGTTATTTATGGATACCTTTCCTTTCCTTGTCCTCACATAATTTATTTTGAAAGTGTCATAATTATCACTTTCGTCAATGTTTCTTAACCCGACAATAAGAATATATTGTTTTGATATAACTTCGGTCAAGTCTTTGTATATATTAAGAATAACCTCAACCTTTTCGCTAACTAAACGTAGTGGCGATTTTTCTTTCTTATAATTAGTACTACTATAATCCGAAAGGAAAATGGATGGCCTAAAAAATTCTTCATTGGAATATATGTTGGAGTAGATCTTGTTTGTTGTTATTATGGAGTCTTTTAAATGCCTATTATTAGATAAGTAAGAATGAAACTCACATAATTTCTCTTTATTTAAACCTGATAAATAGGATGATAGTTCTTTTATATCATGATCAGGTTTCATACCTTTATTTAAGGCAATTGATATACCGAATAGTGTTTTGTAAAATATAATATCAACATCTCTTGAAGTTATATAATCAATAACAGAAATACTATCAATGTAGTCTGAATCCACACCGATTACAATATCGAAATCTTCACGCAATAATGTCCTTGAAGTATGATACAACTCCTTAATCTTGCTGTTTTTATAGAAATTGAAAAGGCTCTGAAGTACTAAAATATGTTCACTGTAGAAGTTAAGTTCACTGGTTACAACCTTGAAATGTTCAATGTTATAACCTTCTTTTAATCCAAGACATGCAATATTGAAAGGAGTGAAAGGAGACCAGCCATTAGTTAGTAAGGCTGGGAAATCCAAATGTAACCTAATTGATTTTACATTAAATATATCTTTATTTTTTCGCCCGACTGCAGTGACATTTTTCAATATTCGATTCGTAGATCGTATTGGATCAATCTCAATTGAGAGAATACCACTACAGTGAGGGCAGCAAAAGCCGAACACTTGTGGGGTGTTTTTGTTTGATAATCCTATGCTGCAATTAAAAATATCCTTGCAAAAATCACATTCTAACTGACCTAAATCCCAATTCATAAATTTTATCCTAATAAAAAAAATGGCAATTGATGCATTTCTAATGGTCACATAAAAGTATGTTAAAACAATTTTTATTATAAACTATAGTTGAGGGTAAAGTAATGCATAAATTATACCTTAGTGTTTGCTCATTATTACGAGAGTATTTTTTGACTTAGGTTGTAATTTTATTGTTAGATAACTATATATAATTTGAGTTTGAAACTACCACTTCAAAAAATAAACTTAGCTCCACGGATAAGATTCCAATAATGACGTGACCAGAGCTAAAACGGAATTTCTGATACTATATATCAATATTGACTAATTGTTTACTTTTACAATCGAAGAGCAGAAAAAGCAAGGCAACTCAGAGAAGCGGAGCTTCGTAGAGTTAGCTCTTGCTTTCAGAATTATAATAATAAATCTGCAAAATGTTGATCGCTTGGAGTTATTTTTTTATCTTCGATATTTCGTTTTAATTCCGATATTTTCTTTTTGTCTTCAACTCCATGTAGAGGGTTAAGTTTCAGCATTGCTACATTTTTCTCATAATTAAACCTCAAAAATGCTTCAGATGTAGTTGTGATTGTTGGGTTTTTTTCAATCATATCAAAAACTGAATTAATACAGCTTCTTAAATAATGCTCAAGGTTTAGACACAAAATATCTAATACTGGATATGAGAGAGCGTTATGGACAATGCCATTCCTGACTCTGTATAGTCTATTAATATGATGACGAACTTTAAGTTCATGTTTTACTAAACTATTGTATAATAAATCACAGCTTGATATTGAGGTGATGAATTTATTCAATCTGAATTTTAAATAAATGTGATCGTTTAACGCATTCATAATATTCTGAATGACTATTGGGTTTTTTAATGAATAAAATAGTTCTTTATTATTCAATTCATATATGTTTCTTTCTTCATTACCATCATTTATGTTAAGTATTCCTGCGGCTCGTAATGCTTTTTTAAACATGGATAATTTTTTTACGATGTAATTCACGCCGATGTTGGGAATTACTACATGCAATACATGAGCATCATGTGTTAATTTTTTTTCAGATGCTCCGAGCGTTAATGCTTCAAGAGCTGACCAGAAGCTAACAAATTTACTTTCCATTGATAATGAAGAAACACCGTTTTGATATTGGCGAAAAGAAGAAAGTAGTTTCAACCTCAGTTTCTGAAAATTACCATCCCTTAATAATCTATCAATTACTTCTGAGTAAGCGGTGAAAATATCGAAATTGAACTTATCCTCATCATTGCTGACTATATCTCGGAATGTTAACTTATTTGTTAATGTTCCTTCATCACTTCTTATTATGAATACCTGGGATAGTGAGATATGTGCTTTTTCAATTATATATGAATAGCAATCAATTATTTCGCGTGCTCTATGATCTGCTTTCTTTTTAGCAGCATACGCCGATAAGGTATTAACCTTTGTTCTAAATATTATTGTGCTGTTTTCGTTTTTATCTGGGAATATTTCACTAAAATTAACTGTTATTTTATCATGTGGTTGGTTATTGATTAAGCTATATAGTTTCTTTGAGGTTATTTTTAACTCAATGTTATAATCTCTTTTTTGAGACGTTACCGCTTCTCTAAACCATTTAAGACGATTTTTAAAATCTTTTTCTTCAATATCATTAGTTAATGTGTTTTTGTATATACTATGAAATTCTGCTAAAGGCATTCCTTCAGTCATTAAAAGACTCATAAGGGAATTAGTAAGTCGATAAAGTTTTTCATCTTGACCAGGTAATAAAGTTGGGTGGTTTAATAAAAAATCTATTATTTCATCAGTGCAAATAGTTCTGTAATTTGTTTCTAGCTTATAAATGAGTTCTTTTGAAAGGCTAATTATCAGGTTTTTATTGGAATCAAGCTTATTAATTTTTGCCGCGTCATCAAGCGAAACGTCATTTATAATGTCTAATAGAAGTGTTGTTATTTTTAGATTCGTTTCATTAAATGCAGGGTTTGTTAAGTTTTGATCATTTTCGAATATTGATAATAATTCCGAAACAAGATGCAATCTTTTGGTAGGGGCACTATATTTATCCCCTAATGAATACAGTTCTAAGAGTTCGTTTAATCCATTTAGAGGGTTTAAGTAATTGACCCTCTCACTATCTAAAGTTTCGGATAGGCATAAGTTATACCATGTACCTAAAAAGAATTTCTGAGTTTCGTTGTAACTCTCTGGCGTTATTAACTTATCAATTTTCATAGTTGTCTTGACTTTTTATATGATTTGAGTTAGCATAACACTATATTAGAAATTTTGATCAATGATGTCCACTAAATCGTTGATGAAACTGAAAAGAAAGGTCATGTTTATCGGCTGATGAAGTTATCGGATAAACCGCTGACCACCATAGTAGAAGAAAAAGGAAGCCACTTATGGCTTCCTTTTTTTTGCCGATACCGCTGCTTCCAGCGGTGGTATACCAAAGTTATATCAAGAATTTCTATTCTAAAATTATCGTTCTCTTCAGAAGTCGTTCTTGCTATAGGCCGTATACTGTGGTCTACAGACTCAACTACGAACCCCATTCGTTTGCCATTTGTTTATGCATATGGCTAAGAGGTGCTTTGATGCAGGGGAAAACACACTCAATGAATAATCGAGTCTCCATACGGGCGGATGCCTTAGCAAAAAAGTATCTAAACAGCAAGCCAGAAAAATAATTACATTATATTTCAATTGGTTAGATTGAATTGTAGTGTGCTTCTGCATCATGTGAGTGCGTGATTCGATTAATTTCAAGTTGAACTGAATCTCAGAATTTTGACATACTCAGTAACATGTTTTGAAAAATGTTATATCATTAATCTATAAGAAAAATCCCTAAATGGAATAAGTTTCTTTCCGTTATTATTTATTTTGGAAGGTAATGGCGATGTGGGAAAAGATATTACAAAAACATCTTTATTCTGAATGGGTTATTCGAAACACCCTATACTGGATGACTCCTGTAAGTCCATGGAAACTTGAAGAAAATACATCCTCGTGGATTATCTTCTTTGAGATAGGTGGTCCTGAATGTGAGTTTGAATTCGGAAGGCTGTTAAACGATTTTAGCCTCCGTGAGAAACTTCACCATCAAACTGGTCAATTGCGTGATGCCATTATCAGCAAGGTTCTCCGAAGCATAGATGACAGGCTTGCATAATGAAACACATGCCTTTTAACTTCGACAGGATGCCTGACGGCCGGGTATTCATTAGTAACCTCGCTGGCTTTCATCATTTTTTATGTGAGCAGGAATTTCTCGATCTGGTAAACGGTCATATCAGTCAAGAACAGTCCTCATCGCTTGAAAGCAAGCTTTTCATTTGCGGAGATGAATCTTCCTCCGTTATCCCTTATGCACTAAGTTCGGCTTTTGCCAAACGACTCATGAATGAACTGGCTGTCAGGCCAATCTTCATGATTGTACCAACTCTTCGTTGCGATCATACTTGCAAATATTGCCAGGTCAGCAGGGCATCGGTAACCGCTGATGGTTATGATCTCAACCCGAAACTGATACCGCAAATTGTCAGCACCATAAAGAAACTAGGCACACCTCCCTACAAGGTAGAAGTACAGGGTGGTGAACCACTTCTCAGGTTCGATCTTGTTCAGTCAATCTATCACGAGTGTGAGATTTCATTGGGTAGTGATGCTTTCGAAATGGTGATTGCTACAAGTCTGTCATTACTCGATGAAAGCATCCTCTCATGGGTTAAAGAGCGGAATATCACCTTCTCGGTCTCGCTTGATGGGAATGAAGCTGTCCATAACAAGAATCGCATCCTTACTGACTTTCAAGCTCATAACAAAGCAGTAACTGGTATTCGGAAAATCACAGAAGAACTTGGCGCAAACCGGGTAGCTACGGTTACCACAGTTACTAAGGAGCTGACTAAAGAGCCAGCTTCCATAGTAGATGCTCATTTGTCTCTGGGTCTTACAGACATGTTTATCAGGCCTGTTAGTCCTTATGGGTTTGCTCAGAAGCAGAGCTTCACTTTTTCAATGCCAGAGTATTTTGCTTTTTATAAAGAGTTGATGCAGGAAGTGTTGATTCAGAATGAAAAGGGAATACCTGTCATTGAGCACTCGGCTGCTATTCATCTCAAGCGAATTTTCAATCCAGGCTTCAGTGGTTATGCAGATCTAAAATCGCCAAGCGGAGTTGTGCTGAACTGCATCCTGTTCAATTATGACGGTAAAGTCTACGGTAGTGATGAAAGTCGTATGCTTCAGAAAGTAAACCCGGAAGCAGATTTCAGTGCAGGAGAGTTTGCCTCACTCTCATTCAGTAGCAACGAATACTACCGTTCCGCTCTCTCATCTTCATTTAACTTCGCCATGCCAGGTTGTGACACCTGTGCATACCAGCCTTTCTGTGGAGCAGATCCTTGCCAGAACATTAGTGTTCATGGCGAACCTGTTGGTGACAAGAGTCGTTCTACTTTCTGCCAGTATCACAAAGGCATGTTCCGCTTCCTTCTGAATGAAATCTCTCAGGATGGACCGATGGCAAAGATGCTTAAAGGGTGGGCTTATGTCTGAGGTGCTGAGAAACGACATTTTCAGATTTACGGCAGATCTGCCAGTTCAGCAAGGTTTCTATCGCTTGTGCAAATCTAAGCCCGAAAATCCTCAATTCTATCTGCCAAATTTACTGGTCAGTGAAACTCAACTTGATTCCAGACTTCCTGCATATTTTGCAGACTTCGTTGTGAGCACTGATCTTTTCAATTCCATAGAAGATGGTGATATAGGGATTGTTAACAATGGCAACATGATTAGGGTAATTTTGTCACGGAGAGCAAACCATAACACTGTTCTGGTAACTGAAAGGTGCAACAACCGTTGCCTTTTTTGTTCTCAGCCTCCTAAGACAGGAAACGATGATAGGCTTCTTAACCAGTCAGCACTTGCCATCGCCTCTTTCTCCCTGAATGGTGTAGTAGGAGTGAGTGGGGGAGAACCTCTACTGTATGGCGAAGATTTCTTGCAATTTCTGGACTTCATAATCGAAAACTCACCTGAGACAGCTTTGCATGTTTTGACCAATGGACGAAAGTTTGCAGATGTCAGTTTTACTCAACAGATGAAAGAGCGAAGCGAAAAGCTCAAAATAACTTTCGGTATTCCGCTTTATTCTTCAAGGTCGTCAGTTCATGACTATCTGGTTGGAAGCGAAGGGGCATTTGATGAGACAGTTATGGGGCTTATCAATGCCGGTAACTCAGGGATCAACATTGAGTTAAGAATCATTCCGACACTGGCTAACTATATGGAACTGGACAAAATCATAGAGTTCGCTGGTCGCGTGTTTTCCAATATCAACCAGATTTCTCTTATGGGGTTAGAATCTATCGGCTGGGCACGTAAAAACTGGTCATCAATCTTCATTGAGCATGATAGCTATAGTGAGAAAATTCTCTCTGCCATAGGAACAGCACAAAGGTCAGGCATCACCCTAACAATCTTCAATTACCCATTGTGCCATCTTCCTGAAAGAGCTTGGGGATTTGCTACTCAGTCAATTTCTGACTGGAAAAATTACTACCCCAAAGAATGTGATGAATGTACTCAGAAGTCTTCCTGTGCTGGTTATTTCAGTTCATCAAAAGGCCGTTTTCATCAACCACCGAGACCAATTTTATGAAAAAATTTAATTTCGCTGCTCTGCTTCCGGGATTTTTAGCACTCAATAATTCTGTATGGGCAAGTGATTCCTCCACTGGTGCAAGTGATTTGCCCGGTATGACTCTTAATGAGCATGATTTAGTTATAGCTCCACTTAACACGGAAGTACCTTTCTACATTGCAGGGCATCGTAGTCATAGCTCCCATCGAAGCCATAGTTCTCATAGATCTTCGTCTGGTGGTGGGTACTATGGTGGAAGCACTCCTTATTATCCTAAAACATACAGTTCACCAAGCTCATCAGGCTCATCCACTTCAGGTACAAATTCGCCATCGTCTTCTTCATCTGTTCGTTCGCTTCGCTCTAATGGCACCGATGCCTCTACGACCACAAACTCTGCTGGAATGAATGGAACTACTCGTGCAAGTAGTGGGCTGGCTTCTGATACTGAAAAGCGTAAGCGTTTGATCATGCGAGTGCAGTTCGCATTACTGGATAAAGGGTTTTATAACGGCAATATAGACGGAAGTATGGGGCCTGCGACACGAACTGCTATCAAAAATTACAGAGTTGCATATGGGCTTCCTACTCCAGTAAGAGAAACATTAGATGCTCAGTTATTGAACTCTTTGAATATACTGGCTCGTTAAAATATTAGGTGAAATAGAATGAAGATAAAACTCTCTATTTATAAAACAAAAAGGTTTAGCGATGATATTGATCAGGTTTTGAATTTGGAAAGGGTCAAAAGACCTGTTGAATTCGAGATGGAGGATGCACGAGCATATCTATATGTAAAGGAGTACATGGACCCAAAACCTCCTGAATGGACCACCTTTTTTATGGGCCAAAATCCTGGCATAGAACCTGATTTCTTCGGTATGAATAGTAGCACAGGAGCAGTATTAGTTATTGAAGCTAACAATTCCAGATATCTTATTCCCTTTGGAACCGGTCATCACTTAATCAATGATGGCAGCATTGTCAAAGGATTTGGGCTTAAAACAACTCTTAATAGTATAGAACATAAAAAAATTCGCAGTTTAGATAAAGGCAGTCACAACGAAACGAACCTGTTAACTCGCAGTCAGAGCAGTAAAGAAGTCGATATATACAACCTAAAAATAGATTCTGAGATGGATATTCTCACAACTCTCACAGGCACTTCGACAGAAGATATTTTAGGAAGTAAAATTACTGGCAAAGATGCTTTTGTGATCATGCCGGATATTGAATTGAAGGCTATTCCAGCACTGTTGACCAAAATAGACTCTATTTACTTATTACCTCTTCCTGAAGAATTCGAATGGGTTAACAATATCAAGGAGGCTGATGAACAAGAAGTTGAGATATTGGATTCGCTTTTGATTGATCGGATAAAGGAAAAAGACTTCAATGATTTATGGCTTGGAGAGCCAGAAATAGTAGACTGGGAAAATCAAATAGGCTATTGCTTTGATAAGAGACAAAGATTCATTCATGAAACCTTATCAATATACCATGTTTGTGATTATTTTGATGGTAAGAAAACTGAAGTAACTGTTGATGAACTCAAAAAAAATTACCTGCATGTTTTGAATGCCGATTTTGAATCGATAAAAAAATGGTCTTTATATAGGTGCCTCTATGCCGAGATAAAAGAAGGTGATCAGAACTATATTCTTCGAGACTCTATATGGTATGTTGCAGATAGGAATTTTGTATCGACTATTGATGATGAAATGAAAAAAATAATTCATTATGAGGAGTCGGATAAATTCCCTGTATATTCATATAAACGAGAGGAGGATTATAATAAAAAACTTTGCCAAGATGATAATTCCTTTACACACATGGATCAGAAATTCATTCATCATGGTGGTGGTAAAAGTAAGATTGAATTTTGTGATCTTATCAGAGGTCAATCAGATTTTATCCATGTAAAATATTATACTGGTTCGCAAAGTATGAGCCATCTTTTTTCACAAGGATTTATAGGTTCTGAACTTTTTATAAGTGACTCTGAATTTCGAGGCAAACTTAATGAGAAACTACCTGCTCATATAAAATTAGCCGATCATATAAATAGACCAGATGCTAAAAAATATAAACTAGTTTTCGCCATAGCTTCTAATAAAAATCTTCCCGAAGATTTACCTTTGTTTTCTAAAGTAAACTTGAAAAATTTCCACAAGAGTATTACCAATTTTGGGTATGAGGTCAGGATCTGCAAAATTGCTGTGGACCCAGATATTTATAAAAAGAAGCTATGTAAACCACAAAAGAACAAGCTTTAAATAAATATTTCAATGCCAGAGACGTTTGCCAGTTCATGCAGAAAATCGCTTTTGTAAGTTACAGCCCATGTATCTTGGTTTAGAACAAAGTGGTGTCAAAAAAGGTTTATGTCTTGGTGGATAAGGGGCTGGGAGATTTAACCCCTTATAGAGTTGTTATGCCGCAATAGCTTTAAATTTTTGAGCAATGACATAATCACTCCACCACTGCATGAGAATCACTCGTTCTGCCAGATATTCCGGGCGATTGTAAGCTGCAATTATTTCATCTTTCTTCGAGTGGGCAAGGGCCGCTTCTAAGACACCAGTCCTGAACTTACCAGATTCGTCTGTCGCCGTTCTCACAATAGATCTCATTCTGTTAACCATAAGTTCACCTCCTTAAACCGTTCGAATGATTACGGCTTATACTGCCTACTTATGCTAATATCTAAGAGAAGCCATTATGATTGTGTAAGTATACTTCATGGTTTATTTCTGATATATAAAATCATACCTATGACTGGCTGTTTTCAGCAAGAGTCTTATCATCTAAAGAATTAATTTTCGAAATTCTTTTTAACTCATTAAGATAATCAACCTCGTTTTCCAAGAACCAATGAAGAACTTTAGAGTTATCCAGTAATTTATTAATATATGACTGGATTATCACGAATTTCAACATATCTGAACCATACTCGGTTTGAAGTTTTTTTGTTTCTTCCGAAGTTGTTGCCATTTCCTGTTCCAGACGAAGTATGGTTTTTTTTATGTCCTTTTTATAGGGAGTGTTTTTCCCTTTATTTACTATCATTGATGCCGGTGTAGCATCCAAGATGCTCATTGCAAATTTTTTACTATAATTATCAAAATTAATCATTGTACCGACTGCTTCAATTTGACGAATTGGCTTCATTTTCCTCAAAACATCAAATGTAGCCTTAGGTATAGGTTTATCAGAAAGTTTCGCAATTACACTTGGATCTATACCGTTCATCACATTAGCTTTATCTTTTATAGCATCAATAGATATTCCCAAAGCAGCACTAAGTTTTTCAATTGAAACTTTTGCCAAGGACTTGATTATCATTCTATGTTCTTCAACTACATTTATATGATTGACTTGTTTGTTAGGAGTGAACGCATCATCTATGCTCGAAAGTATACATGGAGCTTTTTCTATGCCTAAATCTTTTAAAGCCTCAACCCTCAAATGGCCATCGAGTATCTTAATGGCATCTTTATCTTTGTCATAGAACACTATTATTGGTTCAATAATACCTAAGCTTTCAATTGAGGTAACTATTTGATGATATTTATGACTTAGCTTTACATTTTCTAACAATTCCTTTGAGGGAATTAGCTTGTTAGTTTCTAAATAAATAAAATTGTCGCCAAAACGTATCTGAATCATTTTGATGCCTCTTTGTTTATTGGATTGAGGATCTGAGATGGCAGTTCTGATAGATTCTCTTGTTCAAGTATATTTTGAAAGCTTTTATTCATCATTATGATGTTAAAAATCTCATTTACTATCAGCAAATTAGTTTTTATAAATTTAGAGTTGTTATAAACAGATTTATGTTCAGCGATACTATTTTCATAAAGCTCAATTAACTCCTCAGCAGTCATTCTTTTTGATGGTTTGTGATAATAAAACCCGGCTGCTTTTGCACCTTTATTCCCAATTGTTCGCTGATTTAGAATGTGTTTTATCTTTATAATGTCCCGGCTTTTAATTAATTTTTTATCATATGCTTCGGTAAGAATATCTTGTGCTTCTTCAGTTTCACATCTTGCAAATTGCACTGCAAGATACAGAGGCAAATTCCCCCGTTCGACTGCAGAGAGAAGTTTATGCTCTCCCTTATCAAGAAGCATATTTATACTGCTCACCCAGTTCGATGAATACCCAGTAATCTCACTTATTTCGGAGTCTGAAAGTCCTCTGATTTTCATATCTTTTATTACCTATAACAACTCATTGGAACGTGGTCTCCTCCTTGCAATGTTTTCAACTAAACTCATAACGTAAGCATCTTCTTCTGATACATCTCTTATAATTGCTGGAATAATGGTTTCACCTAATGCAACGAGAGCCTCTATTCTCCCTTGACCACAAATTAAGGCATATTTGTAATCGTCTTCATCAATCGCTCTCACGCTTATAGGCTTGCTTAATCCTCTTTTTTTTATGCTTTCCTTAATTTCTTCATGCACTACCTTATTTCTAGTTCGTGGGTTAAGGAATTTTATTTTTGCAATCTCAATTTGAATTATTGGGAATTCAGTTGTTTCAGGCAGCATATAGTTCCCTCACTTTCATGCGAGTAATAATTTGTAGAAGTTTATCCAGATTATCAAATCTATAGAGATCTAATCGAATGTTGTTTGTTTCCGTCATGCACATTTTACTATATTCGTTTTCTATCTTTGGTATGATATAAAAATCAAGAGGCGAAATATTTTGTGAATCCATTCGTATAACAATTGTTATGTCTGCTTTCTGTGATTTATCAAACCGGACCTTCCATCTAAGTTTACCTGATTTCATATGTATGCATTTAGTAATAAGGACGGAAATTAAAAGCTCATCATTGATGTAAAGCATTGGGGCATATTTATATTCGTCTATATAGCAGTTACTTTTTAAAATCCTCCCCTTAAAATCCTCAATTATACCTGAGTAAAATGATCTTAGTGCTTCATTTATTTGGAGATAGCTGTAATCATGTTCTGGCTTATAACCAATCAAAGTATATGCTCTTAAAAGACCACCAAATCGGGTTCTGTAAACAGAAGATGAAGGGCCTGTATCATCTTCATCAATGATAAATCCTGATAGTTTTCCATTAGATTCCAATTTTTGTTTTAGCTTTTCTAAAAGCTCTTCATTAGTCAAATGTATGGATCGGAGCTGAATTATATCTTGAGCTTTATCATATTTTTTCTTTGAAATAATGGGTTTATATGCTTTGTCACATCTAACCCATTCATGTTTGGGGTTTTTTACAAGTCTACTTTTTAGTTTAGATGAGGTTTTGTTATATATGTTGTTTCCAATATATTTTTCATTTGTCAAGATTTGATGTATTTTTGCACGAGTCCATAATGTTCCATTTTCTGCAGGTATATTCTGTTCATTTAATCTCTCAGCAATAATGAATTCTGGTACGTTATAATCTATAAAGAGATCATAGATTCTATTTACAATTTTTATCTCATTTTTGGGGCCCGGAATTAATATTACTCTATCTGTTTGAATACTCTTTCTTTTGCGGAAACTCAATATTTCTTTAGCTATGCCATTTTCATCTACCAAAAGACGTCTCAGCCCATAACCAGCCATGCCGCCTTGATGATAACCAAGCTTTATTAAATTTACTTGTCCTATAAATACCTTTTCTGATAAATTCCTGCTGTGATATGCAGCACTAGATCTTTTTATATTCAGTATTACAGAAGACTCTAAAGGGAAATCTTTAGTGGGTATAGGTTCAGAACAGTATATAAGGTCTACTCCGTTTCTCTCAAATAGAAAGGAATAATATGCAGCTTCATCACTGTTTTGAAAACGACCAAAACGGCTCACATCATAAAATAATACAGCCTGTATATCTATTTTCTTTTGTTCTACATCACTAAGTAACTGCTGCAAAGAATGCCTGCCTACGATACTGACTCCGCTCTTACCTGCATCATCGTAGGTATAAGCGATTTCCATATTGTTCTTTTCAGCATAATCTTTGATGTATTCGGACTGATTATGTAAAGAATATTGCTGATGGTCGGTAGACATCCTCAAGTACTGTGCGACTCTAACTTTATGATTTTTATCATTTTCGCTAGCCATGCACGAAACCTCATGGATGATTCAATACAATGTAGAGGATAAAGTTGATCAATTTTTAATCAAATTCAACTCTTTTATCATCGATTAGCGCGAATTTGGTAAATCTTCGAGGTGTATGATAATCGAGAGGAGATGTGAATTATTTAGCTGATATGACCGACAGCTTTCGTTATGTGGACTCAAGGTCCCCATTTGTAAATGGCTATGCTTAGTCCACATAGGTTAATGGTGTGATTATTAATTCTTTAACTAAATCAAGATAGTTAACCCATCATGGGAGAGTTATGCGGCAATAACTTTGCATTTTTGAGACGAAACATAGTCACTCCACCATTGCATGAGATCCACCCGTTCAGTGAGATACTCTGCACGATTGTAGGCTGCAATTATTTCATCTTTCTTCGAGTGGGCAAGGGCGGCTTCTAAGACATCAGTCCTGAACTTGCCAGACTCCTCAGCAGCCGTTCTAGCAATGGATCGCATACCGTGAGCTACAAGCTCACCTCCGAAGCCCATACGGATTATGGCCGCATTGGCTGTTTGTTCATGCATGTGATTGAGTGGAGCTTTGATACTGGGGAAAACCCACTCTCTACGCCCGCTGATGGCTTTCATTGAATCCAAGACTCGCAAAGCTTCTTTACTTAGTGGAACTTTATGAAGCTTCTTCATTTTCATGAACTCCGCCGGGATGTTCCACATTGAGTTGTCAGTATCTATATCGGCCCATCTGGTGCGAACAGCCTCACCAGGACGAACCCAAGTTAGTAACTGCCATTCAATCAGCAATCGTGTCTCCATACGGACTGAGGCGTTGTTTAACACTGTAAGGAAGCGGGGGAGTTCGGTTGGGGGCAGGGCTGGCATGTTCTGTTTCTTCGGCTTACTAAATCTCTGGGCAAGATTGTCAGCCGGATTGAATTCTATGAGTTCTTCTGTTGCTGCATAGCGGAAAATTTCATTCAGGCGGGATATGATGCGGCGAAGTGTTTCAAGGACACCTCGTTTTTCTATGGGGTCTAAATGCTGTTTAAGCATTTTAGGGCGAATCTCCTTAATGGGGGTATCACCCAACGTTGGAAAGATATTTCTTTCTAGGCTTCGCCAGATGTCGTTAGCATGATCCTGGGAGATGCCTGACGTTTTGACTTTCTCATCAAGCCATTTCTTGGCTACTGCTTGAAATGTATGTTCCGTTGCATCTTTTAGGGCATTGGCTTTCTGGGTGTTATGAACTTGTGGGTCTATACCATTTGCAAGCAACGACAAGTATTCATCACGTAAAGCTCGTGCCTTAGCAAGTGTAAGATGAGGATAGGTTCCTAAGCTCACCTTAGTTCGCTTTTTGGTCACAGGCACTGCATATCTGAAATACCAATTTTTCTTCCCTCCCTTCGCCAGGGGAGCGATTCGCAGGAGCAAACCATCGCCGTCAAAAAGGTTAACCTCTTTCTCGGCAGGTTTGGTGCTTTTGATTTCAGTGTCAGTGAGCTTCTTAGCGATTTTTGCCATTTTGGGACCCTCGGTTTTTGGACCCTTCGTTGTGGGTCCCATTCAGGGTGCCATAAGTGATAGTTCTCAGCAATTCTCACTAGACTACAATAGACGTAAAAAAGCCCGCAAGACTGGTTCCATGCGGGCTTAGTAGACTTCATTGTACTTCAAACAACTAAAAATTGGTGGAGCTGGCGGGAGTTGAACCCGCGTCCGAAATTTCTACATCCTCGGTACTACATGCTTAGTTTGTCTTTACATTCGCACGCCAGCTGCGGACAGACACGCCACTAACGAACTAGCCTGATTAGTTTTAGCACTTCAACCCCAGGCAGGGCATCCGCGCGATCTCTTTTGGGTTTGACCTCTCTTGATCCCCGTCTTAAGAGCGGAAGCTAGGGAGAGAGGGCTCTTAGCAGGTTATTAAGCTGCTAAAGCGTAGTTTTCGTCGTTTGCGACTATTTTTTTGCGGCTTTTTACGAGGCAAACCGCCCCTCGGCATGCACCTTGGGTTTCGCAAATCCCGTCGAATCCAGAATCAGCCCCAATAGTGTTAGGCACAGTATACCAGACTTCTCGTTCAGGTTACCAGCCCGGAAAGCTAACTTATTGAATTGTACAATAAGCGCTCGAAATCAACGTCCTGCGTTTTTCATGATACGTGCTTTATCCAGCTGCCATTCGCGCTCTTTCAGGTCAGTACGTTTATCATGCTGTTTCTTACCTTTCGCGACGCCAATTTTCACTTTGCACCAGGCATTTTTCCAGTACATAGAGAGCGCCACCACGGTGAAGCCTTCACGGTTGATACGTCCGTACAGGGACTCCAGCTCGCGCTTGTTCAGCAGCAGCTTACGGGTACGCGTAGGGTCACATACGTAGTGTGAAGAGGCGACCGTGAGCGGCGTGAAGTTTGCGCCGAACAGGAAGGCCTCGCCGTCTTTAAGGATCACGTAGCTATCGCCAATGTTCGCTTTACCCGCGCGCAGCGATTTTACTTCCCAGCCCTGCAGCGCAAGGCCAGCTTCGAATTCTTCTTCGATGAAATACTCGTGGCGAGCACGCTTGTTCTGCGCAATGGTCGCCGAGCCTGGTTTATGTGCTTTTTTCTTCGTCATAAGTGTCGTAAAGCCGTCGGTAATCTGATTTCAAAAAGTCACCTCATTGCGTCCCGTGAGGTCTAACGCGCTATATTAGCACGAGATAAGGCTTAGCGTTTTTTTAACAGGTGATAAATGCTATTATTTGTCCGTTGTGTGACCATGGAAAATGCTATGCCTCAGATTAGCCGTACTGCGCTTGTTCCTTACAGCGCGGAACAAATGTATCAGTTAGTGAACGACGTGAAGTCTTACCCGCAGTTTATCCCGGGGTGCACCGGCAGTCGGGTGCTGGAATCCGGTCCTACCCAGATGACGGCGGCAGTGGATGTGTCCAAAGCGGGGATTAGCAAGACGTTCACCACGCGCAATACGTTGACCAATAATCAGAGTATTTTGATGCATCTGGTGGACGGTCCCTTCAAGTCCCTGATGGGGGGCTGGAAGTTTACGCCCCTGAGCGCGGATGCCTGTCGCATTGAGTTCCATCTGGACTTTGAATTTACCAATAAGCTGATCGAACTGGCGTTTGGCCGTATCTTCAAAGAACTGGCCTCAAATATGGTTCAGGCGTTCACCACCCGCGCCAAAGAGGTTTACAGTGTCGCTTAAGATTGCTGTGGAAGTGGTGTATGCGCTGCCAGAGAAGCAATATTTACAGCGCGTAACGCTGGAAGAGGGCGCGACGGTGGAAGACGCCATCCGTGCTTCGGGGTTGCTTGAACTTCGCAGTGATATCGATCTGGCGAAGAATAAGGTGGGTATTTATAGCCGTCCGGTGAAACTGGCTGATGTGCTGAAGGATGGCGATAGGGTTGAGATTTATCGCCCGCTCATTGCCGACCCGAAAGAACTGCGACGTCAACGTGCGGAAAAATCCGGCAAGTAATTATCCCAACAGCCTTGTTCTCTCCCCAGGCGGGTGAGGTGATAAATACAAAAAAGGTGCTCATTGAGCACCTTTTTGCAATTCAGTAGCCTGATTACTTGGTCAGGGCTGGCTTGTTGTCGATATTGGTCAACACACCGGCGCTGCTGAAGGTCAGCGTCAGGGTCTGCTGGGTCACGTTTTCGTGACCAGGCTGCTGACGGAACACATAGAACCAGGTGTTTGTACCGAATGGATCGGACATCATCGGGGTTCCCAGTGCATAAGCGACCTGCTGTTGTGTCATCCCTACACGGATTTTAGACACATCGTTAGGGGTAAGGTAGTTCCCCTGGTTGATGTCAGGACGGTAAACCACTTTCTCCAGAGTGGAACAGCCTGCGGTCAACATCAGAAGAACCGCAGCGGCAGCGGTCAGCGTTTTACAGCGCATAGTGATTTGATTCCTTTTCGGGCCCGAGCAGTACGCGGCTCATATGTAATATGCCGATGATAATAGACCTTGCCCCACTTTGAAACCGGTCTGGCGGCGTTTTTATTGTTCTGTATGACCCTGAGATCCCGAAAAAGTTTATGCTGCCAGCAGTTCTTTCGCGTTAGCGAGGGTGTTACGGGTGACCTCACTCCCGCCCAGCAGGCGCGCCAGCTCTTGTAAACGCGCGCGTTTGTCGAGAGGTTTCATGTGCGTTTCAGTCATTTCACCATCGGTTTCTTTACTGACGATAAAGTGATGATGACCACAACCCGCAACCTGCGGCAGGTGGGTAACGCACATCACCTGCGTTGATTCGCCCAGTTGACGTAACAGTTTGCCCACGACGGCAGCCGTCGGGCCACTGATCCCCACGTCCACTTCATCGAAAATCAGAGCCGGGGTGTCCATCTTACGCGCGGTAATCACCTGGATGGCGAGCGCGATGCGCGACAGTTCACCGCCGGAGGCAACTTTCGAAATAGCCTGTAAAGGCTGTCCAGGGTTCGTGGTCACGCGGAATTCAATGCGATCGGCACCTTCAGCCGTTAAGTGTGTCTCTTCGAAGCGAACGTCAATAGCGAACACACCGTGCGGCATTGCCAGCGTGCGCATGCTGTCGGTGATGTGCTGGCTCAACTCCTGTGCATAGTGCTGGCGAACGTCATGCAGCTGCTTAGCCGTTGCCAGCGCCTGCTGATGGTGCAGGTTCACCGCCAGGGATAAGGTCTCCAGCGAGTCGGCCTGATCGTCAAGCTGCTGTTGCTCTTCGAGCAGAGACTGATAGTAATTAGGTAACTCTTCCGCAGTGACATGATGTTTGCGCGCCAGCGAGATCTGGCGGGAAATGCGCTGCTCAAGCTCGAACAGGCGATTTGGATCGAGTTCCAGGCGCTCGCAGTAATGGCGCAGCTCATCACTGGCTTCAGAGATCTGAATGGCCGCTTCTTCCAGCATATCCAGTACGCCGCCGAGCTTGCTATCCATGCCTGCCAGTTCTGTCAGCAGCTGGCGCACATTATACAATTGGCTCTGCAGGTTGACGTCTTCGCCATCTGCCAGCATGTTGAGCGCGTTTTGACTGGTTGAGAGCAGGTGCCCGCTGTTGGCCAGACGCTTGTACTCTTCGTCGATTTGCTCAAACTCGCCCGGCTGCGGGTTGAATTCGTTCAGCTCTTTCAGCTGGTACTCCAGCAGCTCGGCACGCGCGGCGCGTTCCTGGCTTTGCTGCTGATGCTGCGCAAGTTCCCGGCAGCTCTGGTGCCACTGACGATAGTGATCGGCCATCAGCTGAGTAAGTGCGTACTCACCTGCATAACCATCCAGCAGGGCTTTTTGTTGCTCAGGTTTGATGAGCTGCTGGTGAGCGTGCTGACCGTGGATCTGGATGAGCAACTGGCCGAGTTCGCGAAGCTGAGAAAGGGGGACCGCCGTACCGTTGATGAAGCCGCGTGAGCGACCATCGCTGCTTATTACGCGGCGAAGTAAACACTCACGTCCGTCTTCAAGCTGGTTTGCTTCCAGCCAGCGGAGCGCCGCCGGGGTATCCTTCAGGGAAAAGCGCGCGCAGAGATCGGCACGGTTTGCACCTGTGCGAACCATATCACCTTCTGCACGGCTGCCGAGGCACAGGCCGAGGGCATCAATGGCAATGGATTTACCTGCACCGGTTTCGCCGGTGATCGCCGTCATGCCGCTATGAAAATCGATCTCAAGCTCACGTACAATGGCAAAGTTACTGATGGTCAGTTGTGCCAGCATAATTGTTTTCCTGTATGAAAAACCATAACTGTGTTTTCATACAGTATAAACTGGTTTTTTATACAGTAAAGTGCTGGATGCAAAATCAGAACAATTTTTTTGACCAGCCTAGCTTCGAGCTTAATGTGTTGAAATAGCTGTAGTCTTTGGGATGGATCAGGTTCAGGTGATAATCGCAGCGGCGAATGAGCACGTCTTCACCTTCCTGTATCGGCAGCGCAATCTGGCTGTCGCAGCTGATCTCCAGGTCGCTCCGGCGGTGTGAGAACCGCAGGCGGATAGTGCTGTCGCCGTTGATGACCAGCGGGCGCGCAGAGAGCGTATGCGGGAACATCGGTACCAGCGTTATGGCATCCAGCGAGGGAGTGAGGATCGGGCCTCCGGCCGAGAGAGAATAGGCCGTGGAGCCTGTTGGGGTAGAAATAATCAAGCCGTCAGAACGCTGGGAGAACGCGAAAATCTCGTCAATATAGACTTCGAATTCAATCATGTGCGCCACTTTTCCGGGGTGGAGAACCACTTCGTTAATGGCGGTGCTGATGCGTTTCTGGCAATCCTGCTGGCACACCTGAGCTTCCAGCAAAAAGCGTTTTTCGCTGATGTAGTGGCCTTCCAGTACGTCGGCAAGCTGCTGCTGGGCGTTGTCCGGGTCAAGGTCAGTTAAAAAACCCAGATTGCCTCGGTTGACTCCGATAACCTTGATGTCATAGCGGGCCAGGGTACGGGCCGCACCAAGCATATTGCCATCGCCGCCTACCACTACCGCCAGATCGGCCTGTTGACCAATCTCTGCCAGCGTGCCGGTTTTGACACCTTTGAGCTGCAGCTCCTGGGCGATTTGCTGCTCAACCATCACGTCATAGCCCTTGCCACTCAGCCAGCGATACAACATTTCATGTGTCGTCAATGCGGTGGGGTGACGCGGATGCCCGACGATCCCAATACACCTGAAATGATTATTCATTTTCTGGAGGTCCTTGTGCCTGATGAATGATGACAATCTGTCTTGTTCCCTTGAATCCCGGAAACTGATCCCCATAATAAGCGAAGTTAGCGAGATGAATGCAGAAAAACGCGGAGAAATTCATGAGTAGTAAAGAACAGAAAACGCCTGAGGGGCAAGCCCCGGAAGAAATTATCACGGAACAGCACGACGAGGTTGAGGCCGTAGAGTCAGACGCGTCTGCTGATCAGGTGGACCCGCGCGATGAAAAAATTGCCAACCTGGAAACTCAGCTGGCAGAAGCGCAGAATCGCGAACGCGAAGCTGTACTGCGCATCAAAGCGGAAATGGAAAACCTGCGTCGTCGTACCGAGCTGGACGTTGAGAAAGCGCATAAGTTCGCGCTGGAGAAGTTTGTCAACGAACTGCTGCCGGTGATCGACAGTCTCGATCGTGCCCTGGAAGTGGCTGACAAGGCTAACCCGGACAACACGGCGATGATCGAAGGTATCGAACTGACGCTGAAATCCATGCTGGATGTGGTTCGCAAGTTCGGCGTAGAAGTGATTGCCGAGACCAACGTCGCGCTGGATCCAAACGTTCACCAGGCGATTGCTATGGTGGAATCTGACGACGTTCAGGCCGGTAACGTGCTTGGCGTGATGCAGAAAGGCTATACCCTGAACGGCCGTACCATTCGCGCAGCGATGGTGACCGTGGCGAAAGCGAAAGCGTAATTTGTCGACCCGTAGTGCCGGGTGGCGGCTTCGCCTTACCCGGCCTACAACATTACTCGGCGATACTTTCGCGTAAAGGCTTAACGGGCAGGACCTTCACCTGCTTAATCATGTTGTCCTGTACGTCCAGAATATCAATATCGTATTGATCGATGCGCACCCGCGTGCCCGCCGCCGGGATCTCCTCCAGAGCTTCCAGAATCATCCCGTTCATGGTGCGTGCTTCATCTTCCGGCAGCTGCCAGTTAAAGGCTTTATTAAGCTCGCGAATGTTCGCGCTGCCATCAATCAGAACCGAGCCGTCGTTTTGTGGAGTGACTTCCTCTGCGAGAGAAGGTGACATGGAGGTCGTAAAATCCCCGACGATCTCTTCCAGAATATCTTCAACCGTCACCAGACCCTGGATGTCGCCATATTCATCGACCACCAGACCCACTTTCTTCTTGTTACGCTGAAACTTCACCAGCTGCGTGCTGAGCGGCGTGCCTTCCGGTACGTAGTAAATTTCGTCGGCGGCGCGCAGGAGCACCTCTTTGGTGAACTCTTTTTTCTCGGTCATCAGGCGATAGGCCTCACGCACGCGCAGCATGCTGATGGCGTCGTCCAGCGAGTCGCGATAAAGCACGATGCGGCCATGCGGAGAGTGCGTCAACTGGCGGACGATGGCTTTCCAGTCGTCGTTGATATCGATTCCGACAATCTCGTTGCGCGGCACCATGATGTCGTCGACGCTGACTTTTTCCAGATCTAACACCGACAGGAGCATGTCCTGGTTGCGGCGCGAAATTTGCGAGCGGGATTCATTCACGATGGTGCGCAGTTCGTCTTTGCTGAGCGCGCTGCTGATGGTGACATCCGCTTTTATGCCCACCATACGCATCAGCAGCCGGGTGACCATATTGAGCAGCCAGACCAGCGGCATCATCAGGATCAGCAGCGGTGCCAGCAGGAAGCTGCTCGGGTAGGCGACTTTTTCGGGATAGAGCGCGGCGACGGTTTTGGGTAGCACTTCGGCAAACACCAGCACCACAAACGTCAGTACGCCGGTCGCAATGGCGACGCCCGCGTTGCCGTAAAGGCGCATCCCGACGATGGTGCCGAGCGCGGAGGCGAGAATATTGACCAGGTTATTGCCGATAAGCACCAGGCTAATCAGGCGGTCAGGTTTACGCAGCAGCTTTTCCACACGACGTGCGGCACGGTTACCTTGCTTCGCGCGATGACGTAACCGATAACGGTTTAGCGTCATCATGCCGGTTTCCGAACCAGAGAAATAGGCGGAGATGACCACCATGACGATCAGCGTGACGATCAGCGCGGTGGTAGAGATGTGTTCCAGGGGGAACTCCTTTATGACTTAACCAGCAAATTGCTGTATGAAGCGGCTGCCAAAATAGGCAAGAGTAAGAATGCCTGCACCCGCAACGTTGAACCAGACCACACGGCGACCGCGCCAGCCTTCATGATAATGGCCCCATAACAGGACAATATAGACAAACCACGCGATGATGGAGAGAACGGCTTTATCAATATTCTCCACGCTGAACAGGTTTTTCATATAGAACAGGCCGGTACAGAGCGTGAGCGTGAGCAGAACAACGCCCACCTGCGTGATATGGAACATCTTACGCTCAATCACCATCAGCGGCGGCATTTCATGATTAAAGGCCAGCTTTTTGTTTTTCAGCTGGTAATCAATCCAGGCCAGCTGCATGGCATAGAGCGCGGCAATAATCAGGGTGGCATACGAGAACAGCGACAGGCCGATATGCACCAGCATTCCCGGCGTGGCTTCCAGATGAGTAATAAACTCGTTGGGCATAAAAGTGGCTAAGGCCAGATTGATGAGCGCAAAGGCGTAGATTATCGGCAGCAGCAGCCAACCGCGATTTTTGGACGCCACGATGGTCATCACCGTACAGATCATCAGGCTTACCAGCGAGCCCACGTTCAGCACGCTCAGGTTTTGCACGCTGCCATCGCCGGGCAGGATACGTGATTCCAGCGCAAAGGCGTGGCTAATCAGTGCGATCACCGCCGAAAGAATGGCCATGCGCCGCCAGCCGCTGTTTTTTTGCAGCAGGCCGGGAATAATCAGCGCGAGGCTGACAGAGTAGGCAACAAGGGCGATCAGTGCGAAAACGGGCATATAGGCGTCGACAGTTGTCTTAATAAGAAAGAGAAGCAGTATAACGTTACGTGACGCCTGCTCCAACCGTTGCATAACAACAAAGCTGCCTTCATGTTATACTCCGGCAAAATTCTGTGTATGTGTCGCTTATGCGACCCAACGTTTCTACCCAGGCGAGAGACAATGTTTGATAATTTAACCGATCGTTTGTCGCGCACGCTGCGCAACATCAGCGGCCGCGGACGCCTTACTGAAGAAAATGTTAAAGAGACGCTGCGCGAAGTCCGCATGGCGCTGCTCGAAGCCGACGTGGCGCTGCCGGTCGTGCGTGATTTCATCAACCGCGTGAAAGAGAAAGCGGTTGGGCATGAAGTTAACAAAAGCCTGACCCCGGGTCAGGAGTTCGTCAAAATTGTCCGTAACGAACTGGTTGCGGCAATGGGCGAAGAAAACCAGGTGCTTAACCTGGCCGCTCAGCCACCGGCCGTGGTTCTGATGGCGGGTCTGCAGGGTGCGGGTAAAACAACCAGCGTCGGTAAGCTGGGTAAATTCCTGCGCGAGAAGCACAAGAAGAAAGTGCTGGTGGTCTCCGCGGACGTTTATCGCCCGGCGGCGATCAAACAGCTGGAAACGCTGGCTGAGCAGGTTGGCGTGGATTTCTTCCCGTCAGACGTCGCTCAGAAACCTGTCGACATCGTGAACGCGGCGCTGAAAGAAGCGAAGCTGAAGTTCTACGACGTGCTGCTGGTGGATACCGCTGGCCGTCTGCACGTTGACGAAGCGATGATGGACGAAATCAAGCAGGTTCATGCCTCTATCAATCCGGTAGAGACCCTGTTTGTTGTCGATGCCATGACCGGTCAGGATGCGGCGAATACCGCGAAAGCCTTCAACGAAGCGCTGCCGTTAACCGGTGTGGTGCTGACCAAAGTGGACGGTGACGCCCGCGGCGGTGCGGCGCTCTCTATTCGTCATATCACCGGTAAGCCGATCAAATTCCTCGGTGTTGGTGAAAAAACCGACGCGCTGGAGCCGTTCCACCCGGATCGTATTGCCTCCCGTATCCTCGGCATGGGCGACGTGCTGTCGCTGATCGAAGATATCGAGAGCAAAGTTGACCGCGCGCAGGCCGAGAAGCTGGCCAGCAAGCTGAAAAAAGGCGATGGGTTTGACCTCACCGACTTCCTTGAGCAGCTGCGCCAGATGAAAAACATGGGCGGCATGGCGAGCCTGATGGGCAAATTGCCAGGCATGGGCCAGATCCCGGACAACGTGAAGTCGCAGATGGATGACAAGGTGCTGGTGCGTATGGAGGCGATCATTAACTCAATGACGCTGAAAGAACGTGCGAAGCCAGAAATCATCAAAGGTTCGCGTAAACGCCGTATTGCCGCAGGTTGCGGTATGCAGGTGCAGGACGTAAACCGTCTTCTGAAACAGTTCGACGACATGCAGCGCATGATGAAGAAAATGAAGAAAGGCGGCATGGCGAAGATGATGCGCGGGATGAAGGGCATGATGCCCCCAGGATTCCCTGGCCGCTAAAACAAGGGATATAAGGCTATCTTGTTTGCCATTTTAGCTCCGGGGTGTGCTCGAAATGCTCACGTACTACGTGTACGCTCCGCTTTCTGCGCGCACGCCGGAACTAAACTGGCTGCACCGATATACGCCTTATAACCCTTGTTTGGCATATGTGAAGCATATGCTGATTGCAATTTCCCCAGAAATCAGTAAAATTTTCGGGCTTTTAATATGACACCCGGGCTCCGTTCCTCGATGGGGCCCGGTTGTTTTATTCACACAAGAGGATGTTATGGTAACTATTCGTTTAGCTCGTCACGGCGCTAAAAAGCGTCCGTTCTACCAGGTTGTTGTAACCGACAGCCGTAATGCACGCAACGGTCGCTTCATCGAGCGCGTTGGTTTCTTCAACCCACTGGCCGCTGGTGCAGAAGAAGAAACTCGTCTGGATCTGGATCGTATCGCTCACTGGGTTGGCCAGGGCGCTACCGTTTCCGATCGCGTTGCTACGCTGATCAAAGCAGCAAACAAAGCAGCTTAATCTGTCACGGTGGTCATGATGAGCAATAAAGCACCTGTTGAACCGATCGTATTGGGAAAAATGGGTTCTTGCTACGGTATCCGTGGTTGGCTCAGAGTGTTTTCCTCCACTGAAGACGCTGATAGCATTTTTAATTACCAGCCCTGGTTTATTCAGAAGGCCGGTAAGTGGGAAGAGGTCGAGCTGGAAAGCTGGCGTCACCACAATCAGGACATCATCATCAAGCTGAAAGGCGTTGACGATCGTGATGCCGCGAATGCGCTGACTAATTGTGAAATTGTCGTGGATTCGTCGCAGTTGCCACAGCTGGAAGAGGGCGACTACTACTGGAAAGACCTTATGGGTTGCCAGGTGGTCACTACTGAAGGCTACAGCCTGGGGAAAGTCATCGATATGATGGAAACCGGGTCAAATGACGTTCTCGTCATTAAGGCAAACCTGAAAGATGCATTTGGCATCAAGGAGCGGTTGGTTCCGTTCCTCGATGGACAGGTTATCAAGAAAGTCGATCTCACTACTCAGACGATTGAAGTAGATTGGGATCCTGGTTTTTAAATTCTCCGGATAAACGGTAAAAGACGGCGCTATGTGGATTGGCATAATTAGCCTGTTTCCTGAAATGTTCCGCGCGATTACTGATTACGGGGTAACTGGCCGGGCAGTAAAGAATGGCCTGCTGAGCATCCAGAGCTGGAGTCCTCGTGACTTCACGCATGACCGGCACCGTACCGTGGACGATCGTCCTTACGGCGGCGGACCGGGGATGCTGATGATGGTGCAACCCTTACGGGACGCCATTCACACAGCAAAAGCCGCGGCGGGTGAAGGCGCAAAGGTGATTTATCTGTCACCTCAGGGACGCAAGCTTGATCAAGCGGGCGTGAGCGAACTGGCGACGAATCAAAAGCTGATTCTGGTCTGTGGTCGCTACGAAGGAATAGATGAGCGCGTAATTCAAACCGAGATTGACGAAGAATGGTCTATCGGCGATTACGTTCTCAGCGGTGGTGAGTTACCAGCAATGACGCTGATTGACTCCGTTGCCCGGTTCATTCCGGGTGTACTGGGCCATGAAGCATCGGCAACGGAAGATTCGTTTGCTGATGGATTACTGGACTGTCCACACTATACTCGTCCTGAAGTGTTAGAAGGGATGGACGTCCCGGCAGTGTTACTGTCCGGAAACCATGCCGAGATACGTCGCTGGCGCTTGAAGCAGTCGCTGGGCCGCACCTGGCTTAGAAGACCTGAACTTCTGGAAAACCTGGCTCTGACTGAAGAGCAAGCAAAGTTGCTGGCCGAGTTCAAAACCGAACACGCGCACCAGCAACATGAACATGATGGGAAGGCGTAATACGCTCCCGAATATCAGTTTACCCAGGATAAGAGATTAAATTATGAGCAACATTATTAAGCAAATTGAACAAGAGCAGATGAAGCAGGACGTACCTTCCTTCCGTCCGGGTGATTCCGTGGAAGTGAAAGTATGGGTTGTTGAAGGTTCCAAAAAACGTCTGCAGGCATTCGAGGGCGTGGTTATCGCTATTCGTAACCGCGGTCTGCACTCTGCATTCACTGTTCGTAAAATTTCCAACGGCGAAGGCGTTGAGCGTGTCTTCCAGACTCACTCTCCGGTAGTTGACAGCATTGCTGTTAAACGTCGTGGTGCTGTACGTAAAGCTAAACTGTACTACCTGCGTGAGCGTACTGGTAAGTCTGCTCGTATTAAAGAGCGTCTGAACTAAGATTCGCTTAAGCGACATCCTGTTAAAGGGGCTGGCCGAAAGGCTGGCCCTTTTTTATTTCATCGCACTCCTCGCGTTAACTCTTTTGTGATAAATCGTTTACAATGCTTGCCTCTTTAACGGAGGGTAAGTGAATAACGTACTGCATCAGCATACCTGGAAACGCACAGCGGCATTGACCGCGCTGTTCGCGATCCTGCTGATCGTCGTGGCACCGCTTATCTCCGTTGCGCTGCAAAAAAATCCCATGAGCGCCATGCCGGGCATGCATCATGATATGAGCATGATGTCGATGGATGAGCATCACGGCGACATGCAGCACTCGCTCCCCGTCGATCATGCCGAAGCGTGTGGCTATTGCGTGCTGATGGCGCATGTGCCGGGCATGATGCTGGCGCTGATCGTCCTGCTCGTTGCGCTAGTGCAACGGCTTCGCGTGAGGCCGCCACGGCAGGCGGTCAGTCACTGGCACTTTTTCCCCTGGCTCTATCCTGATACCCGCGCGCCGCCGCGTAGATCTGCTTTTTCCCTTTAAAAACAAAATCGATAACTTTTTGCCTGAAAAAGGAAAAGTATGACAACCTGCACTCCGCGCGCGGCATGGGGAAACCTGCTGCGTCGACTTCATTTCTATGTCGGGCTATTTGTTGGTCCGTTTATCTTCTTCGCCGCGCTGACCGGCACGCTGTACGTGGCGACACCGCAGCTGGAAAATGCGCTCTACCGTCACGCGCTGCATACGGATAACGTGGGTGAACCTCAGCCACTGGGGGCGCAAATTGCCGTGGCGGAAAACGTCGTGGGTAAAGAGCTGCGTTTGCACGCCGTTCGCCCGGGGCTGTCCGATGGCGACACTACCCGGGTGATGTTTGCCGACCCAACGCTTGGGCCATCGGAAAACCGGGCTGTCTTTATCGATCCGGTTAGCCTGGCGGTGCTGGGCGATATGACGGTGTACGGCACCAGCGGGATTTTGCCGCTGCGTCAGACCATTGATTATCTGCATACTTCGCTGATGCTGGGTGATGTTGGACGTCTCTACAGCGAGCTGGCAGCCTCATGGATGTGGATTGCCGCGCTCGGCGGTATCGCCCTGTGGTTTTTCACTCGCCCTAAGCGGCGCATTAACAACCGCTTCCAGAATCGTCGGCGTTTACATGTCACATTAGGCTGGATCCTGCTGGGCGGGATGTTGCTTTTTTCGGCTACCGGTCTGACATGGTCGCAACTGGCCGGGGGCAATGTGGATAAGCTGCGCGCTGGGATGAACTGGCTCACGCCGCAGGTGAACACCGCCCTCACAGGCTTACCGGAAGAGCTTGATGAACATGCTGAGCACCACGGACACCATGCCGGAATGAAGATGCCAGAAATGGCGCTGGATATGACGCTGTTTGATGGCGTTTTGCACTCTGCCCGCAAGGCCGGGATTGACGCCAGTAAGCTGGAGATCCGCCCGGCAAAAATGGCCGATCGGGCCTGGACGGTGACTGAAATCGATCGCCGCTGGCCGACCCAGGTGGACGCCGTTGCCGTTGATCCGCACTCAATGCAGGTTACGGACAGCACCCGCTTCGCTGACTTCCCGCTAATGGCAAAACTCACCCGCTGGGGAGTGGATTTCCACATGGGCATTCTGTTTGGCCTGGTGAATCAGTTGCTGCTTATCGCGTTTGGAACTGCGCTGTGCGTACTGATCCTCTGGGGATACCGGATGTGGTGGATGCGCCGTCCGGCAAACTCAGCGGTGAACCCGGTGCAAACGCTCTGTCAGAGCTGGCTGGCGTTGTCGGGATGGGGAAGGGGAGTGACGGTGATGATAAGCGTCCTGCTGGGACTGGCGCTGCCGGTGATGGGCGTGAGTCTGGCAATCTTTATCGTCATCGACTGGCTGTGCTGGCGAGCGGCATCAGGCGTGTCGCTCGCTGAATCATCCGTTAAATAACCCTATGGCGTGCTGATGACCACCGCAACCCGGCGGTTTTCAGCACGCCCTTGTGGGGTACTGTTGCTGGCAACGGGATATTTTTTGCCGAGTCCCTGCGTGGTGAGATTGCCACGGGGGATATTTGCCCCTTTCGCCCAGGCGTCGGCAACGGCATTAGCGCGTTTTAACGAAAGTGCTTCGTTGTAGCTCTCTTCTCCGTAGTTATCCGTATGTCCGTCCATTCGCGCATGGTTTAAACCGGTCGCCGCAAGGCGGGAAGCCATGGTCCGGATTTGCGTTTCGCTTTCCGGGCGTAGTCTGGCATCGTTTTTATCAAACAGGATCTTATCTGACAGGCCCAGAGACCAGTCCCCGTTCAATTCATTGAAACCGTAGGACTGCATGGCGGCGATTTGCTCGGCGGTGAATTTCCCTTTTGGCGGGGCCTGACAGCCTGCCAGGACAAGTGATGCCATAAACAGGGGCGCGAGGTATCGCTTTAACATACCGTATTCCTTTCTAAGAGAGTGTTTTGGTTCGCTGGTTTTTCACCAGGTACATGTTGCGGTCGGCCTGCTCCAGTAATACCTCCACGGAGGCATTTTCCCACGCCAGAGCATAGCCAATGCTGAGTGACATTGATGCTGTGTGCCCGTTATGAACATCAAACGGACGAATGAACCGTTGCGCCAGGGCAGCGCAAATGTGCTGAACCTCATTTTCTGAATGGACGCCGTACAGGATCATCGCAAATTCGTCCCCGCCGAGACGGTAAGACCGGTGACGCTTTTGTCCGAACTCGACCATTCTTTCGGCGACATCAATCAGCACGCCGTCGCCTGCGGCATGGCCCCAGGTGTCGTTGATATATTTGAAGTTGTCGCCATCCAGGAACAGCAGGGCGGAATGTGCCTTAGCGGATACATCATTCATCAGAGCGGCAATGCTGTTACGAAATGCCGCCCGGTTTGCAAGGCCTGTCAGGGGATCGTGCATGGCGGTACGCAGAAGCTGGGCATTCTTTGCCTGAAGCTTAAGCTGCCATTCTTCCATCTCATCCAGCAGGCTGTTGAAATCTTCACCGAACTGATGGAACTCTTCGATACGCCCTTCCTTTACACGCCGCGAGAAGTTGCGGTTGGTGCGCACATCATGAACGACATCGGTAATGTTCTGCATGGCGATGACCATGCCATGGTGTAACGAGCGCGTCAGGGTAAGGGCAACGGCAGAGGCTAAAAGAATGCAGCCGGTGAGAACCGCAAACGACATCCAGAGGAAATGGCCGATCAGACTGTCGCGTGCGGTCAGGCGAATTTCGCCGATCTTGCTTCCGTTGTGCATAATTGGCTGTGAAACCGGATTGGGAAACAGCCAGCGGCTAACCAGCGTGCCCAGGGTGTCGCTATTATCCTGCGGGTTCCAGGACCAGTATGCGAAGCGTTTCTCATGAACGTTGAGCACTTCCGCTGCGGCGAACTGCCCCTGCTTGCCAAGGGTGGTGAGGGTTTCATTTGCCGCCAATGAATCGTTGAAAACCAGGGAGGCTTCCAGATTGTGACTCATGGTCGCCCCCGTTAATTCGAGATTCTTTTGGGCGTATTCCTTTAATGTCACGACGGAAGCAAAGCTGAGTAACAACCATATAAACGTCATTGTTACTATTACGCTTATCATATTGATACGCCTCAGCGTTCTTTTAAACGTCGGACGTGGTGCTGAAGTGAAATCCTTATTCATGCTTTGTATTCCGTGCAAGCATTAATACATCCGGATTGACTCTTACGCCACTGCGCGATAGCGCATCCAGATTGACGGAAAACCTAACCCGGCCACCTTCAAATACCAGACAAAAGGCGCTGCCAATAACGCATTCCGGGTTCTGCTCTGAAAGTAACAGCAATGCCCGGCCCTGATACTGGCTTATTAATTCAAGCTGCTTTGCCGGTGATTCCGAGCCGAAATAAATGGCGTCGCATGTTGCTGAGAGTGCTTCTTGATCGTTGCGTACAATGACGGGTGTATAAGGCAAAACGCTCTGCCCCTCATTCCGGGTGCTGAGCGCCTGGCTATAGCGCGAAGAGGCGTAAATACAGAGCACAGGCTGGCCTGCGAGGGCTGGCCAGCGGGTGTAACTGACGATACCCGATACAATAGAACGAACCGATTTATCCGTTTCTGTTAAGGCGACTGCGGCTGCCTGACCCATAAAAAGAAGCAACAGGAGCGCCAGAGTGAGCCGTGATAAAGAGATCAAGAATGATTTTCTCATCAGAATCCGCCATATCGCTCAGGGGCCAGATGCCTTAACAACGTGATGGCAGAATAACGTCGTTTAATATAGCCGTCA
The DNA here is from genome assembly GCF_029967835.1 of Enterobacter sp. V87_3. Classification (NCBI taxonomy): domain Bacteria; kingdom Pseudomonadati; phylum Pseudomonadota; class Gammaproteobacteria; order Enterobacterales; family Enterobacteriaceae; genus Enterobacter; species Enterobacter sp. V87_3. Next base: position 11,433 of record NZ_JASCAM010000031.1, on the reverse strand, counting down.
TTATGTCAGAAAATTCCTGCTGTGCTGTAGGTAAAATCTTACAGTTGCATTTCTTGTGAATGCTGAATAATCAATTAAGCCGACTGCTTTTAATGCTGTCATCCATTCCTTTTTGCCACGCCTTGTGCAGCTTCAGGGCGTTTTCTGTACCTTCACAGCTGGCCGGGAATGATTTTCCCGCTAATCCCCAGGCGTGAATAAATTCTTCTTCGCAGACTCTTTTTTGACCATCGGCGTAGCCGCGCAAATAGGCATGTCGATCGACATGCCTGTCGTTAAGGTTATCGGCCAGGGCCGCGTTATCTTTAGCAGGCAAGCCGTTCATGGCGTCCTCTTTCCCTGCGGTAAACCAGTCAGGACTCGTCCAGTCGGGTTGAAAGGTGTACGGGTTAATCTGGCAGCCTGCCAGACACAGCATCAATAGTGCAGATGCGATTGCACGCATAGTTATTCTCCTTTTCTTATCAGCATAGCCTCATAAGATAATCGGAGATGTAATTTTAAGTTTACGATTTTGACGCCTGATTTTTGCTAACAAATGGTTTTTGTAAACATATCTGTACGTATTTTGGATTGAAATCTTTACTTGATGTGGTATCGTTGCTTCACCTCTTAGAGGAAACCACTATCGCAAACGAGCTTTACAGGACTGCCATCATGCAAAAAGACGCGCTGAATAACGTACACATTACCGACGAACAGATTTTGATTACTCCGGATCAGCTGAAAGCGGAGTTTCCGCTGAGCGCGGCACAAGAGGCTCAAATTGAGCACTCTCGCCAGACCATTTCTGACATCATTGCCGGTCGCGATCCGCGCCTGCTGGTGGTCTGTGGCCCTTGCTCTATTCACGATCCTGAAGCCGCCATTGAGTACGCTCGTCGGTTTAAAACATTAGCGGAGGAGGTCAGCGATAGCCTCTATCTGGTGATGCGCGTCTATTTTGAAAAGCCACGTACGACCGTTGGCTGGAAAGGGTTGATCAACGACCCGCACATGGATGGCTCGTTTGATGTGGAAGCAGGCCTGAAGATAGCGCGTAGCCTGCTGGTGGAGCTGGTCAGCATGGGGCTGCCGCTGGCAACCGAAGCGCTGGATCCGAACAGTCCGCAATACCTTGGCGATCTGTTTAGCTGGTCTGCGATTGGTGCACGCACCACGGAATCACAAACTCACCGTGAGATGGCCTCTGGCCTCTCTATGCCGGTTGGCTTTAAAAACGGTACCGACGGCAGCCTGGCGACGGCAATCAACGCAATGCGCGCCGCTGCGATGCCACACCGCTTTGTTGGAATCAACCAGGCAGGGCAGGTTTGCCTGCTGCAAACCCAGGGCAACCCGGATGGACATGTGATCCTGCGCGGCGGTAAAGCACCGAACTACAGCCCGGCGGACGTGGCACAGTGTGAAAAAGAGATGGAACAGGCGGGACTGCGCCCGGCTCTGATGGTAGATTGCAGCCATGGTAATTCCAATAAAGATTACCGTCGACAGCCTGCGGTGGCAGAGTCTGTGATCGCGCAGATCAAAGATGGCAACCGTTCTATTATCGGTCTGATGATTGAAAGTAATATTCATGAAGGTAATCAGTCATCAGAACAACCGCGCAGCGCAATGAAGCATGGCGTATCCGTGACGGATGCCTGCATCAGCTGGGAAACCACCGATGCGCTGCTGCGTGAGATCCATAAAGATTTAAGCGGCCAGCTGTCGACGCGTCTGGTTTAAGAGGTTAGTTATGGTTGCTGAATTGACCGCGTTACGCGATCAAATAGATGAAGTGGACAAGGCGCTGCTGGAGCTGCTGGCGCGCCGTATGGCGCTGGTTGCCGAGGTAGGTGAAGTTAAAAGCCAGTACGGCTTGCCGATTTATGTCCCGGAGCGCGAAGCGTCAATGCTGGCCTCCCGCCGTAAAGAAGCACAGGCGCTGGGCGTCTCGCCTGATTTAATTGAAGACGTTCTGCGCCGCGTTATGCGTGAATCCTATTCCAGCGAAAACGACAAAGGCTTCAAGACACTCTGCCCGTCGCTACGACCTGTGGTGATTGTGGGCGGCGGTGGTCAGATGGGCCGACTGTTTGAGAAGATGCTGACGCTTTCCGGCTATCAGGTGCGCATTCTGGAAAAAGAAGACTGGGCGCGCGCGCCGGAGCTGACCGCCGATGCGGGGATGGTTATCGTTAGCGTGCCTATCCACGTAACGGAGCAGATCGTTGGGAAACTTCCTCCGTTGCCGGACGACTGTATCCTGGTCGATCTGGCCTCGGTCAAAAATGGTCCGCTACAGGCGATGCTGGCAGCGCACAGTGGCCCTGTTCTTGGGCTGCATCCGATGTTTGGCCCGGACAGTGGCAGCCTGGCGAAACAGGTGGTGGTGTACTGCGATGGTCGTCAGCCAGAAGCCTATCAGTGGTTCCTGGAACAGATTCAGGTGTGGGGCGCGCGTTTGCATCGCATCAGCGCCGTGGAGCACGACCAGAACATGGCGTTTATCCAGGCGCTGCGCCACTTTGCCACCTTTGCCTACGGGCTGCACTTGGCAGAAGAGAACGTTCAGCTTGAACAACTGCTTGCGCTCTCTTCGCCGATCTATCGTCTGGAGCTTGCGATGGTCGGGCGGCTGTTTGCGCAGGATCCGCAGCTGTATGCCGACATTATTATGTCCTCGGAGAATAACCTCGCGCTGATCAAACGCTACTACCGGCGCTTTGGTGAAGCCATCACCTTGCTGGAGCACGGCGATAAGCAGGCGTTCATCGACAGCTTCCGTAAGGTTGAGCACTGGTTCGGTGATTATGCGACGCGGTTCCAGAGCGAAAGCCGCACGCTGTTGCGACAGGCAAATGACAGTCGCCAGTAATGCGATGATGTATATACTGAAAGCCAGCAATGCTGGCTTTTTTCATTTTGGGGAACTGTCATGTCCGAACCACAGCTGCTGTTAAATTACACCGGCCACCTGCCGGAATGCCCGACGTGGAGCGAGGAAGAGCAGGCGCTCTACTGGGCGGATATTCTCGAAGGCGAGATCCACCGCTTTCATATCGCCACTGCGGAACATACTGTACTTTCGTTTCACGAAGAGGTGGGCTGTTTTGCCCTGCGTGAAAACGGCGGTTTTATTGTTGCGATGCGTAACGCCATCTGGCTGACCGACAAGCATGGTCTGCTCCGGCAAAAGGTCTGCGATAACCCCTCTAACCCGCAGTTGGCGCGTTTTAATGATGGAGGCACCGACAGTGCAGGGCGTTTCTACGCGGGCACCTTTTGGGGGCCAGGCGACTACAACGGTGCCATGCTGATGCGCATTGATAACGACCTGACGCCTAAAGTCATCCAGTGGGACATCCAGGGACACAACGGCCTTGCGTTTACTCAGGATAAAAAATGGATGTTTACCGCCGACACGCCAAACGGCGTGATTTACCGAACGCCGCTGGACGAGCAGGGTGAGCCGGGTCAACGTGACGTATTTCGTCGCTTTAAAGAGGGTGAGGGCATACCTGATGGTGCGGCGACGGACATTGAAGGCTGTTACTGGAGCGCGTTGTTTGACGGCTGGCGTATCGCGCGGTTTTCGCCCCAGGGTGAGCAGCTTGAAGAATATCGGCTGCCGGTGCGCTGCCCGACGATGGTCTGTTTTGGTGGAGAGGATATGAAAACGTTGTTTATCACCACCACGCGGGAAAATATGGACGAGGAAGAGCTGGCGAAATATCCGCTCTCAGGGGCGATCTTCACCCTGCCCGTCAGCGTGGCAGGTGTGAAGAAAAGCCGGTTTATCGAACGTTAAGCCGGGTCGACCGGCACTACGTTTTCGCTCGGATAGCAGCCCAGAACTTTCATGGAACGCGTGATCTTGCCAAGCTCACGCAGGGCTTTCTGCATGGATGCAGACTCCAGGTTAGCCTGGATATCAAGATAAAACATCTCTTCCCACGGGTTGCCGTTAATTGGGCGGGACTCCAGCCGGGTCATGATCAGATTGTGATTACGCAGAACCAGCAGGGCTTCAACCAGCGCACCTGCCTGTTGACCGGTCGCCATCAGCAGGGTGGTTTTAGCGGGGACCTGCTCTGACACATCGATCGCCTTGCGTGCCAGCACCACGAAGCGGGTGATATTTTGCGTCTGGTTAGCCAGATTTCGCTCCAGCACCTGCAGGCCATACAGCGCACCGCCTGCTTCACTGCCGAGGGCGGCAACGGACGGGGAATTGGCCTGAGCGACCTTTTCCATCGCCGCTGATGTGCTTTCGGTGTACTCGATTTTCCAGTGTGGATAGCGGTTCAGGAACTGGCTGCACTGCTGGAAAGGTTGCGGATGGCTGTAGACCGTCTCAATTTTATTCAAATCCGTCGAGCCGGAGACCAGCACGCAGTGGTCAATTGGGATCGTCAGCTCGCCAACCAGAGACAGGGTGGTGTGTTGCAGCAGGTCGTACACGTCGTTAATCGCGCCGGAGCTGGTGTTTTCAATGGGGACCACGGCGTAATCCGCCTGGCCAGTTTCAACCTGATTAAAAATGTCGGCAAACTTCGCGCAGCCGCTTTCGATAAACTCTTCGAAATGGCGGGCCGCATACTGACGTGCCGCCAGATGTGAGTAAGAGCCTTTTGGCCCCAGAAACGCGATACGCGCGGAGTGTGGATTGGTCTTGTTCAGATGCTGTTGCAGCAGCGCCTGCTGGGTCAGAACAGAATCTTCAATGATGAGCTGGAACAGGCGGGTAATGTAATGCGCATCAAGATGATGCGCTTTGCCGAGGTGGATCAGACGTTCAAGCAGATCGCGCTCGCGGTCGATATCGCGCACGGGGCGGTGTGAATCCAGCTTGGCTTTGCCAACTTCCACTGCCAGAGTGCGTCGCTCGGCCAGCAGGGCCAGTAATTTTTCGTCCAGCGCGCTTATCTTTACGCGCAGGTCCAGTAACGGGTTTTCCGGTGTCATAGTGTTGTCTGTCTCATTTATCGTTATCAATAAAAAAGGCCTCCCGGTTGGGAGGCCTTGTTGTTCGTCTTCGCATTCTTTATCACACGACGAAACGCCTCCCAATCAGGGGAAGGTAAAAAAGAATGCGAAGAAAAACGGCGTATGTTTCATAGGGTCATCCTGAAATTGATACCGTTAAAGTACCCGTACTGTTTTCATCCTGTCAATAAAAAACGCGCCCGAAGGCGCGTTGGCGGTACACTCAATTTAAAGGATTACTCTTCTTCAACTTCTTCCGCGAAGCTGGCGTCTTTCACCGATGTTGCGGCGCGACGGGCTTCACCTTTGTGTTGCACTTTATTGAGCTGCCGTTCCAGCTTGTTGATCAAATCGTTGATAGCGGTGTACATATCCTCATGCTTCGCGCTGGCGACCAGATGGCCGTTTGGAGTATTGATAGTTGCGTCAGCGATGAAACCCTGCGGCTCCTTAGACAGAATGATATGTGGGTTAATCAAATGTGTTTGCCATTTATCCAGTTTGGCGAGACGGTCTGCGACGTGCTGGCGAATTGCCGGAGTAATTTCCATTTGTTTACTGGTAATGTTCATTGGCATAAATTTTACCTCTTGTCTTTCCGTCTTGGTGATTCCAGCATACCTCTTCGAATGTCAAATTGTGTGATCTAAATCACGTATTTTTGTCACTTTTTGTCAACCGTATTATTTTGTGAGGCAGGGCAGGAAGAGGCGAGATTTACCTTGTCGAAGTCAGGAATTGCGGTCATAGTTGACGGGTTGTGTTGAATCCAACGCGCTTCAGACGTAAACGAAAATGAATAAAAAAACGGCAGCCCCAGGGCTGCCGTTTTGCGTTTGAACCTGTATCAGGTATTGCTGCTGTTTGCGGCGATGATTTTAGCCACTTTTTCAGCCTGTCCGGTCATTTGCATCTGACGGTAAGCGTTCTCCATCAGCTTCAGGCCATCACGTGTAGCCTGCGTGTCCGGATAGTCGCGCAGCATGCCTTCGACACGGTTAACCACCGCAACCCAGGCGCCACGGCGAGTGTAGTATTCCGCCACAGAGTATTCGTATTTAGCCAGACGGTCTTTCAGGAACACCAGACGTTTGGTGGCGTCAGTGATGTACTGACTGTTCGGATAACCGCGCACCAGTTTTGAGAAGTCGTTGAAGGCGTCACGCGCGTGCTGCGGGTCACGGTCAGAGCGATCCACGCCGAAGAAGCCCTGCAATGCACTGTCATCCAGCGCCATATTAGTCAGGCCACGCATGTACATGACATAATCGATGTTAGGATGAGTTGGATTCAAACGCATGAAGCGATCGATAGTGGCCTGAGCCAGCGGCAGATCGGCATTTTTGTAATAGGCGTAGATGAGATCTAACTGTACCTGTTGCGAATACGGGCCAAACGGATAGCGATTATCCAGCGCTTCCAGTTGCGTTATCGCCTGTTTCCAGTTACCGTCCTGCAGTTTTTGTTGTGCAGTCGCATAGATTTCATTCGGCGGATTGTCAGGGACCTGTTCATTTGAACCGGAGCAGCCCACCAAAGCCAGGCTCAACGTGGCCGCTGCCACCAGATATTTCATGCGCGTCATGACGTTTTGACTTTCCTCAAATGTTTGTCCGGGAGAATCTCTGTTCCTGCTCCCGATTAAGACCAGCTACAATAGCACACTATATTAAACGGCAAAGCCGTAAAACCCAACGTTAAACGAAGAAGCAGTTTATGGCACAACGAGTAGAACTCACCGCAACAGTCTCCGAAAATCAGCTCGGTCAACGCTTAGATCAAGCTTTGGCCGAATTGTTCCCTGATTATTCGCGTTCACGCATAAAAGAATGGATCCTTGACCAGCGCGTGCTGGTAAACGGCAAGATCTGGGACAAGCCAAAAGAGAAAGTGTTTGGTGGAGAAGCTGTCGCCATCAACGTTGAAATTGAAGAAGACGTCCGCTTCGAACCGCAGGATATCCCGCTGGACATCGTCTATGAAGATGACGATATTCTGGTGATCAATAAGCCGCGTGGGCTGGTTGTTCATCCGGGTGCTGGCAACCCTGACGGCACGGTGCTTAACGCGCTTCTCCATTATTATCCGCCAATCATCGACGTTCCTCGCGCCGGGATTGTTCACCGTCTGGATAAGGACACCACCGGATTAATGGTGGTGGCAAAAACCATTCCGGCCCAGACCCATCTGGTTGAATCCCTGCAGCTGCGCGAAATCACGCGCGAATATGAAGCGGTAGCCATTGGTCATATGACGTCTGGCGGCACGGTTGACGAGCCGATTAGCCGTCACCCAACAAAGCGCACCCATATGTCCGTTCATCCGATGGGTAAACCGGCGGTAACGCATTACCGCATCATGGAACATTTCCGCATTCATACGCGCCTGCGTCTGCGTCTGGAAACGGGGCGTACGCACCAGATCCGTGTCCATATGGCGCACATTACTCATCCGCTGGTGGGTGATCCGGTCTACGGTGGTCGCCCGCGTCCGCCAAAGGGCGCATCCGAGGAGTTTATCAGCGTACTGCGTAAATTTGACCGCCAGGCGCTGCACGCCACAATGCTGCGTCTTTACCATCCTGTCACCGGCATTCAAATGGAGTGGCATGCGCCTATCCCACAGGATATGGTGGAACTTATCGACGCGATGCGTGCAGATTTTGAAGAACATAAGGATCACGTGGACTGGTTATGACCAAACTGATTGTTCCGGAGTGGCCGTTGCCTGAAGGCGTGGCTGCCTGTAGTTCGACCCGTATCGGTGGCGTCAGCCAGGGGCCGTGGGCGTCGTTGAACCTCGGTGCCCATTGTGGCGACAGCCCGGAGCATGTCGAAGAGAACCGCAATCGTCTGTTTGCTGCGGGGAATTTGCCTTCGAAACCGGTCTGGCTGGAGCAGGTTCACGGTACGGGCGTTCTGAAGTTAACAGGGGAACCCTATGCTTCAAAACGCGCCGATGCCTCTTACAGCAATACTCCAGGAACAGTCTGTGCCGTTATGACGGCCGATTGCCTGCCCGTTCTGTTTTGTAACCGTGCGGGTACAGAGGTCGCGGCAGCGCATGCGGGCTGGCGTGGCCTGTGTCAGGGCGTGCTGGAAGAGACCGTTGCCTGTTTCGTAGATAACCCTGCCAATATCCTTGCCTGGCTCGGTCCGGCAATCGGCCCACGCGCGTTTGAAGTTGGGCCTGAAGTTCGCGAAGCGTTTATGGAGAAAGATCCGCAGGCGGTCGAGGCGTTTACGCCCGTGGGCGATAAATATCTGGCCGATATTTATCAGCTTGCACGCCAGCGCCTGAATAATATCGGGGTAACGCAGATCTTCGGCGGCGATCGCTGTACGGTCACCGAAACGGGTGATTTTTTCTCCTGGCGTCGTGACAAGACGACGGGGCGTATGGCAAGTTTCATTTGGCTGATATAACCTAAAGAATCAAGACGATCCGGTACGCGCCGTTTTCTTTTCACATAATTCAGGTCATTAACCTTGAATAATTGAGGGATGACCTCATTTAATCTCCAGTAGCAAATTTGACCTGTTATGGGAGGAGTTATGCGTCTGGATCGTCTTACTAATAAATTCCAGCTTGCTCTCGCCGATGCCCAGTCTCTCGCACTCGGGCACGACAACCAATTCATCGAACCTCTTCATTTAATGAGCGCCTTACTGAATCAGGAAGGGGGATCGGTACGTCCATTATTAACCTCAGCTGGCATTAATGCTGGCCAGTTACGCACGGCAATTGATCAGGCGTTGAGCCGTTTACCGCAGGTCGAAGGGACCGGTGGTGACGTACAGCCTTCACAGGATTTGGTGCGAGTGCTGAACCTTTGCGACAAGCTGGCGCAAAAACGTGGGGACAACTTTATTTCGTCAGAGCTGTTTGTTCTGGCGGCGCTTGAATCACGCGGGACGTTGACCGACCTGTTGAAATCTGCCGGCGCAACCACCGCCAACGTGACTCAGGCGATTGAGACAATGCGCGGAGGTGAAAGCGTGAACGATCAGGGAGCCGAAGACCAACGTCAGGCTTTGAAAAAATTTACGGTCGATCTGACCGAGCGTGCTGAGCAGGGCAAACTGGACCCGGTTATCGGCCGTGATGAAGAAATTCGCCGTACCATCCAGGTTCTGCAGCGCCGTACCAAAAACAACCCGGTGCTGATCGGTGAGCCGGGTGTCGGTAAAACCGCCATCGTTGAAGGGCTGGCGCAGCGTATCGTGAATGGCGAAGTGCCGGAAGGGCTGAAGGGCCGCCGCGTACTGGCGCTGGATATGGGTGCGCTGGTGGCCGGTGCGAAGTACCGCGGTGAGTTCGAAGAACGTCTGAAAGGCGTGCTTAACGATCTGGCGAAGCAGGAAGGTAACGTCATTCTGTTTATCGACGAACTGCACACCATGGTGGGTGCCGGTAAGGCCGACGGTGCGATGGATGCCGGGAACATGCTGAAACCTGCGCTGGCGCGCGGTGAACTTCACTGCGTGGGCGCGACCACGCTTGATGAGTATCGCCAGTACATTGAGAAAGATGCCGCGCTGGAACGTCGCTTCCAGAAAGTATTTGTGGCTGAGCCAAGCGTCGAAGACACCATCGCAATCCTGCGTGGTCTGAAAGAGCGTTATGAGCTGCACCACCATGTGCAGATCACTGACCCGGCCATCGTGGCGGCGGCGACGCTTTCGCATCGTTATATAGCTGACCGTCAGTTGCCGGATAAAGCGATTGACCTTATCGATGAAGCGGCGTCCAGCATCCGTATGCAGATTGACTCGAAACCGGAAGAACTGGACCGACTCGATCGCCGAATTATTCAGCTCAAGCTGGAGCAGCAGGCGCTGAAGAAAGAGTCTGATGAGGCCAGCAAGAAACGTCTGGATATGCTCAACGAGGAGCTGGACGAGAAAGAGCGCCAGTATTCAGAGTTAGAAGAAGAGTGGAAAGCGGAGAAAGCTTCACTCTCCGGTACGCAGACAATCAAGGCGGAACTGGAACAGGCGAAAATCGCTATTGAGCAGGCGCGTCGCGTCGGCGATCTTGCGCGGATGTCTGAACTGCAGTACGGCAAAATCCCTGAGCTTGAAAAACAGCTTGAGATTGCTACGCAGTCCGAAGGCAAAACGATGCGTCTGTTACGTAATAAAGTGACGGATGCGGAGATTGCCGAAGTGCTTGCGCGCTGGACGGGTATTCCGGTCGCTCGCATGCTGGAGAGCGAACGCGAAAAACTGCTCCGCATGGAACAGGATCTGCATCATCGCGTTATTGGTCAAAACGAGGCGGTTGAAGCGGTCTCGAATGCCATTCGTCGTAGCCGCGCGGGGTTATCCGATCCGAATCGTCCAATCGGCTCGTTCCTGTTCCTGGGGCCGACCGGTGTGGGTAAAACCGAGCTGTGTAAGGCGTTGGCGAACTTTATGTTCGATAGCGATGACGCAATGGTTCGTATCGATATGTCCGAGTTTATGGAGAAACACTCCGTCTCGCGTCTGGTCGGTGCGCCTCCGGGATACGTGGGTTATGAAGAAGGGGGCTATCTGACGGAAGCGGTGCGTCGTCGTCCTTACTCCGTGATCCTGCTGGATGAAGTGGAAAAAGCGCACCCGGATGTCTTCAACATCCTGCTGCAGGTTCTGGACGATGGTCGTCTTACAGACGGGCAGGGGAGAACGGTCGATTTCCGCAACACGGTGGTCATCATGACCTCGAACCTGGGTTCAGATTTGATTCAGGAACGCTTTGGCGAACTGGATTACGGTCATATGAAAGAGCTGGTGATGGGCGTGGTGAGCCATAGCTTCCGTCCGGAATTCATCAACCGTATTGATGAAGTGGTTGTGTTCCATCCTCTGGGTGAGAAACATATTGCTTCGATTGCGCAGATCCAGCTGCAGCGTCTGTACAAACGTCTGGAAGAGCGTGGATATGAAATTCACATCTCCGACGATGCGCTGAAACTGCTGAGCGAGAATGGGTACGATCCGGTATACGGGGCGCGTCCGTTGAAACGTGCTATCCAGCAGCAGATTGAAAACCCGCTGGCACAGCAGATACTGTCAGGCGAGTTGATTCCGGGTAAAGCTATCCGCCTGGAAGCCAACGAAGACCGAATTGTGGCAGTGCAGTAAGTCACAAAACGCAAAAACGGGCCGCTTGCGGCTCGTTTTTGTTTAAAAACCAGGCAAGAATGAAGATCTGAGATGTGTTTTGCCTGGAAAGTGAGCAGTCAGTAAATAATTTTCACTTTGCACTTGCAGCCTCAGAATAACTCCCTATAATGCGCCTCCACTGACACGGAACAACGGCACACACGCCGCCGGGTTAGCAGAAAAAAGCGAAATTAAAGCTTGACTCTGAGGCGGGAAAGCGTAATATGCACACCCCGCGCCGCTGAGAAAAGCGAAGCGGCACTGCTCTTTAACAATTTATCAGACAATCTGTGTGGGCACTCAAAGTGACATG